>JAZSFX010000036.1:0-30674 GCA_045532455.1 Clostridia bacterium
TCTAAGCGTGAAGCCCCCTTCAAGATAAGATTTCCCATAGCGTAGGCTAGTAAGGACCCATGCAGACTACATGGTTGATAGGCCAAGGGTGTAAGTGCAGTAATGTATTTAGCTGATTGGTACTAATAGTCCGAGGGCTTGATCAAAAGCACTTTTGGAACAAAAGTGCGAGCCGAGACGAACGACAGCGTTTTTGCAAAGCGAAAATCGCGAGAGTGCAGTCTCGGGAAAAGTATGAACTTTAAGTAAGTACAAAGACAAGACGACAGCGTTTTTGCGAAGCAAAAATCGCGAGAGTGCAGTCTTGGAAATTAAAATCAGGTTCAAGAATTAGAGAACGTCGTAACATTGTTTAGTTTTGAAGGTACAACCTTCACATTTAAATATCCGGTGGCGATAGCAAGGAGGATCCACCTGTTCCCATGCCGAACACAGAAGTTAAGCTCCTTTACGTCGATGATACTTGGCGGGTGACTGCCCGGGAAAGTAGATAGTTGCCGGAACTCATATTCCTCGTTAGCTCAGTCGGTAGAGCGCATGACTGTTAATCATGATGTCGTTGGTTCAAGCCCAACACGAGGAGCTGAAAAATCCGTACACGATTGTGTGCGGATTTTTACTTATTCACTATTGATTTTATATTCAAAATCTGCTATAATACAAGCGGAGGTGGAATTATGATAAAACCAATTATTTTACTTATAATATCAAACATTTTTATGACATTTGCATGGTATGGTCATCTTAAATTCAAAAATACAGCATTGATTGCAGTTGTTTTTGCAAGCTGGGGTCTGGCATTTTTTGAATACATATTCCAGGTGCCTGCCAACAGACTTGGTAGTCAGTATTATACAACTGCACAGTTAAAAATCATTCAGGAAGTAATAACACTCACAGTTTTTTCGATATTTTCTGTTACATTCCTAAAAGAAAAGTTTACTATGAATTATTTGTACGCTTTTCTATGTATTCTTGGTGCAGTTTTCTTTATTTTTAAAAAGTGAGTTATAAATATAGATTAATTACAATAAAAAAGCTTCATCTTTATTGAGATGAAGCTTTTTGGATTTAAAATTAAACTCCGCTATATGCAGAAAATCCGCCATCAACGGGAATTATTGTTCCATTTACAAAACTTGAAGCATCATAGCACAGTAACCACAAAAGTGTTCCTATAAGCTCCTCTGCCTCACCAAAACGTCCCATTGGAGTCTGTGAAAGAATTTTCTCGGAACGTGGTGTAAGACTTCCGTCGGGGTTTTTAAGTAGCGCTCTGTTTTGCTCAGTTACAAAAAATCCCGGTGCAATAGCATTAACACGAATTCCAACCTTAGAGAAATGCACTGCAAGCCATTGAGTGAAGTTTGATATAGCAGCCTTTGCACCACTGTATGCAGGAATCTTTGTAAGCGGTGAAAATGCGTTCATTGACGATACATTTATAATTGTTGCATCCTTTTTGCCTATAAGGTCGCTTGCAAAAACCTGTGTAGGAAGAAGTGTTCCTAAAAAGTTCAGGTTAAACACAAACGATACGCCCTCAGGGTCAAGGTCGAAGAACGAAACCAAGTCCGCTTTGTCCTCGTCTCCTATTTCGTAGTATTCATTAGTGGTTGTACCGCGTGGGTTGTTACCGCCGGCACCGTTAAGCAATATATCGCAAGAACCAAAAGCATCGTTAACCTGCTTTTTTGCTTCCTCTAAACTTTCGCGCTTTAAAACATTTGCACATACGCCGATTGCCTCACCACCATCTGCTTTTATCTCTGCTGCCACTTTATCAGCAGCTTCTTTGTTGAGGTCTAATATAGCAACCTTTGCACCTGTTGTTGCGATTGCCTTTGCAAACATTCCGCAAAGAACACCGCCGCCGCCTGTAACAACTGCTACCTTTCCATTTAAATCGATATTGAATGGTAATTTCATTGTATTTTTCCCCTTACATTAAAAAATAGTTTTTTGCATTGTTATAGCAAATGTCAGCAATAAGCTTGTTAAGAGTTTCTGTATCATTTGCATACATTCCTCTTTCAACCCAATCACCAATAATATTACATAAAATTCTTCTAAAATATTCGTGGCGCGGATATGATAAAAAGCTTCTTGAATCTGTAAGCATACCCACAAAAGAGGCAAGAGCACCAAGATTTCCGAGTGTTTTTATCTGCTCGACCATTCCATCGATATGGTCGTTAAACCACCATGCAGAGCCATGCTGAATTTTACCCTTTATTCCATCGCCCTCAAAATTACCAGCCATAGACACCAACACGGAGTTGTCGTTGTTATTTAAGCTGTAAAGTATTGTTTTTGGCATTGCACCGGCAGTGTGAAGTGTATCAAGAAAACGTGATAGCTTTCTTGCAATTTCAACACTCAGTATAGAGTCAAAGCCGGTATCAGGACCAAGCTTGTTAAACATTAACGTATTGTTGTTACGTATAACTGACATATGCAACTGCATTACCCAGCCGCGTTTTGCATATTCTTTTCCACACAAAAGCATAAGTGCAGTCTGATATTTTTCTGCCTCTGTATCACTTACCTTTTCGCCCGAAAGTGCTTTCTTAAATATCTGGTCAAGCTCGTCTTCGGTTGCTTGTGCATAAGGAATGTTTGCTACGCCATGGTCTGCAATTCTGCTTCCAACCTGATGGAAGAACTCAATTCTTGATTCTATCACACCATATAGAGTGTTAATATCTGTGATTTTTGTGTCGTAGACATTACCAAGCTTTTCTATATATTCCGCAAAACCGTCGTTCTGAATGTTAACTGACATATCGGGACGGAAAGTAGGCTTTACAACTGTTTTAAAATTCTTATCCTCTGCCAATGCAATGTGGTACTTGAGGTCGCTTGTTGGGTCATCAGTAGTACCGATGAATGCAACGTTTGATTTTTCTATCAGCTTTCTTGCAGAAAAACCACCACTGCTGATTATTTTATTTGCCTTTTCCCATATAGCAGGAGCACTCTTTTCGGTTAATGGCTCGTATATTCCAAAATATCTCTGAAGCTCTAAGTGCGACCAGTGATAAAGCGGATTACCTGCCGCGAACTGAAGTGATTTTGCATATGCTAAAAACTTATCGTAATCAGATGCAGAACCTGTTATGTACTCCTCGTCAACGCCCATCCAACGCATAAAACGCCATTTGTAGTGGTCGCCGCCAAGCCATACCTCAGTTATGTTTTTAAAACGCTTGTCTGTGTAAATTTCCTCGGGTGATAAATGACAATGATAGTCATAAATCGGCATTTTGTCCGCAACATCAAAGAAAAGTTTCTGGGCAGTTTTAGTTTCTAAAAGGAAGTTTTTATCCATAAACTTTTTCATATGGTATACCTCTTAGTTCTTAGCCCTGTCAAGAGCTTCCCATACACCATTTATATAAACTGCACCAAGTGCTCTGTCATAAAGACCATATCCCGGTCTGCCTGTTTCGCCCCATATCATTCTTCCGTGGTCAGGACGAATATAACCGTCAAAACCGTTATCGTGATATGCCTTTATGATACCATAGATATCAAGTGAGCCGCATTCAGTTTTGTGAGCACATTCCTCAAAGCTTCTCTCACCTGTGATTTTGATATTTCTTATATGTGCAAAGTGAATTCTGTCGCAATATGTATTTACCAGATCAATAATATCGTTATCAGGTGATACGCCTAAAGAACCGCTGCATAGTGTAAGACCGTTATACTTGCTGTCGTATAGCTTCAAGAATCTTTCTATGTTTGACTTGTTTGTAATAATTCTCGGAATTCCGAATATATTCCAGGGCGGGTCATCCGGATGAATTGCCATCTTTACTCTGACCTCTTCTGCAACCTTAATAACTCTGTCTAAGAAATATTTAAGGTTGTTCCACAAATCTTCTTCGGAAATGTTCTGGTATGTTTCCAAAAGCTCTTTCATATCCTCTTTGGTGTAGCTTGCGTCCCAGCCGGGAAGTGCCAAATCACCTGTTAGGGGATTCATTTTTTCTACAGATTCGTTTTCGTATATAAGTGCATTAGAACCGTCTGCAAGTTCATATGCTAAATTTGACCTTGTCCAGTCGAATACAGGCATAAAGTTATAGCATACACAGTCAATACCTGCTTTTGAAAGGTTTCTTAGTGTCTGGCAATAGTTTTCGATATATCTGTCTCTGTCGCCGCAACCCATTTTTATGTCCTCATGAACGGGAACACTTTCAATTACAGACAAAGTAAGTCCGTATTTTTCTATTTCGGCTTTAAGCTCCTCAATTCTTGCCAAATCCCATACTTCGCCTACGGGAATGTCGTAAATTGCAGAAACAATACCTGTAACACCGGGTATTTGTCTGATGTGATTTAATGTTACGGGGTCGTCTTTTCCGTACCATCTAAATGTCATTTGCATAGTTTTTCCTCCTTATTATTTATATAATTAGCCACGCGCGGAGTTCTGCACGTGGCTATTGTGTTTTCCAAAAAGGAGAGGATGGGATTTGAACCCACGGTACGCTATTAACGTACACAGCATTTCCAATGCTGCGCCTTAAGCCGCTCGGCCACCTCTCCAAAAACACGAATTATTATAGCATATTATGCATAAAAAGTCAATACCTGCATAAAAAATAAACCAATTTTTTCGCTCAAAATACAAGTTGACAAATATCTGCATAAATGGTATAATAATTACCGAATAGGTTACCAAAGCCGTTATCGGCTTTGTGATTGACGTAATTATTGTACCGGTGTGGAGCAAAGTGTACACGACTTTGCACTTATGGTATAATAACAGATGTAAGAAAATCGTGTTTTATACACCGATTATTAGGAGTGATAAATAGCAATGTGTCCCAAAGACAATAAAACAGACATTGAGATTACACACGAAAACCATCGCAGAAGGATAGAGGAGAGATTTCTAAAAACAGGATTTTTGGGATGGTCGGAGTATGAGATACTTGAATATTTGCTATATGCGGTGTATAAAAGGAGAGATACCGCAGATATAGCACATAAATTGATTATGTACTTTGGAAATCTTAAAAATGTTCTGGCGGCGGATAAAAAATCCCTGACCGCCATATCGGGCGTAGGAAACGAGGCGGCAAGATACTTGACTTCGCTCAGTGAACTTATAAGGTATATAAACGTGTACAGTGAGCATTCTCCTACATATTTCAAAATTGATAGCGAAGCCACAAAAAGATATATAAAGAATTTATTCTTCGAAGAAAAATTTGAATGTCTGTATATGATATGTCTTGACTCTAAGAACAGGCTTATAAAAACAGAGAAGTTAAGCTCGGGTACAATACACCACACTAATGTTGAACTTTCCAAAATAACAACAAGAGCGCTGGGCTGCGGTGCGGCAAAGATAATTTTTGCACATAATCATCCGTCAGGGATAAAAGAAATTTCGAGTGATGATAAACGAACAACAATCTGGCTGGCAAACGCGATGATCGTATGCGGAGCGGAATTGGTTGAGCATGTTATAGTTGCTGATAACGACTTGATTTTTGCAAAACGCGAAATGCAAAAGGATGAAGAAAAGAGAATGGAGAAGGCTTCTCCGAAGGTTTATAAAACAAAAAAATAACTGAAAATGTAAGGTGCAGGGTATAAAAAGTTGTACACTGCACTTTGCCTTAAAATATTTATATTTATTTTATAAAAAATGCTTGACATATACCAAAATATGTGTTATACTTCTAAAGTAAGAGGTAGCTCTTTTTTTTGTGTTGAAAAAAGTAGCTTAGTATATCATTTTTTTGGAGGTGTCAATAATGAGAGTAAAGATAACATTGGCTTGTCAAGAGTGTAAGCAGAGAAACTACAATACAATGAAGAATAAGAAGAATAGTCCTGACAGACTTGAAATGAATAAGTATTGTAAATTCTGCAGAAAGCACACAGCTCATAAAGAAACAAAGTAAACCCCCGTTAATAAAAAAGTAAGGATGTGTAAGCATGGCAGAGACTAACGTAACAAAAAAGAATAAAGGCTCAATAAAGAGATTTTTTGTTGAGTGTAAAGCTGAGCTTAAAAAGGTTACATGGCCTACAAAAGAACAGCTTATACACAACACAGGAATAATTATCGTATTTATTGCGATATTTACTGTTATATTGTCATTACTAGATGTAGGTTTTGCTAAGTTGTTCCAACTTTTAACCGGAATTTTGAAGTAATTTCGTATTTTAGCGGAATTTTTTAACCGGAAAGGAGTGGGTAACAGTGGCGCAAGAAGCAAGATGGTATGTTGTTCATACATACTCAGGTTATGAAAACAAGGTAAAAGCTAATATAGAAAAATCTGTTGAAAACAGAGGTATACAAGACCTTATCCCCGAAGTTATGATTCCTACTGAAGATATTGTAGAAACAAAAGGCGGTGCTGAGGTGATAAAAAGGCGTTTGTTGTTTCCGGGTTATGTAATAGTAAAAATGGTTATGACAGACGAAAGCTGGTACGTTGTTCGTAACACCCGTGGTGTTACAGGTTTTGTTGGCCCGGGCTCCAAGCCAGTCCCGTTAACCGAAGAAGAAGTTGAAAGAATGGGCGTTGATACTGTTCGTATGGCAGATATCAACTTTAACATTGGCGATTTGGTAAATATTAAATCGGGCTCAATGGAAGGATTTTCGGGTAGTATTACGAAAATCGACAATAAAACACGTAAGGTTCAGGTATCGGTTTCAATGTTCGGACGTGAAACTCCCGTTGAAATTGACTACACACAAGTTGAACTTGCGGATTAATTATTTAAGTAAATAGGTACAAGCTCTTATGAGCTATGTATTTATTATATCCCTCTGGTAACAGTGGGAGAAGGGTTTTTAAGCTCTTCGACATTTACCACATTAGGTAGCGGATATTTCCGCTATAATTTTATAGGAGGTGGCCATAATGGCACAAAAAGTTGCAGGTTATATTAAATTACAAATTCCTGCCGGCAAAGCAACTCCGGCTCCCCCTGTTGGTCCTGCACTAGGTCAACACGGTGTAAACATTATGCAGTTTACAAAGGAATTTAACGAAAAGACAGCGAAGGACGCAGGTTTGATAATCCCTGTTGTTATTACAGTTTATGCTGACAGATCCTTCTCATTCATCACAAAGACTCCGCCGGCAGCAGTTCTTATTAAGAAGGCTTGTAAGATTCAAAGCGGTAGCGGTGTTCCTAACAAGACAAAGGTTGCTACAATTTCAAAGGCAGATTTAAAGGCTATTGCTGAACAAAAAATGCCTGACCTTAACGCTGCAAGCGTAGAAGCTGCAATGAGCATGATTGCAGGTACTTGCAGAAGTATGGGTGTACTAATCGGAGACTAATTTGAGAGAATGGTGGGAGAGTATATCTCGTTTGACCACGTAAGGAGGAAATGGAATGTTTAGAGGAAAGAAATATCAAGATAGCGTAAAGCTAATTGAAAAATCAAAGCTTTATGACACAGCTGAGGCTATGGACTTGGTAGTTAAGACTGCTAAAGCTAAGTTTGATGAAACAGTTGAAGCTCACGTAAAGCTTGGTGTCGATTCAAGACACGCTGACCAACAGGTAAGAGGTGCTATCGTTCTACCAAACGGTACAGGTAAGACTTCAAAAGTGTTGGTATTCGCAAAAGGCGACAAGGCAGACGCTGCAAAAGCAGCAGGTGCTGACTATGTAGGAGAAATGGACCTTGTACAAAAAATTCAAGGTGAAAACTGGTTCGATTTCGACGTTGTTGTTGCAACTCCTGATATGATGGGTGTTGTAGGTCGTTTGGGTAAGGTTCTTGGTCCTAAGGGCTTAATGCCATCACCAAAAGCAGGTACAGTAACACCTGACGTTGAAAAGGCTATAAACGAAATCAAAGCAGGTAAGATTGAGTATAAGCTTGATAAAACAAATATCATTCACTGCCCAATCGGTAAGGTTTCATTCGGAGCTGCAAAGCTACAAGAAAACTTTGACGCACTAATCGGTGCAATCATAAAGGCTAAGCCATCAGCTGCTAAGGGTCAATATCTAAGAAGCGTTGTTGTTACATCGACAATGGGCCCCGGCATAAAGGTTAACCAATCAAAATTATCATAAGATAAATGAAAACATCTTCGCATTGCGAAGATGTTTTTTTGTATGCTTGATTTTTTTGTAAAATGTGATATACTGTAAATATAAAGATATAAGAAAGAGGTATTTTTGATGAAAAAAACTATTGCACTATTACTTGGTACACTAACATTACTGACAACTGTTGTCTCGGCCTTTACATTTCCCGAGCCTGACTGGGGTGCGTTACTAAATGAAAAAAACAAAATGGTAACCACGCCCGATTTTGAACTTTACACCGAGGGTTCTCTTTCGTCTGCTCCATACTACAATGCAAAGTTTGAGCCACGTGGCGGGGTGTACCTTGGTACTGTTGCAGAAAATTCAGAGAAGTTTGGACCTATAAGCTCATACCTTACATATATTGAGGATATGTGGCAAGATGACTTATACTATCCTGCAAATAAAATGATAAAAGAGGGCACGGCGGTTGCTACAATAGGCTGGACAATCAACAACATAAATAACGTTGACTACAACAAGGTTGATTCTGTGCTAAAAACACTCAATAGCTATAACAAGCCTATGTTTGTGCGATTCGCAAATGAAATGAACTGCTCGGGTCTTGGTGATGAACCTCAAAAATATGTTGAGGTTTTTAGGACAGTTGCAGATTTAATTCATAAATACGAAAATCTTGCAACTGTGTGGTCGCCTAACGATTTAGGTGCACTTGACAGACCTTTTGAATATTTCTATCCTGGTGATAAATATGTGGACTGGGTAGGTGTAAGCTGCTATTCTATAAAATATTTTATGGGCAATAAAAATACTGCGCAAAAGGATAGTGTATATTTTATGACGGGCGATTATGCGTGGGCAACTAACCGACTAAAACCTGTTATAGATTTTATGAAGAAAAATAACATCCAAAAACCTGTTATGATAAGCGAGGGCGGAGTGCCAACAAACAACAAATTTGGTGAAAATCTTGAGGAATGGTCAACTCCAAGACTTCACAATATGTTCTATAACGTCATTATGAAATACCCTCAAGTTAAACTGATAAACTACTTTAATGTAAAGAGACAAAATGAGTCGGAAAGATTTGATATTTCAGATTATCCATATGCCGTTGATATATTTAAAGAGGCACTAAATTGTGGTGCATATATAACAGACACCTCGGCAGCACCCGATTTCGCATTTGTAAGAGCCAACAAGGGCGAAACGCTTGTGGCAAAAGACGGAAAAGTAAGTTTGTATACACTTTCATATTTTGAAAAAACACCAAAGCTTGAAGTGAGCTATAACATAGACGGGAAGTGGTATGCTTCAAAGCATATATCTCCGTATAAGTGTTCGTTGGATATTTCATCATTATCTGATGGAAAGCATATTCTGGAAATAAGAGCAGGGAGTAATGTAAAAAAATACACCTTCTTTAAAAAGGGTGTAATGATTCGTTTTGGTGCTGAGCCTGATATAAATTCAATCGAAATAAAGGTTACATTAGATGGTAAACGTTTGCCATTTGACCAGGCACCTGTGATTGTAAACGGACGTACACTTGTGCCGTTGCGAGCAATCTTTGAGGCTTTGGGTGCTACTGTTTCGTGGAATGATTCCACCAAAACCGTAACTGCAAATAAGCAAAATACAACAGTGTCGCTGACAATAAATGAATCGGATATGTATATAAATAACAAGACAATATCTCTTGATGTTGCACCCGCGTTGATTGGCGGAAGAACACTTGTACCCGTAAGGGCGGTTTCGGAGGCGTTTGCTTGTGATGTTAAATGGGACGATACCACAAAAACAGTTATATTGAATAATTAAAAAGAGGGCAGTCTGTAGAAATTCCATGTTGCTTGTAGGGGACATTCACGGATGTCCCGAAAAATTAACCGCAAAAAACGGAACGTTCGTGTGAACGTTCCGTTGATTTTTTATCCCTTTTTTATTCCAATTACAACCCTGTCATTACCACACAAATCTTTTATAACCTCCACATCGTAAAAATCCTTTTCCATTAATGCCTTTACCTCATCACCCTGGTCAAAGCCAATTTCATATGCAAGAATACCACCGTCATTTAACAACTTTGGTGCAATATCGGTTATTCTTTCGTAAAATATAAGTCCGTCTTTTCCTCCATCAAGTGCCGATAGTGGCTCGTGGTCCTTAACCTCGGTCTGCAATGTCGGAATAATCTCACTTTTGATATACGGTGGGTTAGAAACCACAATATCGTACTTGCCTTGTGGGATTTCGTTTAAAATATCAATGTGAAGTGTTTTTGAAACCACACCATTTTCGGTTGAATTTTCTTTCGCGGTGTTTAAAGCTTCCTTGCTTATATCCGCGAGTGTTATATCCGCATTTGTATATTTTGCAACGCTTATTCCAATGCAACCCGTTCCTGTGCCTATATCAAGCAGTGTTACTTTTTTGTTACCTATCCTTTCAATCAATAACTCAACAAGAGTCTCGGTATCACTGCGAGGTATTAGTGTGTGCGAATTTACGTTGAATTTAAGACACATAAACTCACTAAACCCAAGTATGTATTGCAGAGGCTCACCCATAAGACGTCTGTTTACCATATCCGTTACTTTTTGCAACTCAGTATCAGTAACTTCGCGTTTTGGATTTAAAATCAACTCGTTTCTTGACAAACCAAGAGATGCCATAACAATTTCCTTTGCCTCAAATTCGGCATTTTCCAAAAGCTGACTTTTTATATTGGAAAGTAATTTAGAAATTACCACCTGTCGTCCTCCTTGTTTTCGGGTATGCATGGCATCATCGCAGATATTGCAACCTCTATCTGTACTTCGTCAGGCTCTCTTGTTGTGAGTTTTTGCAACCACATACCTGGCTTTGAAAGTATTGTTACACACACAGACTTGCTTCTGCCTGCCCATTTAATAATCTCATACGAAAGACCTGCAATGAGTGGCAGACACAAAATTCTTGTGCCCAATCTTAAAAGAATTGCAACAATCTTCGAAAACTCATCAAAACGGGGCAGAAATGCATATACAATTATACTTATAACCATTACAAAAACCAAAAAGCTTGTTCCGCATCTGGGGTGGAAACGCTTGTGCTTCTTTACATTTTCTGCAGTTAATTCTTCGCCTGCCTCGTAACAGGCAATAGTCTTGTGCTCTGCGCCGTGATACTCGAACACGCGCTTAATTTCTTTCATTTGCGAAACCAAAAGCATATATCCCAAAAATATTGCTATTCTGATTATTCCCTCAGATACACTTGTAAAAGCCTTTGTGCCTGTAATAAATTCAATATGCGGAATTGACTCAATCAATCCTGTTATAAAAGCTGGCAAAAGCATAAATAACCCCACCGACATTACAAGCGAAAGCGCTATTGCAACATATATTACAATATCCTTTACCTTGTCGCCGAATTTATCCTCAAGCCACCTATCAAACTTGCTTTCCTGTTCGTCTTCTCCCTCGAGGTCGATAAATTCCGCACTGTACATAAGAGCTTTCATTCCTATAACAAGTGAATCGATAAAATTCACACAACCTCTTATTATTGGAAGTTTAAAAAACTTATTTCTTGTTTTTGTTCCGTTTTCTTCAACCTTTAAGGCAATTTCCTTGTCGGGCTTTCTCACGGCAACTGCAGTTTTATAAGGACCTCTCATCATAACGCCCTCCATAACCGCCTGACCGCCTATGGAAGTTATATGTTGTTCATTCTTGCTCATTTAAATTTTCCTTTCTTTAACAAAAACACGGATACACTCTGCACCAGGGATTGCAGCTGCACAGTAAAAGACAAGGCAGTGTCCTGCAGCAATCACTAAAGGAAGTGTTTGTGTATGTTCTTGTGTATGTTGTATTTCTGTTTTTTATATTATCCAGAGTAGTTCTGAATTCTATGTTGTTCGGTTCCATTTCAACTGCACGATTTATATATTCTATCGCCTTATCGTACCAGCCTCTGCGCATATATATAATTCCGTAAAGATAATACCACTGTGCCTCATGGGGTAAATTTGCAAGCATTCTTTCTGCACTTGTTATCTGCCCCAACCTTATTAAAAGACGTACAGTTTCAAAGCTTGGTATGTTTGTGTTATATGTGTACGAGCCATAAGGATTAGCATTTGTGGAATTACCTGTACTTTGATTTTTATTTGTAAGCATATCGTATGCCATATTGATTTCTTTCATCTTTTCGCTTGCCATATCCGCCATAGGGCTGTTAATATACCTGTCCGGGTGATATTTTTTAGCAAGCTTTTTATATGCTTTTTTTATGGTCTCCTCATCTGCACCCTGAGGCACACCTAATATTTCGTAAGGATTCATATATCCCTCCTGTATTTTTGTGTTATCTGCATCTGTCTTGATGGCAGTGAAACATAAATCATTTTTTCTAAAAGTTCTTGATTTTTATATAGCTTCATTAAATCAAAAGCCTCCGCTGCGCTCTCTAAAGTAAATGTGAGTGAAATCTCGAGCCTTTTGCAAGTATCAGCACAATATGCTGTTATATCCTTTATATTGCCCGATAAAAGCGGATTATAATTCCCCGTTTTATAATCACTCTCCAAATCGTTTACTGCATCCATAATATATATCCATCTTCCGATATTATACCCAAACCATTCAAGTTGTCGACGTAATTTTTCGTCGGTTATAAAATCGGGAGTAAATAGCTTTTGCAGTATAAGCGCAAACTTGTCGGCAACAATGTCTATATCGCAGACATTACTCTTTTCGAGTTCTCCAAGCTCTTTTAATCTTTTCTTTATGTATAATGAAATTTCTCCGTAGGCTTTAATTGCTTTTTTGTATGCGCCTCTGTAAAGAAGCTTTATCCCAATTGCTTTTATGCTTTTTTCGTCGTTAATATCATCAGTGCATTTTTCGTAGGCTAACAGAGTTGCCATCATAGCACAATATTCGCTGATATAATTATCCTTAACTATATCTCTTTTTTTGAATGGGTGTATAATACAACGTTCGCAAGATAATGCCTTTTCGTCTTGTACTACAGATGAAAGCACAATCATAAGAAACGTCAGGTCATAACTAAGACCAAGACGTGAGGCTTGTGAACAATGCTTGCCCATGGCCTTACAAAGCCCGCAATAATATGAGCAAAAAGTTTTGTAGTCATCCTCGCCTAAGTGTTCTTTTGAAGTTGTTATATAACCAAACATAAAAGCTTCTCCATAAAATCTATATAAAATAAGTATATACCCATTTTACCAAAAATGCAATACAATTTTATAAAAATTAACTTTTTGGTAACAATATAATATGCTTTTGCGATTATTAAGAAAGGAAAAGGTAATATGAAAAATAAAATGGATAAAAAACAATATGCAGAGTTTGTAAAACAGCAAACACCCAATTCCAAACTCGGGTTGAATTGTTTAAAAGCATTTATTGTAGGCGGAATTATCTGTGCAATAGGCGAGGGTCTTATGACGTTGTATACCAACACATTGAACTTAGATGAAAAGTCAGTATCCACACTTGTAAGTATAACCCTTGTGTTTATTGCATCTCTACTGACCGCGCTTGATATATATCCCAGGATTGCAAAATTCGGCGGTGCAGGAACGCTCGTGCCAATAACAGGGTTTTCTAATGCAGTAACCTCGCCTGCGTTAGAGGCGAAAACAGAGGGGTATGTGCTTGGAGTGGGCGCAAAAATTTTTACAATAGCGGGTCCTGTTATACTGTTCGGGTCGGTTGCGTCGGTAATAGCAGGTGTGGTTATTTACTTTACAAAATAAGCAATAAATTATAAAAAAATAAAACGTCTTAATGTGTTTTTGGCGTTTTATTTTGATTGCACAAAAAAGAGTTTGTTTTTGGGAAAAAAATTGTTATAAAAAAATTCAAAAACTATTGACAAAAAGGGGGAAAACAGATATAATGTAATATGTGTGCATATAAGTAAGATTGTGAGGAGTGAGATTTGCCAATGCTTTTTGAAACAGAAAAAGACAAGCTTGTAGTTGGTTTAAAACAATCTGCAAAAGCAATAGCGTCGGGCTTGGCAAAGTGTGTATATCTTGCGAAAAATGCAGACCCGTATATTACAGAGGGTTTGGAAAAGTCTGCAGCCGAAAAGGGCACACAGATTATTTATGTAGACACCATGAAAGAGCTCGGTACTATGTGCGGTATCAGTGTTGGCGCAAGCTGTGCCATTGTTTTAAAATAGTTTATTTCACCCAATGGGTGTTATAATATAAATAATTAAAGAAAGGAGTAATTCGATATGCCTACATTTAACCAACTGGTTAGAACAGGAAGAAAGACTACAAAGAAAAAGTCAACAGCACCTGCTCTTCAAAAGAGTCTTAACTCTTTAAAGAAGAAGACAACAGACAAGAGCTCTCCACAAAAGAGAGGCGTTTGTACAGCTGTTAGAACTGCAACTCCTAAGAAGCCTAACTCAGCTCTTAGAAAAATCGCCAGAGTAAGATTAACAAATGGTATTGAAGTTACAGCTTATATCCCAGGTATAGGCCACAACCTTCAGGAACATAGCGTTGTTCTTATAAGAGGCGGCAGAGTTCGTGATCTTCCGGGTACAAGATACCATATCATAAGAGGTACACTTGATTCACAAGGTGTTAACAACCGTTTACAATCAAGATCCAAGTATGGTGCTAAAAAGCCTAAGGAGAAGAAGTAATTGCTGCTTAAATGTTTAGCGGCAAGTATCACAAGTGCATATCGGGTTATTTAATATAAATAGCTAATATATTTGATACTGCGCTGACGGAATTTTGAAATAATAAGTTCAGAGTACCTGTGATATTCATTTAATTTGCGGATGGTGAATAGTCCGCACAAAATATGAAGGAGGGAAGTAAAGTGCCAAGAAAAGGTTATATAGCAAAAAGAGAAGTATTGCCTGATCCAATATACAACAGCATAGTTGTAACAAAGCTTATAAACAACATTATGCTTGATGGTAAAAAAGGCGTTGCTCAAAAAATAGTTTACGATGCATTCGAAATTGTTGCTGAAAAGACAGGTAAAGATGCATTGGAAGCTTTCCAGGAAGCACTTGACAACATCATGCCTGTGCTTGAAGTTAAGGCAAGACGTGGCGGCGGTGCTACTTATCAAGTTCCTATGGAAGTACGTCCCGAAAGACGTCAGACTCTTGGTTTAAGATGGCTAACACGCTATTCAAGAGAACGTAACGAAAAGACAATGAAGGAAAGACTTGCAAACGAACTTGTTGATGCTATCAACGGTACAGGCGGTTCAGTTAAGAAGCGCGAAGATACACATAAAATGGCCGAAGCAAACAAAGCTTTTGCTCATTATCGTTGGTAAGATATATTACAAAGTAAATAACTTAAAAATTTATAAAATACCTTTATTCGAAAGGAGGAAATTGCTATGGGTAGAGAATTTACACTCGAAAATACAAGAAATATCGGTATCATGGCTCACATCGATGCTGGTAAAACAACTACTACAGAAAGAATTCTTTTCTATACCGGTCGTATTCACAAGATGGGTGAAACTCACGAAGGTGCAGGTACAATGGACTGGATGGCTCAGGAGCAGGAGCGTGGTATCACAATCACATCGGCTGCTACAACATGTCAATGGAACGGCAAGAGAATCAATATCATTGATACTCCCGGACACGTTGACTTTACAGTTGAAGTTCAGCGTTCGCTAAGAGTTCTTGACGGTTCTGTTACAGTTATGTGTGCTAAGGGCGGTGTTGAGCCTCAGTCAGAAACAGTTTGGAGACAAGCTAACGACTACGGTGTACCGCGTATGATTTATGTAAACAAGATGGACATTATGGGTGCAGACTTCTTTAAGGTTGTAGGCATGGTTCACGAAAGACTACAAGCTAACGGTGTTCCGATTCAGTTGCCAATAGGTGCTGAGGATAGCTTTGTAGGTATAATTGACCTTATTAACATGGAAGCTGAAATCTATGATGACGAAATGGGACAACAGTTCCACAAGGAAGCAATTCCGGCAGATATGCAGGATTTGGCTGCTGAATACAGACAAAATCTTCTTGAAAAGGTTTGTGAAACAGACGAAGAACTTTTAGAAAAGTTCCTTATGGAAGAAGAAATCACAATTGATGAGCTAAAGACTGCTCTAAGAAAGGCTACAATCAACAACGAAATAGTTCCAATGCTTTGCGGAACATCTTACAGAAACAAGGGTGTTCAAATGCTTCTTGATGCTATTGTTGATTATATGCCTGCTCCAACAGACGTTCCTAACATTAAGGGTGTTGACCCACAAACAGGCGAAGAAGACGAAAGACCATCAACAGACGATGCTCCGTTTGCAGCTCTTGCATTCAAGATTGCAACAGACCCATACGTTGGTAAGATTTGTTTCTTCAGAGTTTACTCGGGTACTATCGATGCCGGCACATATGTTCTTAACGCTTGTAAGGGACATAAAGAAAGAATGGGACGTATATTGCAGATGCACGCTAACCACAGAGAAGACATCGCAACATGTTACTCAGGTGATATAGCTGCTGCAGTTGGTCTTAAGAATACAACAACAGGTGAAACCCTATGTGATGAAAAACATCCAATCATTCTTGAATCAATGGATTTCCCTGAACCCGTTATCAGAGTCGCAATCGAGCCAAAGACAAAGGCTGGTCAGGAAAAGATGGGTATTGCTCTTGCAAAACTTGCAGAAGAAGACCCAACATTCAAGACATACACAGACGAAGAAACAGGTCAGACAATCATCGCAGGTATGGGTGAGCTTCACCTCGAAATCATCGTTGACAGATTGTTGCGTGAATTCAAGGTAGAAGCAAACGTTGGTGAACCACAAGTTTCTTACAGAGAAGCAATCAGAAAAGAAGTTAACATCGAACACAAGTATGCACGTCAGTCAGGTGGAAAAGGTGAGTACGGTCACGTATTGCTTAAGCTTGAGCCGATGGAAGAGGGTAAAGGCTACGAATTCGTTAACGCAGTTGTCGGCGGTGCTATTCCTAAGGAATACATCCCTGCAGTTGATGCAGGTATCCAGGGTGCTATGCAGTCAGGTGTACTTGCAGGCTACAACGTAGTTGACGTAAAGGCTACTTTGTACGACGGTTCATACCACGAAGTTGACTCATCTGAAATGGCATTTAAGATTGCTGCTTCTATGGCATTCAAAGAAGGTATGAAGAAGGCAGATCCTGTTATTAAGGAGCCTATCATGCTTGTAAACGTAATAATGCCTGATGAATATATGGGCGACGTTATGGGCGACTTGAACTCAAGACGTGGACTTATCCAGAAGATGGAAGCAAGAACAGGCGCACAACAAATCACTGCACTTGTTCCGCTATCAGAAATGTTCGGATATGCTACAGAACTTCGTTCAAGAACACAAGGTCGTGGTCAATATTCAATGGAGCCATCACACTACAGTGAAGTTCCTAAGTCAATCCAGGATAAGATTATAAACGACAGAACAAAGGATTGATTATAAATTATCTGTAAAAAAGCAAAACGGAGAGCAAAAATAATCTCCGTTTTGCGAAAAAAATAAAAAATTTAAAGAAAATTTCATAAAACACTTGATTTTTTCTGAAAAAAATTGTACAATATTAATTACTATTGTAAATGTTTTAAATTAAAGGAGGAAAATTACAATGGCAAAAGCTAAATTCGAAAGAAATAAGCCGCATGTTAACATTGGTACAATCGGCCACGTTGACCACGGTAAAACAACACTTACAGCTGCTATCACAAAGGTACTTTCATTGAAAGGACAAGCAGAGTTCTCAGCTTACGATAACATCGATAAGGCTCCTGAGGAAAGAGAAAGAGGTATCACAATTTCAACAGCTCACGTTGAGTACGAAACAGACGCACGTCACTATGCTCACGTTGACTGTCCTGGACACGCTGACTACGTTAAGAACATGATCACAGGTGGTGCTCAAATGGACGGTGCTATCCTTGTTGTATCAGCTGCTGACGGTCCAATGCCTCAAACAAGAGAGCACATCCTTCTTTCAAGACAGGTTGGCGTTCCTTACATCGTAGTATTCATGAACAAGGCTGACCAGGTTGATGACCCTGAGCTTCTTGAACTAGTTGAAATGGAAATCAGAGAACTTCTTTCAGAGTATGAATTCCCTGGAGATGATACACCAATCGTTTCAGGTTCAGGTCTACAAGTTCTTGAATCAACATCAACAGACGTTAACGCTCCTGAGTACAAGTGCATACTTGACCTTATGGCAGAAGTTGACGCATACATCCCAACACCAGAAAGAAAGGCTGACCTTCCTTTCCTAATGCCTATCGAGGACATCTTCTCAATCACAGGCCGTGGTACAGTTGCTACAGGTAGAGTTGAAAGAGGTCAACTAAAGGTTAACGATACAGTTGAAATCGTTGGTCTTACAGACGAAAAGAGACAAGTTGTTGTTACAGGTATCGAAATGTTCAGAAAGCTTCTTGACTATGCAGAAGCTGGTGATAACATCGGTGCACTTCTAAGAGGTGTTCAAA
This sequence comes from Clostridia bacterium, assembly GCA_045532455.1. Taxonomy (GTDB): domain Bacteria; phylum Bacillota; class Clostridia; order UBA1381; family UBA1381; genus Ornithomonoglobus_A. The sequence continues at coordinate 18,569 of JAZSFX010000036.1, forward strand.
GAACAGAAATCCAAAGAGGACAAGTTCTTTCAGCTCCTGGTACAATTCACCCACACACAAAGTTCGTTGGTGAAGTTTACGTACTAACAAAGGAAGAAGGCGGACGTCATACTCCATTCTTCAACAACTACAGACCTCAGTTCTATTTCAGAACAACAGACGTTACAGGTGTTATTTCACTACCTGAGGGTGTTGAAATGTGTATGCCTGGCGATAACGTTAAGATGAACGTTGAACTTATTACTCCTATCGCTATCGAAAAGGGTCTAAGATTCGCTATCCGTGAGGGTGGTAGAACAGTTGGTTCAGGCGTTGTTACTGACATTGCTGAATAATTAGTTTTAACACTTATAAAAACCATTCCGATTCTTCGGAATGGTTTTTTTGTGTAACAAAAACCATAAAAATACAATCTCGCAGGGGAGGGGCTTTTGGCGACGCTCTCAAAACTGTTGGTTTTGTCGCTACAAATTGCAATGCAATTTGTTTGTGCTCCTCCCGCAAAAACGGGCGACCACACAGGGTCGCCCCTTGCTTTTTTTATAAAAATCGCATAAATAGGGCACTTTGACCATTATTCAAAAATTTATGCTTAAAATCCAAAAAATGACTTGTAATTTTATTGATAGATTTTACAAAAAAATACAGTTTTTTTGTAAAAAATGTATTGACAACCAAGTATTTTTTGTGTATAATAACAATATGATGTTTATATTTGGCAAGTTCCTTGTTAAAAATAGGTGAATTTGTTCAAATTGACGAAAAAATATAAAAAAGACATATTGTAATCAAGTGTCAAAAGAAGGAGAGAAGAAAAATGAAACTAAAAAAATTTGTTTCAATTATTGCAGCACTTGCAATAACATCAACAGTAGCAGTAGGCCTTAGCGGTTGCGGAGGCGGAGATGAAGCAGGCAATGGAGAAAATGTCCAACTAACATGGATACAACTTGGTGATAAGCCTGCAGACCACGATTTAGTTATGGCAGAGGCTAACAAAATTATTCAAGCAGAAATCGGTGCAACACTTGATTTACAATACATAGACTCAGCATCTTTTGCACAGAAGATGAAGCTTAAGATGGCATCAGGTGAACCATATGATATATGCTTCACAGGCTATGCAAATAACTACTTAAATGCGGTTGAAATGGGTGGCTTGTACGACATAACAGAGCTTGTTGAAGAAGTTGGTATGAACGAAGCAGTTGCAGACTACTACTTAGAAGCTGCAAGAGTAGACGGAAAGATTTATGCTATTCCAAATGTTCAGGTAATGTCGCATCCTTCAACCATTGTAATTGAAACAGCATTGGCGGAAGAAATCGGTGTAGATGTTGATGCTCTATCACAGGCGAGAATTGAAATGGACTCATTTGAGGACTTCAAAGCTTGGATGGACGGAATGGACAAAGTTCATGCAAAGATCAAAGCTGCAAGACCTGACAAATATACTATGCTTCCACTTACATACGAATCTGGACTTTGGGAGCCGGTTCTAAACAACGTTGTGTTTAAGAGATATGACGGTTCTAACAAGCTTGTTCTTAACTACGAAACAGAAGAATATCAGTATGCAAACAAAAAAGTACGTGAGTGGTATAATGCAGGCTATATAAGAAAAGACGTAGCAAGCTTAACAAACGAAGGTGTTACAGCTGAAAGCAAGAGAACATATTGCCTGAATCAATCAAGCTGGAAGCCAGGTCAGGAAATAAGTGATATGAAGACATACGAAAAGCCTCAATCACACATCTTCATGCATGCGCCATATATGGCAAGAGAGAATCCGTTGGCAACAATGATAGGTGTTGGCGCAAACACAAAGAATCCTAAAAAGGCAGTTGAATTTATAAAGCTTATCAACTCAAATGAAGAATTATTTAACCTTATCTGCTTTGGTATAGAAGGAACACACTATACAAAGAACGAAGACGGTACAGTTAAGGAAATTGAAGGTTCAGGCTATGCAGGTGTAGGCACAGGTGCATGGAAATACGGTAACCAATTCAATGCATATGTAATAGAAGGTCAACCGGCAGACGTTTGGGAACAAACAGAAAAGATGAACGATGAATCTATAAAATCACCATTGTTAGGCTTTGTACTTGATACATCTATGATAGCAACAGAGGTTGGTAATATGTCTAATGTTGACTCTGAATACAGAGCAAAGAGAATGGGAACAGCGGACCCTGAAGAATGGTATGACGAATACTGTGCTGCAATGGATAAAGCTGGTGCACACAAAGTATTGGACGAAATCCAAAGACAATACGATGAGTTCTTAGCATCAAAATAATATGATATTATAAAAATCTAAACACAGGGGTTTTTATAACCCTTGTGTTTGGTTTTGAGAGAGGGGAGAAATGGCTTTTATGCAGAGCAAAACAAAAGCTGCCGCTAAAAAGACAGCAGTAAACACAAATAAAAGAAAGCTTACAAAGAGCGACTGGCAATTATATTCTCTTTGTCTGATACCCGTTCTTCTCGAATTGCTATTTAGATATGTACCAATGTTTGGTATTATTATAGCATTCAAGAACTACAAATATAACCTTGGTATATTCGGAAGCCCGTGGGTGGGTCTGGATAACTTTGAATTCTTTGTAAAATCAGACGTGTTCTGGCAATTAGTAAGAAACACACTTGGAAACAACATCCTGTTTATTGTAGTAAGCATTATATGTGCAATTATTCTTGGTATAACATTGTTCGAAATAACCAGCCGAAAGGCAACAAAGGTATTCCAGACGATGTTGATTTCACCAACCTTTATGTCTTGGGTTATAGTTGCATATATGGTATATGCTATACTTAATCCAACATACGGATATCTTAACCAATTACTTGGTGTGTTTGGTATAGAGGCAATAGACTGGTACTCAAAGCCAAACGCATGGCCTGTAATTCTTACTATTACATTCGTATGGAAAGCTGTGGGTATGGACTCAGTTTACTATTATGCAACACTTATGGGTATAGATACTTCGCTGTTTGAGGCTGCCGAAATAGATGGCGCAACAAAGATGCAAAGAATATGGCACATAGTTCTTCCATTCCTGCTACCAATTATTGTTATATTAACAATACTTAAGGTTGGTGGTATATTCCGTGCGGACTTCGGTTTGTTCTATACAGTAACACAAGACGGTGCTAACGGTAACCTGTACGAAACAACTAACGTTATCGATACATACATATTCAGAACATTCCGTTCGGGAATCGGTAACTCATACGGTTTGTCATCTGCGGTTGGTTTGTTGCAGTCATTAGTTGGTATGGCTATGGTTCTTGGTACTAACTGGCTATCCAAGAAGATAGACCCGGATTACGGATTATTCTAATAGAGGGGAGGAAAGACAACAATGAAAAAGAAGAATAAAATAGTTCAAATAGTTTTAATTGTTATAATGTCAATAGTCAGCTTGTTGGTGGTTTTCCCCTTCTGGTTATTGATTGCGGCATCACTTTCTGACCCGGATACACTTGCAAGAGTTGGTTACCAGATATGGCCTAATCCGTTTGATTTTAGTGCGTATGAATATGTATTCAAAAACCCCGACCAGATACTGAATGCGTATGCAGTAACAGGATTTTTCTCAATTGTAGCGATGGTTTTGTCGGTAATTTTGATGTCTATGATTGCTTATCCGCTTTCAAGAAAGAGTCTTAGAGGCAGAAATGCAATAAACTTCTTCTTGTACTTTACAACACTTTTCGGCGGTGGACTTGTTCCGTCATATTTGTTGATTTCAAAGTTCTTGCACCTTAACGATACAATATGGGTATACATTTTGCCGACACTTATATCTCCCTGGCATGTATTTATGATGAGAACATCATTTGCAGGTATTCCTGACTCAATCGTTGAAGCTGCAACTATAGACGGTGCCTCGGAATATAAGATTTATGCACAGATGATTATTCCGCTATCAAAGCCGGTTATTGCAACCGTTGCCTTGATGACGTTCTTAGGTAAGTGGAACGACTGGAATACAGCTCTTATCTACATAACAAATCCAAAGCTTTATAGCTTGCAGTACTTACTGCAAAAGATAATGGAAGACCTTAACACACTAAAGCAGAATATGCAGATGGGTATTTCGCTTGACGGTGTCGAAGTGCCGGGCGAAACAATTCGTATGGCTATGGCAATGGTTGTTGCCGGTCCTGCGTTGGTTGTATTCCCATTCTTCCAAAAGTACTTTGTTAAGGGCTTGACTGTTGGTTCAGTTAAGGGTTAATAAAAACAGCAAATTTAAAAGGAATGTAATTATTTACATTCCTTTTTTGTGTTTCATAATTTAAATATCGCCTTTGTAATTCCCCTCAAAAATTTTGGCATTTTAAAAATTTTAATCTTCATATATAAATCCACCTTTCTACCACTTAAACAAACATAAATATCCAAATGTAATTAAAAGCAGAGTTTCTATCACTGCCACAACCGCAATGGGAAAAAACAGACCGCATATCATTCCTGTACAAAATGCAAGAGCTGCCAAACCGAGTGTTTTCGAAAACCCCGAAGCACACACATTTATCACGTATCTCACTCCCTTTTTGTGCCTATATATTATCATTATATGAAAAAACAAAAAAAATGTTACTTTTTTTGAAAAAACTATTGGCAAAATACAAAATATACTGTATTATAAATATTAATACAGATAATACAAGTAATACACTTAATACAGAAAGGAGGTAAACGATGATACAACTTGATTTATACGACCACAGACCGCTATATGAGCAGATTAAAGAAAAAATTAAAGAGCTTATAATTTCGGGAGTTTTAAAAGCAGATGAGCATATACCGTCGGTGCGCGAGCTTGCACAAAGGCTTGCAATAAACCCCAACACAATTCAAAGAGCATATAAGGATTTGGAGTCGGAAGGATATATATACTCCATACGTGCAAAGGGAAGTTTTGTTTCATCGCGTTCATACATAAGCGAGAATGCCCAAAACGAAGCACTAAAAAATGAATTTGACAACCTTGTAAAACAGGCAAGCTTTTTAAAAATCCCCAAAGAAGAAATTATAAAAAGAATTAATGCAATATATGAGGAGGGAAAATAAGTGATTAAAGTAAAAAATGTTACCAAAACGTTTGACGGCTTTATTGCCTTGAACGGACTTGATATAAACGTAAAAAAAGGCTCGGTATACGGACTTGTTGGCCCTAACGGAGCAGGAAAAACCACAATAATAAAGCATATGGCAGGAGTATATATGGCCGATGGCGGTGTGGTAGAAATTGACGGTAAAAATGTTTTTGAGAATACCCAAATAAAAAACAGAATGGTATTCATAAGCGACGATTTGTATTTCTTTCCGGGATATTCAATAAAGGATATGGCGTCGTTCTATAAGGGAATATATCCGAATTGGAACGAGGAAAAATTCAAATCACTTTCACAGGTTTTTAAAATAGATATTAAAAGACCTGTAAGAAGGCTTTCCAAAGGAATGCAAAAGCAAGTGGCGTTCTGGCTTGGACTTTGTGCAATGCCTGACGTTATGCTCCTTGATGAGCCGGTTGACGGACTTGACCCCGTTATGCGAAGAAATGTATGGAGTCTTATTCTTGCCGAAGTTGAAAAAAGGGATATGACGGTGCTTGTATCAAGTCATAATCTGAGAGAACTCGAAGACGTTTGCGATCACGTTGGTATAATGCATAAAGGCAAAATTGCAATCGAAAAAGCACTCGACGAAGTCAGAGGAAACATACATAAGGTACAAACTGCGTTTGATGGCGGTATAAGCGATGAGCTTTTAAATAGCATAGATGTGTTAAAAAGCGAAAAGGTCGGCAGTGTGGATATGCTTATTGTAAGGGGCGACTATGAGGAAATAGAAAAAAAGATAAGCAAATACAAACCGCTTATTTTAGACGTAATTCCGCTTACATTAGAAGAAATATTTATATATGAGTTAGGAGGTATGGGATATGAGCTTGAAATCATCAGTTAATGCGAGTATAATAAAATCAGACTTAAGAAGATATTGGTATATGAGTGCATTGTTTGCACTTATGATATTCTTAACCTCTGTTATGTTTGTAATAAGCGGACCGTATTACAAAGATGCGACCGATGCAGTCAGCTTTGTACAATCAGAATTTGCACGTACAATGAGCTTATCACTTATCAGTGTATGTATATTCTGTGTACTAATACCTGCAGTAGTATTTTCATATATGCATCATAAAAGTGCAGTATCATTAATGCACTCTCTACCGTCAAAACGCGGCGGACTCTTTTTGTCGCATCTTATATCGTGTGCAATACTTATAACAGTTGCATTTTTAATAAATGCTGCAATTTTACTATCGATGAAAGGCAGTGTGGATTTTTATTACAGAGTGTCCGACGTGTTTATGTGGCTCTTTGTATCGCTTGTCTATTGCTTTGTAATTTCTGGCATATCAATTATATGCGCTATGATAACGGGCAGCTTTATATCATCAGTAATAGCACCGTATGTGTTGGCATCGATTATACCGCTTTGCGAAATGATATTCTATTACGTATGTGAAGTATATCTCTATGGCTTTGATACAAATAACCCGTTTGTTATTTCGCCAAAGATATATATGGACTACTCAGCAATACTCAAAAACGGCGGAATAATATTATATTTGGTTTTGGGTATTGTATGTCTTGTGGGTGCGCTTATCTGCTACAAAAAGCGCCATCTCGAAAATCACGGAATGGTAGTATCATTTAAAAAGTTAAACCCCGTGTTCTTGTATGGTGTTGCTATAGCTGCGGGCTTTTGCGGATTTATGTATATAGGCGAGGTTACAGATATAGAAAGTCTGTGGTTTGCACTCCCGTTCGGTGTAATAGGAGTTATTGTTGCGAGAATGATAATTCAAAAAACCTTTAAACCAAACGGATTTATAAAGCCGATTGCGATATATGCGGTGTTTATCTGCATTATATATGCATTTTCCGGTCTTGATATTACAGGTTACGAAAACAGAATTCCTGATATTGAAGAAATTGAAAGTGTAAATGTAGTAGGATCGTATGGACAGTTGGGAAGTACATACATAGACGGTGTGGAAGTGCTTGCGGATAATGATAAAGTTCATAATCCTACCGTTGTGGGTGAAGATATTCAAACTGTAGTTGCACTGCATAAGGCAATAATTGAGAATAAAAAAGATCTTGATAAAAAGATTATGACAAATACTAACTACACATATCAACCAATAGAATACACTCTGAAGAACGGAAAAACATTAAAAAGAAGCTACAGACTTATAAGTGGCGATGAGCTTGTTTATGAACAATATGGCTCTGTTATGGAAATTCCGTCTGTAAAAGCGAACAGATTTACTATTCTTTCGGATGCGACCAAGCATTTTGACGGTGCACAGATAAACATATATGACCGCAATATGAAATACGTAAGTAATGACGATTTAACAAAGCTTATCGAGGTTATGAAACAAGATATAAGCGAGGCTAAGTACGAAGATTACGATTACAAAGACTCTGCAATCACCATAAGATTAGAATACAAACTACCAACCAAAACAAAAGATGGCGAAGAAATAACCGATACAAATCTCTGGTGGGAAAGACAGGAAACATATAACATACACAAGTCCTACAAAAATACTATAAAGCTTTTGAGTGAGTGGGGCATAAATAACGGTATGGATATTCTTGATGATATTAAGTCGGTTTCTATCAACAAAGAAGTTGATAATGTTGATGAAATGATGAATTATATGGTATCGGAAAAAGACACGCTTACTACAGTTACAGACAAAGAAAAAATAATAGAGATTATCAGATATATGGACGAAAATGCAGAAAACTCAAAAATATCGGATAATGCAAAGCGTTACGAATTTGTCATTGAATTTACTGACCAAACAACATCTTTTACATATATTGTATCGGATAAACAACCACCCGGAATTTAATTTGATGGAGGAAAATAAATGAATATAGCAATAATAATTTTACTATTAATTTTGATTTTGCTTGTATTAGCTTTTGGAATTATACTGATATCAAAAAGCAAAGAGGACAAAGGTAGTGAGTTTGTAGCTAAAATGGGCTCGCAGATAGTTGACACGCAAGATAAAATAGGCAAGTATCAGAGCGAAAAGCTAAACAGTATGGATACAAGAATAAGCAGACTCTCTGCAGACATGAACACACGCTTAGAACGTCTTTCGCACAGTATGGGCGAAATGCAGACTCTTGCCGGCGGTGTTGAAGAATTGAGAAAAACACTGTCTAATGTAAAAACAAGAGGAATTTTGGGTGAATGGCAGTTGGGTGCAATTCTTTCGGAAATTATGAGCAAGGAGCAATACGAAGAAAACGTATGCACCGTTCCAAATACAAGAAACCCCGTTGAATTTGCAATAAAACTACCTGGACAGAGCGGTATTGTGTATCTGCCCATAGACTCAAAATTTCCGCTTGACGCATACTACAATCTGCTCGACGCATACGAAAGTGCAGACGCAGCAGCAATAGAAGAATGTGCAAAGCTCCTACTTGGCAGAGTAGATAAATTCGCAAAGGATATTAAAGAAAAATATATTGCACCACCACATACAACAGATTTTGGTATCTTATTTGTGCCCGTGGAGGGTTTGTATGCAGAGCTTGTAAAACGCGGAATGTGTGAAACTCTGCAGACAAAATATAAAATATCCATTGCAGGTCCTGTAAACCTTGCCGCGCTTTTAAATGCTTTGCAAATGGGCTTTAAAACGCTTGCAGTAAACGAAAAAGCAGAGGATATATGGCATCAGCTTATGGCAATAAAGGGAGAATTTGAAAAGTTTAATGGAGTATTGGAAAAAGCGCAACAGCATATCGCCCTTGCTGAAAAGGATATAAATGACCTTATGGGAGTAAGAACAAGACAAATATTACGTGAATTTGAGCGGTTAGAGAAATAATCTGATAAATGCTCTAAGCGACATGCTTAGAGCGTTTTTTTTATGTATGCCATAGAAACGTTGTATAATCTGGATACATCGTAGGGACCGGCGTCCCCAACGGTCCGCTTTAACAATGCAAAACATACACTCTCTTATATGATAACTATCTGTAATACTCTTGTAATCTTTTAGTAACACAAAAAACCTTGACTAAATTGCATTATAGAGGTATAATATTATAGATGTATTATATAAAAACGACACCACAGGTTGTTTTAAAAAGAAAGGAATGAAATACATGAAGAAAAAGAGTATTGCTGCTCTTTGTTTCGCTGTTGTAGTTGCTATATTGCTGAACTACGTTGCATTTATTGGTTTTAATATTGCAGGCTTCAGCTACAAGGGCGTTATCAACGACGAAAATAAGAGTATCAAACAGGGCATCGATTTAGCTGGCGGTTCAGTTATAACCTTCCAGGCAGATGCTGCAAACCCAACAGAAGAGCAAATGAATATTGTTGAGTCAATATTCCAGACTCGTATGACAAATGCAGGATATACCGAAGCACGTATATCAAAGAGTGAGGGCGGAAAGATTACGGTAGAAATCCCATCTGTAACAGATACAGATAAGGCTGCTGCACTTTTGGGCGACGTTGCTGAATTAACATTTAGAGATGCTGACGGTAATATCGTACTTGACGGTGCAACAGACATTAAAGACGCTAAATATGTTTACGGCCCTGTTGGTCAGACAAGCGTTTCTCAACCTCACGTTGTAGTTCAGTTTGAATCTTCAGCAGTTGAGAAGTTTGCAAAGGCTACAAAAGAAGCCGCTGCAAAATCAGCTGAGGGCAAGAACTACATAGCAATTATGATGGATGAAGCTATTGTTTCTAACCCGTCAGTAGCAGAAGAAATTAATGCAGAATCTTGTACAATCTCAGGTAATTTCACACCTGAAACTGCACAGGATCTGGCAAACAAGATTAAATCAGGTCAGCTTCCGTTCAAGCTTAATGTAATCACACAGGAAACTGTTGGTGCAGAACTTGGTGCAAATGCGCTTTCATCAAGCCTTCTTGCAGCTGCAATCGGTGTTTTACTTATAATGATATTTATGATTGTAATGTACAGATTACCGGGTCTTATGGCAAGTATCTCATTGCTGATATACGTAGGACTTATTGCACTTGCAATGGGATTGTTCGAAGTTAACCTATCACTTTCAGGTATTGCAGGTATAATTCTTTCAATAGGTATGGCAGTTGACGCAGACTGTATCATATTCGAAAGAATCAAAGAAGAACTTGCTTTGGGTAAAACCATAAAGGCAGGTGTTGAAAGCGGCTTCAAGAAAGCTTTCTCAGCAATTCTTGACTCAAACGTTACAACAATCATCTCTTGTGTTGTTTTGTACATCTCAGGTATTGGTACAGTAACAGGCTTTGCGACAACTCTTGGTATAGGTGTTATCCTAAGTATGTTCACTGCTATTGTTATCACAAAGGCATTACTTAAAGCACTTGTTGGTGTTGGTATAAAGAACAGAAATATGTTCTATAATGCTAAAAAAGCAATAAAGGAGGGTAATGAATAATGAAAAATTATACAGCTAACAGAAACAAATATCTTATTCTTCCTCTGCTAATTATTGTTGTTGGTATAGTAATGTACTTCGTACATGGCGGCTTTAACTTTGACGTTGAGTTTATGGGCGGTATCAGAATGCAGGTTGACTTAGGCAAAGACGTTGATAATGGCGAGATTGCAGACCTTGTAAACAGTGTTCTTGCAGATAACAAGGTTGACGGTAAAGTTACTGTTCAGAGTGCAGGCGAAAGCGGTGGACAGGTTGTTATAAAAACACCGCCTGTTGAAGAAGAAATGAAAAACAAAATCTTTGATGAGCTAAAGACAAAGTATTCATTAGAGGATAGTGCACTTCTTTCTTCATCATCAGCATCTGCAAGCTTTGGTCTTGAGGTTCAACGTAAAGCATTGTTATACACATTGCTTGCTATAATTTGTATTCTTATATACATAGCATTCAGATTTGAGTGGAGAAGTGCTGTAATGGCAGTTGTTGCTCTTGCTATAAACGTTGTTGTAATGGCATGTGTTTATACAATAACAAACATTCCGCTAAACACAACATTTATTGCCGCAATGCTTACAGTTGTTGGTTACTCAATCAATAACACTATCATCATTTTCGACAGAATAAGAGAAAATATGAGAAACAGAAAAAAGAATACTACAATTGCAAATGTTGTTGATAACAGTATCAGAGAAACAATGGGCAGAACAATAAATTCTACAATAACAACTCTTATAACAATAGTGCTTATCTATTTCATTGGTGTAAATACAATAAAAGAATTTGCACTTCCGCTTATAGTTGGTATAGTAGTGGGTGCTTATACTTCAATATTTATTGCATCAACATATTGGGGAGCATGGAAAGAGTCAGAGCAAAAAACTAAGGCACAAGCTGCAGCTCAAAGAAAGAAAAAGCAATAAACAACAATTAAGGCGATGTAAAACCGAAGGTTTTACATCGCCTTTTTATTTTCATTGCAAACAAAAAAACCAACAGATATTGTTAGAGGGAATCTGTTGATTTTTTTGTTTGAGTTTTTTTAAAATAAGAGATTCAATAAAATAACCTCAAATATATGATAGCATAAATCAATAAAAAATGCAACCGTCAAAATTGCTATATTTACCGCAATTAGTAATTGTAGTTTTTGTAAATATTTATCAAAAGTCTAAAAGATATGGACACAACTTTAAAAATATGTTATAATTTTTGTTGCAGAGTTTTAAATGGTATTATAAAAAATGAGGTGATACAATGAATTTCGAAAAAGTTAAATCAAATCTTGAAAGTAATGGATTTAAGGTTACGTGCTTTGAAACATCAGCGCAAGCAACCGACTACATAGACTCTCAGAACGATAACAAAACCATAGGCTTTGGCGGCTCTATGACTCTGGAGGAAATGGACCTTTATAACAGACTCTCATCACATAACACAGTAAGCTATCACGGTAAAACTCCCGATGGCAAAACAAGTGAGGAAGTACTAATGGAGGCAAGTGTTGCAGACGTTTATATTTCATCAGTAAACGGTCTTGCCGAAACGGGAGAGATTATTAATATAGATGGTC
>JAZSFX010000032.1:0-21425 GCA_045532455.1 Clostridia bacterium
AAAAACACAAATGCGTGTGTTGAGGTTATTGCATATGGCAGAATTCCGTTAATGATTATGAAAAACTGCCCCATAAAAGCAATGGGCGAATGTGCAAATAAAAAATCGGATTATGTGTTAAAAGACCGTAAAAATCAGGAATTTCCGCTTATATGTCTTGAAGGATGCATTTGTGAACTGTTAAATTCAAAGCCAATGTTTTGTGCAGATAAATATGATGATTTTACAAAAATGGGTATAGATTATATAAGACTTGTTTTTACAAAGGAAACGTATAACGAATGCAAAAAAATAACGGAGCTTTATCTTTTGGCTAAAAGCGGTCAGGAGGTAAAAAATCCGTACGGAGAAAACGAATTTACAAGAGGACATTTATACAGAGGAGTTGAATAGTTTGACACAGCTTATACTTGCTTCAGGCTCGCCAAGACGAAAAGAGCTATTGGAGTCCATGGGTTTAAAATTCGATATTTTAATTACCAATACTGATGAGGATACCATACAACAAGAGGGTATTGGTGTTGACTTATACGTTCAGGAACTTGCTCTTATGAAAGCGGCAGACGCAGCAGAGCTTTTAATAAAGAACAAAAATGCAATGATTATATCGGCAGATACCGTGGTAACATTAGATGATGAAATCCTTGGCAAGCCAAAGGACAAAACCGACGCATTTTTAATGCTTAGAAAACTCAGCGGCAAGGAACACAAGGTATACACAGGCGTGTGCGTAATGCGCGTAAATGACGGAAAAACATTTTGCTCATCGCTTTCAACAACAGTTAAATTCAAGGAGCTTTCAAACGAGAAAATAGCCGCGTATATCGAAACTCTTGAGCCGCTTGATAAAGCAGGCGCATATGGAATACAAGGCAAGGGGTCGATGATAGTTGAGTATATAAACGGAGACTACAACAATGTTGTGGGACTAAGCACAAGCCTTTTGGCAGACATACTCGAAAACGAATTTGATTATAAGATATTTTAATTATTAAGGAGAAAAGATAATGAGAATTTTTTCACGTGATATAGGAATTGATTTGGGAACTGCAAACACATTAATATACGTAAAGGGCAGAGGCATTGTTGTAAGAGAGCCATCTGTTGTTGCGATTGATAAGTACACAGGCAAGGTTGTAGCAGTGGGACTCGAAGCAAGCGAAATGATGGGCAGAGCACCCGAAAATATCGTGGTTGTACGTCCCCTAAAAGACGGTGTTATTGCAGATTTTGATATTACTCAGGCAATGATAAGACATTTTATGAAAAATTCGGACATAAGCTCAGTATTCAAGCCAAGAGTTGTTGTGTGTATACCGTCGGGCATAACAGAGGTAGAAAGACGTGCAGTTGAGGAAGCAATTATGCTCTCGGGCGCAAAAGAGGTTGTGTTAATAGAAGAGCCTATGGCGGCGGCTATAGGTGCGGGCTTGCCTGTAATGAGTGCAACGGGTACTATGGTGGTGGATATCGGCGGCGGAACAACAGAGGTTGCAGTTATGTCGCTTGGCGGAATTGTTACATCAAACTCAATCCGTATAGCAGGCGATGCACTAAACAGCGCAATAATCAACTACTTAAAAAGAGAGCAGGGAATAAATGTCGGCGACAGAATGGCAGAAGAAATTAAGGTAACAATAGGCTCGGCATACGAAGATGGAGACGAGGAAACCTTTGAAGTGAAGGGCAGAGACGTATCCACAGGCTTACCCAAGACCGTAGTTATAAGAGATTCGGAAATAAGAGAAGCAATGAGCGAAAACCTTGACGAAATGCTCGAGGCTATAAAGCTCACACTCGAAAACACACCGCCTGAGCTTGCTGCGGATATAATGGACAGAGGTATTATACTAACGGGCGGCGGTGCATTAATAAAGGGTATGGACAGATTTATCACCGAAGCCACGGGAATTCCTACGTATGTTGGTGAGTATCCGCTTGACTGCGTTGTTGTTGGTACAGGCAAAACACTCGAACGTATAAGAGAACTGATAGAGGATAAAAACAGATAAGAGCGAAAGGAACATAAACTTTTTACTATGAAATTTTTTAAGACTAAGGCGGGGAAGGTAATAAGTGTAGTAGTGGTATTTGCACTTGTTATGAGTATTATAACGCGTATTGGCGGCGAAAATCCGCTTTCTAATATAATAAGAACTGTTTTTGCACCGTTCCAGTCGGGTGTTTCGTACATTGCAAACAGTGTAGGCGACGCAGTAGAATTTGTATACGAAATGAAAGGCTACAAGAAAGAAAATGAGCGGCTTGTAGAGGAAAATATCGAGCTTAAAAAGAAAACGCGTGATGATGAAGAATATCACCGCGAAATAGAAGAACTACGAAAGCTATTAGACCTTAAGAATTCTATTTCTGACTACAAAACAACTGCGGCCAGGATTATAGGCTATGGCACTAACAATTATTACGATAAGCTCGAGCTGAATAAAGGCTCTTATAGCGGAATAAAAGAGGGAGACGTGGTTATAACTCCAGAGGGTCTTGTGGGACTCATAAGCGAGTCAGGGTTAAATCACGCAATAGTTACAACCATTATAGCAGATAAAAATGCAATAGGTGTTAAAATTTCGCGAACAGGTGATATCGGTGTGGTTGAGGGCGACAGTGAGCTCAGTGCCGATGCAAACTGCAAGCTCACATTTGTTGATAAAAATGTAAACATAATTACAGGTGATATTTTAGAAACCTCAGGCTCGGGGGGAATATATCCCGAGGGTATAGCGCTTGGCATAATCCGCGATATAAATATGGATAATTTAGGAATGCTCAATTTTGCAACAGTTGAGCCGTCGGCGGATTTTACGAGTATGCACGAGGTACTCGTAATACACAAATAAAATCCGAATAAAATTGCCCATCTCACCATTTTCAAAGACTCGGAGTATCAACATACGCCGTCGTCTTTTTAAATGGCAATCTGAACAATTTTATTACGGATTTGGGTTTTTGTGCCATCTGGCATGGAAAGGAATGAATATAACAAATGTTTAAAAGAAAAAACACAAAGCTCTTTTTATGGTTTTTTATATCAATGCTTCTTGACCTGTGCGTGTTACAGAAATTTTCCATAATGGGTGCAAGACCTATGCTTGTTTTTTTGCTTATTCTATCGGTTGCATTGCTTGAGAGTGATTTTGTTAAAATGCTTTGTGTAACGGTAATTGCTTCTGTTGTGTATGCCCTTATGGGTGCGCAGAGTTTTGGTATGGAGCTGGTACTATGCGTGTGTATTGCGCTTAGTGCATATTATCTTAAAAAATTCCCAAGGCATATGAAAGGTGTTGTAAGAGCGACTGTATTTGGGGGAGTGTCAGCTGCGATTCACTCTGTACTTATGCATTTTTATAATTTTAATCAGATAGGTGTTACCACAATTTTTAGAACAGTACTGCCATCTCTTGTATACAATGCAGTTTTGTCGGCGGTAGTATTCTGGCTTTTAAGAATAAGTGTGTACGAAAATGAAATAAATAAGGAGTCAGTGTTTGGATATGCGAAGCGCTAAAGCAAGGTTTACCATACTAAAAATAGTAATTTTTGTAATGATATGCGCCATAGGCTATCGCTTGTACGATTTGCAGATAGTAAAAGGCGATATGTATATGGAGGTTGCCGAAGAAAGACTAACCTCCAATATTGTAAAAAAAGCACCAAGAGGCGAAATATTCGACCGTTACGGTGAGCCCTTGGTTTCCAATAAGGTTGCATATGATTTGGTGTTGCAAAGAGCAGGTCAGAGTAATATTGAGCTTAACCATACAATAATGGAGGTGCTTAATATTCTCGACGAGGAGGGTATAGAGGTCCAAGACACATTGCCCATAAGCTATGCACCCTATTATTTTACATTTGAAGAACACGAAACAACAGCACACGATTGGTTTTTTAATAATCAGTATATTAACGATAAAATTTTCTACGATATGACTCCTGCAGAGGTTATAGAAGCATATAAAGAAATATACGAAATTCCAATGACATATAACCAGACACAAATAAGACGTATAGTCGGAATTCGTTACGAAGCACAGTTAAGAGGCTTCTCGCAGATTTCGCCATATTGTATTGCTGAAAATCTCAGTGCCTCGGCAGTGGCAAAAATAAAGGAAAGAGGTACAACCCTCAAGGGTGTATCAATCTCCAATAACTATGTAAGAGAATACAACAAACCGGGGGTTGCAACGCATATTTTAGGCAGATGTGGCAGAATAAATGCCCAAGAATACGAAAAATACCGATTTGACGGTTATGGCATTAACGACACAATAGGAAAAGAGGGTATCGAAAAAAAGGCGGAGAGCTTTTTAAGAGGTACAGATGGTACAACAGGCTCTATGAAACGAATTAATAACAGAGAAGTAAGCCTTATAGACGACGTTGAGCCAATACCGGGACACAGTGTAACACTCACCATAGACTCGCGTCTACAGGAGGAAACAGAAAAAATTCTTGCCAATAACATAAAAAGAATTCAAGGAAGTGCACTCTCGGGAAAGAAGAACGGTAAAGATTGTAATGCAGGAGCAGTAGCACTTTTAGACGTAAAAACGGGCGACACATTAGCGCTTGCATCTTATCCAAGCTATGATATGTCGCGCTTTGATGAAGACTATGAAATATTATCTCAGGATAGCGCAAATCCGTTCTATAACAGAAGTGTAAGCGGACTATACAGTCCCGGCTCTACATTTAAACCGCTTAGTGCAATAGCGGCAATGCAGTCGGGCAAATTAACACCGAGAGAAGTAATACAAACAAAGGGTCAGTATAAATTCTATGCAGACTATCAGCCATCGTGCTGGATATGGTCGGAGTACGATACAACTCACGGTAACATAAACGTATCAACTGCAATAGAGCAATCGTGTAACTATTTCTTCTACGAAGTAGGCAGACGCATGGGCATCGACACATTAAGCGAATATGCCACAAGGTTTGGTCTGGGTGAATATACGGGTATAGAGCTTAGTGAAGAAGCTAAGGGTGCAATGGCAAGTCCTGAGTATAAGGAAAGTATAATAACCAACGTAACAAACAAGTCGTGGTTTGGCGGTGATACACTTCAGGCTGCGATTGGTCAGTCGTATAGCTTGTTTACTCCCATACAACTTGCAAACTACGTTGCAACCATAGCAAATGGCGGAACAAGGTACAAGGTTAATTTAATTAAAAACATTCGCTCATCTGTTGACGGAAGTGTTGTCGCAGAATATCCGCCGCAGATTGTTGAGGAAGTCGAGATGAGTGATGACGTTATAAACGCAGTAAGAAACGGTATGCGACGTGTAGTTGATGAGGGTAGTGCATCTAACATATTTGCCGATTACCCTGTTTCCCTGTGCGGAAAAACAGGTACTGCTCAGGTAGGAAACGGGTCGAATAATGCGTTGTTTGTGGCTTATGCTCCCTCTGATAATCCGCAAATTGCAATAGCGGTTGTTATAGTGCATGGTGTAAGAGGTACAAATGCCGCACAGGTTGCAAAGGATATATTTGATGTATACTTTGCAAATGAATACCACTGATAGAGGCTGTTGCTTTTAGCAGATTAGTTGTATAAAAAGCAGAGAGGGCTGTCTGTATAAATTCGATATTGCGAGTTTCAAATCCGTAAGGATTTGTCTGTCTGAGCAATAGAATTTATACAGATAGTCCTCTCTGTTTTATTCTGTCATTTTATATTTATTTTAACCATTTATCCAAAAAACCGTATCCCGCATCTGCGGCGTACTTTGGTGGTCTGTGTCCCGATTTATGATTTACAAAGAATATATTTTGCTCACACTCTTCATAACCTGTAACGGTATCGAGCATTTTTTTACTATCATCATTATCAGCCTCGCCCGCAATCAAGCAAAATGGCTTTGGTGCACACAAAGAAAGTAACTGTGCATTTTCAAATCCCTCTTTCTTTGCCATTTCGAACTTATCTCCCCAATACCAAGGGTCGCCCCAGTTGGTTTGTTCCCAGCCTATTCCGAAATCACTTGCCACAATCACCTTAATTCGCTCATCAAGGCAACCGGTATAAAACGCCATTTTTCCGCCAAGTGAATGGCCTGCTATGCCAATACGTGTTTCGTCAACTCTGCTATCCTCTACAAGTGCATCAACCAACAACTGTGTATCAGAAATCAGTTTTCCAACACCACACCATTGGGGGTGCTCTTTGTTAAATAAGGTGGCTGCATTTTGCCATACCTCAAAGCCTGAGGAGTTAAATTTATCTATGTAGCTATCGGTATATGTCAGGTGATACGCCTCTGCCGATATAACAATATATCCTCTTTTTACAATTTCGAGAATAGTAGGATTTTCTGCAAACTTCTCGAGTGTGGTATTTGTTCGTGGGTCAAAACCCATTGCCGCCTCGGGATAGTAAAACGGTACCACAACACCGGGTAGTTTTTCATCAACATTTTTTGGTAAAACCTTCATAACTCGCTGATACGTTGTACGTCCGTCTTCGCGTAATCCGTTTGCTTGCATATAAACTTCGCAATCAAAAAAATCACACTCATATTTTTCTATAAACTCAAATGATTTTCTAAAGCTGTAATTTGTTGGCTTACCAATGAGTTTTTTCCAATCAGCTAATGTTTTCATAATTAAAACAGTCCTTTCCGTATCGTTAATACAAAACCAATTTTAAAAACATTATATAATACATATAATAAAAAGTAAATAACAAAAAAAGATTATTTATATTGCAAAAAGTGTAATTAAGATTTAATTTTTCTCACAGGCAAACTGTTTGTTTCCTCCGACGGAGTGTGTCCGAAATACTCCGTGTAGTTTCTGTAAAAGGTTGAGTAGTTTGAAAAACCGCACATAGAATATGCATGGCTTGGGTTAGTGCCCATACGTATAAGATTTTGTGCCTTAAGAAGTCTTATGGAGTTTATGTATTTCTTTGGTGTAATGTTAAGCTGCTCATTAAAAAGAAAATGCAAATGCCTTTTAGAAACAAAAAGTGCATCACTCATATCTTCAACCGTAATATGCTTTGCATAATTCATATCAACAAAATCAATAGCTTTGTTAACAAGCTCGTTTACCGATACGGGAGTTTCGTTTTTTTCTGCCTCTGCCACAAGCGACAAATTGCATACAAGCTCACGTATGAGTGAATAAAAAAGAGTGGTGAAGTTATCTCTATCAAAGCATTTACTATAATAATCAATCTTTTTAAAGATATCTGTAACAAAATTATTGCCGCTGTAATTTACAACGTCAAGATATGGTGGTATTTTTTCGTATATTCCCTGTGCCAGAATCTTTTCGTCAAACAGAATATCAAATCTGTCGTAATCGGCATCACCGTCAATTCTGATGGCGTGAAGTATATGCGGCTTAAAAATCACAAGACTGTTTTTATGTAATTTATATACATTTCCACCAATAACTGCAGAAACCTCACCGCCTCTTAAAAATATAATCTCGCATACGTCGTGGGTGTGTAAATCGCAATTGCCCACGGTGGGATTCTTATAAACCATATGATTGTATATAACCTTGTCGTCATTATGCTCCGATATTATTTCTCTCATCATATAACCCTCCAACGCTTTTTTATTTATTATACATCATAATATCATTTTTTGCAATATACTTGCGCATTTTTTTATATTTACATTTCAAAAAATATATTGTATAATGATGGCAAATATATTAGCTGGAGGTATAAATATGGAAAGGATAAACGTAGCAATTATCGGTCAGGGAAGAAGCGGAAGAGACATTCATGGTCTTTTCTTCAACTCGGAGGATAATAAAGTAGCAAACGTAGTTGCAGTTGCCGAGCTTGACGAGATAAAGCGCGAAAGAGCGAGAAAGGAATATCCGGGTTGCGAAGTATACGAGGACTACCGCGATTTCTATAAAAGAGATGATATTGACATAGTTATAAATGCTGCTCCGTCAGACGTACATTATTCTATTGCTAAAGACCTTTTGGAAAACGGAATGAATGTAATTGTTGAAAAACCGTTTGCAAGAAACAGATACGAGTGTGATAACCTTATAAAGATTGCAAAGGAAAAGGGTCTTATATTAGCACCGTTCCAGCAATCATTGCTTACACCATACGTTATGGAAACCAAAAGCGTTATAAAAAGTGGAAAGCTTGGAGATATACAACAGATTGACGTTAAATTCAATGGTTTTGCAAGAAGATGGGACTGGCAGACCCTGCAGTGTAAAATGGGCGGAAACCTCTACAACACAGGACCGCACCCCGTAGGAATTGCACTTGACCTTGTTGATTTTGATGAGGATTACAAAGTAATTTACTCACGTCTTGCAACAACAGATATGTCAAGCGGTGATTCAGACGACTACGCTAAAATTATATTTGCAGCACCAAACAAGCCTGTTATAGATATCGAGACACATTCAAGCGATGCATTCCCCGCAAAGAATATAAAAATAATAGGCTCAAAGGGTACATATCAGTGCGATACATATGAATACGAGATGAAATATGTTGTAGATGGCGAAAATCCGCAAAAGGAAGTTGTTGTAGGACCTCTTGTTAACGAGGAGGGTTACTCGATATATTGTAAAGAGGATTTAATTTCTCACACAGAAAGCGGCAAGTTTGAGGGTGAGGCTTTCTATACAGGAGCAGTAAAATTCTACCAGATGATATACGACAGAATAAGACATAATAAGCCTTTAGATGTAACACCCGAGCAAGGCGCAATGACAGTTGGTGTTATAGAAACTGCGCATGCACAAAATCCGTTAAAGATAAAGTATTAATCAGGAGTGGTAACATGAAAAAAATAGCAATACTTGGTTGCGAAAACTCTCACGCAAATATGTTTTTGGATTATATTATAAAAGATAAAAAATATCCCGACATTGAGGTTGTGGGTGTATACAGTGATGATTTCGAAGCCTCAGAAAAATTAAACAAAGAATATGGTGTTTATGCGGCAAAGTCATATGATGAGTTTGCAGGTAAAATTGACGGTGTTATTATAACTGCACGTCATGGCGATAACCACTACAAATACGCAAAACCATATTTAAAAGATAAAATACCTATGTTTGTAGATAAGCCTATAACCGTTACTGAAGAAGATGCAAGAGATTTTTATAACGAGCTTTGCAAAAATAATATTCCCGTTTGTGGCGGCACTGTTTGCGCACACTCCGATTCTGTTAAGGAACTAAAGAAAATAGTTAAGGAAAAGAGCGAGGGTGAGGTACACGGTGGTTGTGTATCTTCTATTGTGAGTCTGGATAATCCGTATGGAAACTTTTTCTTCTATGCGCAACACACAGTAGAAGTAATGTGCGAAATTTTTGGCTACTATCCAAACAGTGTAAAAGCATATAAAAATGGCGGAAGAATAAACTGCACAGTAAGATACGATGAATACGACGTTAATCTGTTGTTTATTGATGGCGAAAATGTGTATGCGGCATCAGCTTACTGCGGCGAAAAGGTTTTGGGCGGAGCATATTCGCTCGACGGTCTTTTCGAAAAGGAATTCGCAGGCTTTAATAAACTGCTTAATGATAAAAAATCACCAAAAAGCTATGAAGATTTTGTGGCGCCTGTATTTATTGCAAATGCCATTAACCGTTCTGTAGAAAGTGGAAAAGAAGAAAAGGTGAACAGACTTTAATACAGTTTTATGTTGCAGAAAGGATGGCAAAATGGATAAGAAAGCAAAATTTGCGCTGATAGGCTGCGGAAGAATATCGCCAAACCATCTTGACGGAATTGAGAACGCTCCACATGCCGAGCTTGTTGCAGTGTGCGATATTATCGAGGAAGAAGCAAAAAAAGTAGCTGATGAATACGGTTGCGCTTACTACACACAAATTGAGGATATGCTAAAAAACGAAGAGATAGACATATGCTCTATACTTACACCAAGCGGAATGCACTGTGAGCATGTGTGTCTTGTGGCAAGCTATGGCGTGAATGTACTGTGCGAAAAACCTATTGATATCACAAAAGAAAAAATAGATAAAATGATAAAATGCTGCGAAGAAAACAATGTTAAGATGGGTTGTATTTTCCAGAGAAGAACATTCGACGCGGCAATTAAAACCAAGGAAGCAATAGAAAAAGGTTTGCTTGGTAAGGTAACACTTGCAGACGCATATCTTAAGTATAGCAGAGATGACGAATACTATGCTCAGGCAGGCTGGAGAGGTACATGGGAGTATGATGGCGGCGGTGCGCTTATGAATCAGGGCATACACGGAATTGATATGATTGACTGGATGATGGGCGGCATCGAAAGCGTGAATGCACGTTGCGAAACAATTGCGCGTAATATAGAGGTTGAGGACACTGCAGTTATAACCGTTAAATATAAATCGGGAGCTATTGGAGTAATAGAGGGTACAACCTCTGTTTATGAGGGGTTTGATACAATTTTCTCGGTACATGGCACAAAGGGTAATATTGCTTTTGGCGATAAGGGATTTTATCTTTGGGATCTGGAGGATAAAAGTATTAAAAAGCCTGAGGTCAATAACTCTATGGGTGGACTCAACTGTCAGTATAACGAAACCAACTACGGTCATATATACTTAATCGAGGATATGGCACTTGCAGTATTAGAGGACAGAGAGCCTATGATTCCTCCGTCGGAGGGAAGAAAAGCCGCCGAGATAATTCTTGCGATATATGAATCCTCAAAAACAAAATCAGAGATTACTTTGTAACAAAACAGGCGACCTGTGAGGTCGCCTGTTTTTATTAGTTTGTACTGTAGTTTGGTGCTTCCTTTGTGATATAAATATCGTGTGGGTGGCTTTCCTTTAAGCCTGCACCTGTTATTCTTATGAACTTTCCGTTCTTCTTTAAATCAGCGATTGTCTTTGTTCCGCAGTATCCCATACCGCTTCTTAATCCGCCAATCATCTGGAATATTGTGTCAGATAACGGACCCTTGTATGGTACACGTCCCTCAACGCCCTCAGGAACAAGCTTTTTAGAGCCTGTCTGGAAGTATCTGTCCTTTGAACCCTTTTCCATTGCGGCAAGTGAGCCCATACCTCTGTAAACCTTAAAACGTCTGCCTTGATATATTTCAAAATCGCCGGGGCTTTCATCACAACCTGCAAGCAGGCTACCCATCATTACAACACTTGCGCCTGCAGCAATAGCCTTAACAACGTCGCCTGAATATTTTATACCACCGTCTGCAATAACAGGTATGTTATATTTCTTAGCGACCTCTGCAACGTCATATATTGCAGTAATCTGCGGAACACCAATTCCGGCAACGACTCTTGTTGTGCAGATTGAGCCGGGACCAATTCCTACTTTTAAGCAATCTGCACCTGCTTTGATAAGTGCCTCGGCAGCCTCTGCAGTTGCTATGTTTCCTGCAATAATAGGAATGTTCGGGAATGCCTTTTTGATTTCCTTAACTTTTTCTATAATATTCTTTGAATGTCCGTGAGCACTGTCAAGAGCAAGTACGTCTGCACCTGCTTCAACAACTGCCTTAACTCTTTCGAGTGCATCGGCAGTTACACCTATTGCCGCACCAACAATCAGTCTGCCTGCTTCATCTCTTGTAGAATTGGGGTATACAATAGCCTTTTCGATATCCTTTATTGTGATAAGACCTTTAAGGTGCATTGTATCGTCAACAATAGGAAGCTTTTCTATTTTATGAACAGACAAAATCTTTTGCGCCTGCTCCAAGGTTGTACCCTCAGGTGCAGTAACAAGGTTTTCGCTTGTCATAACTTCTTTTATCTTCTTTGTATAGTCTGTTTCAAAACGTAAATCACGGTTTGTTATTATTCCAATTAGTACATTATCCTCATCACAGATAGGCACACCTGAGATTTTATAACGTCCCATCAACTCGTCTGCATCTTTTAAAGTATGCTCAGCACTAAGAGAGAATGGATTGGCAATTACACCGTTTTCACTTCTCTTTACTCTGTCTATTTCTGCTGCCTGTTCTGCAATAGTCATATTCTTGTGGACAATACCAATACCGCCCTCTCTTGCTATTGCTATTGCCATTGCTGACTCGGTAACAGTATCCATTGCCGAACTCATAAACGGAATATTAAGCTTTATTGTTTTTGTAAGATTTGTTGTCAGGTCCACTTCATTCGGAGTAAAATCTGATGCCTGCGGCACCAATAGCACGTCATCAAATGTAAGTCCTTCCTTTGCGAATTTGTCTGCCATAAATATACCCTCCTTTTTATCGTCTCATAAACCAACACATAATATAAAACAATGTGGATTTTACAAAAAATATATATTTCTTCTATTTTAACAGATTTTTTTTGTTTTTTCAAGTCTTTTTTTGATAATTTTCGTAATTTATAAAGCTTTTGTAATATAATCATCAAAAAGCTTTTGGATTGTTGCAAAATCACTAATTTTAAATATTTCTGTCTTGAGCTTAGACGCACCAGGCAGTCCCTTTATATACCACGCCATATGCTTTCGCGACTCGGTTATGCCACGTCTTTCGCCTTTATCTTTAACAAGCATTTTTGCGTGTAGGAGTGCAAGTTCCACGCGCTCGCGTGCAGATGGCTGAGTAATAACCTCGCCATACTCTAAAAATTCATTTATCTGCTTGAAAATAAACGGATTACCCTGTGCGCCGCGACCTATCATAAACGCGTCGCAATTTGTATGATTGAGCATTTTTTTGGCATCAGCTGCGCTTGTAATATCACCATTGCCGATAACGGGTATTTTTACCGCTTCTTTAACCTTTGCTATTATATCCCAATCAGCCTCACCACTGTAAAACTGCATTCTTGTTCTTCCATGTACGGTGATTGCAGCTGCACCGTTTTCTTCGGCGGCTTTTGCAACCTCTACGGCGTTTATGCATGTCTCGTCCCAGCCTTTTCGGATTTTTACTGTTACGGGAATTGTTGCCGCACTTGATACCGCTTTTACGATTTTTCCGACTAATTCAGGATTTTTCATAAGTGCACTTCCATCACCGTTGTTTACAATTTTCGGCATAGGGCAGCCCATATTTATATCAATAAAATCGCAGTTTTCCTTTTCGACCTTTGGAAGAATCTGCGCCATAATATCAGGGTCAGAGCCAAAAATCTGTATCGCACACGGTTTGTGTATATCCTCTATGTGCATAAGCTCGTGTGTTTTTTTGTCGTTGTAGTAAAGTCCTTTTGCGCTCACCATTTCACTACACATTGCCGAAGCACCGTATTGTTTGCAAATGGTCCTGAAAGTAAGGTCGGTTATGCCTGCCATCGGTGCTAAAAAGACCTGCCCGACCTCTATATTTCCTATCCTCATAAGATTATATCAACAAGAAAGACTGCGCCAATAATAATTACAAGGGTATGGAAAAAGAAAATAAGTGAATTTTTCTCGTGTTGTTCACGTTCTAAGTTGGTTTTTATAATTTTAATTAATACAAGTGCCGCACCGCAGATTATTGCGGGTGCAAACAAAAATCCCAAAAAACCGTTTCCACCACGTGAATAGTTTTTGATAATACGTAAAACCATTCCAAAATATCCTACACCGCTTAAAAGCGAAAAGGTTAAAAGACCTGTGGGGGATAAAAATAGCTTTTCTATTTTGTACATATTAAAAACCTGCCTTTCTATAATATATCAGGTAATTTTAAGGTATCTTGTTTAATAATTTTACCATTTTAATCACATATTGTCAATGTTGTTGTTAAAAAATAGTTAAAATAGCTTGAAAAAATTTGAAATTTGTTATATAATGGTTACAAGTGTAACTTGTTATTTGGAAAAATCAGGAATAATAAATTAATATATATTATAAGGAGGTATAGCGATGGCTGACAGACGAGGCAGAGATTACAACCGTGATGACGATTTTGACTGGGACGAATATGACAGAAGAACGTCTGGGCGCTCCGACAGTACGTATTCGCGCAGAAGGCGGTTAGAAGAAGAAAAAAGCACACCACGAGCACACAAAAAAGAAACTCCAACGAGAACAACAAGAACAAATACAAATACAACCACCAGAAAAAGACGTGGAAAAAAGAGTAAAATATCCGAAGAAAAGCTACGCGCACGTAAAAGAATAAGGGGTATATTCATTGTAATATTCCTTATTATATTTATTGTGGGCGTGGGTATGTCTATAGGAATGTATGCCGCAGTAAAGCGTGAGATTAAGGATATGAATATTAAAAATCTTGCACTTAACTACGCATCGTTTATTTATTACGAGGACACTTTGGGCGTAACTCACGAATATGAGCAGATTCAATCTGAATCAACTCGTATATGGGTAGACTCAGCACAGATACCGCAGGTTATGAAAGACGCGATGGTATCAATAGAAGACGAGCGTTTTTATAATCACGGCGGAGTTGACCTTAAGAGAACATTCGGCGCAACTGCAAAGTGGATACTTGCCAAGGTAGGAATTGGCGAGTCCGACTACGGTGGCTCAACAATAACCCAACAGGTTATTAAAAACATAACAAGTGAAAACGAAAACAAGGTAAGCCGAAAGGTAAAGGAAATGTTCAGGGCAGTAGCACTTGAGCAGGAGCTTACCAAAGACGAGATTTTAACAATGTATCTTAACATTGTATACTTTGCAAACAACTGTATGGGTGTTGAGGCGGCGGCTAATACGTATTTTAACAAGTCAGCAAATGCACTCACATTGGCAGAGGCGGCGTCAATAGCAGGTATAACACAGTACCCGTCGTTGTATGACCCTATAGCTAATCCCGAAAACCATATCGAAAAGAGAAACATTGTTCTCGATAAAATGTATGAGCTTGGCAAAATCAGCAGCAGTGAGTATCACGAGGCAATACAGACACCGCTTGAGATTGATAACTCCTACAGACGTAACAGAGCGGACGTAAGCTCATA
Organism: Clostridia bacterium; assembly: GCA_045532455.1. Taxonomy (GTDB): domain Bacteria; phylum Bacillota; class Clostridia; order UBA1381; family UBA1381; genus Ornithomonoglobus_A. The sequence continues at coordinate 14,881 of JAZSFX010000032.1, forward strand.
TTTCAGCGACCAGGTTGTTTCCGACGTTATACGCGATTTGCAGAATAAAAAAGGATATTCCTATGAGTTTGCAACAAAACAGGTATACAATGGCGGTTTAAAGGTATATGCCACTGTTGATGTGCAAATGCAGGAAGATATGGAAGAAATCTTTGCAGATAAATCAAATCTCGGACTTTCTGCAGGCACAGAGCTTTATAATCTTGCACAGGCGGGAATGGTAATAATGGACCCATACACAGGTCAGATTAAAGCACTTGTGGGCGGTCTTGGCGAAAAGACAGATATAAGAGGCTGGAACAGAGCAACACAATCCAAACGTCAACCAGGTTCATCAATAAAGCCGCTTTCGGTGTATGCACCTGCACTTGACAGAGGTAAAATTACCGAAACAGAGGTAATTGTTGACGAAGAAATTGAGCTTGGCTCGGATAAGTGGAAGCCTAAAAACTCGTATAAGGGTTATAAGGGCGAAATGACTGCAAAAGAAGCAGTATCAATTTCTGCTAATATCCCTGCGGCAAAGGTTCTCGAAAAAATAGGCTTAACAAGCTCGTACAGCTATCTTAACAACGGTTTTAGAATTCCGCTTACCGAAAAAGACCGCAACTTTGCTGCGCTTTCCCTTGGCGGTCTTAACGAGGGTGTTAGCCCGAGAGATATGGCAGCGGCATACTGTACTTTTGTAAATAGCGGTAAATATACAGTACCGTACACATACACACGTGTAGAAGACGCGTCGGGTAATGTTATATTAAGTAACGAAAATCCCGAAACTTCTCAGGCGATAAGTGCTGCATCGGCATATATCATATCCGATATGCTAAGAAGTGTTGTTGAGGGCGGTTATCAGGGCTCAACAGGTACTGCCGCAAGACTTAATGTAAAAATCCCGACATACGGTAAAACAGGTACAACTGACGATAACTACGATAAGTGGTTTGTAGGCTACACACCGTATTACGTGGGTGCAGTATGGTTTGGTTACGACCAGCCTGCAGCACTAAAGGTATCGGGCAATCCGGCAGTTACCGCATGGCGTGCAGTTATGAACAGAGTTCACGAATCACTTAACACAAATGTGAGAATACCAAAACCAAACAACATTGTAGAGGTAGAAACTTGTAAAATATCGGGTAAAATTCCAAAGGACACATGCCCGTCAACTGTTGCATATTTTGTAAAGGGAACAGAGCCTAAGGCAACGTGTAAGACACACTACGGAAATGCGAGCGACAGATTTGGCATAAATGCTTCGCCATCACCGTCGCCATCAGCAACGCCGGTAGCAAGTGCCAACCCCGAAGATGAGGACGAAAACAACAACAATAATGAGTCCACACCAAAGCCGAATGCAACACCAAGACCGACCGAGACTCCTTCGGGAAACGAGAACACAAACACCAATACAAATACTAACACAAATACGAATACAAACACGGGCACAGAAGAACCACCCGCACCACCTGCTCCACCAAGTGCAGAGGGTGAAATTCCGGCAGGAAGTATGGAATAAAAAATAACGGAGCTGTTTATAACAGCTCCGTTATCTTTTTGTTGTTTTTTATTCTACATTTATTGTGCCAAAATATTCAGGTCTGTGAAAGTCGGGCTCTTGCGGATTTGGCTCAAAATATGCACCGTAGTGGGGTGTATGAGTATGGTCGCCGCACTTATAAAAGTTAGATTTTATGTATGTGCATTTTTTCATATCAAATGTGGGTGAATATTTCTTTATTAATTCTGACGGAACTGCGTAAGAAACTGTCCAGTAATCATCATAAATTTGGGACTTTATGTTAAGCATTTCCACGTGTTCTACCTTAAGGTGCTCAGTTTCGTAACGGTTTGCTCTGTAAGAAGCGTCCATTATGCCTTTTGCATTAACCTCAAAATTGAAGTATTTACCGTTTGCATCGGGTGTGAAGTTAGCAAACCACTCCACGCAGCTGTCCTCACAAACGTGCATAAGGTGAGTATCCTTTTCTGCTAACGGATTACTCTCAAAGGTTTTAAAGGTGATATAGAAATTATTATCGTCGTGCGAAAGCGTAATTTCTACCTTTGGCTCATAACCGCCATCTGCCCAGTAATATTTTGTGATTTCGATTGTGGTTGGTTTGTTTGAAATTGTTATGTTATTCACGTTACAACACTCCTTTTATGTTAATTTTCTTCATTTTTTTGATATTAACCAAAGAATAGCTATCTCAGCTACTATTTTACTTTGTCTTTGTGTGTTTGTCAAGTCCTTAGAATAAGAAAAACAGGTCACTAAGACCTGTTTTTTTGTTTTAATATACTCTTACTGCACCTGCATACGACTGAACTCTGTATGAGGTCTGGATTGATGAGATTTTTACAACATCTCCTGTCTGAGGTGCGTGTATCATATTTCCGTTACCTACATATATACCAACGTGGTGAATGTATCCGCCTTTTGCAAAGAAGACTAAGTCTCCTGGTTGCAAATTCTCACGCGAAACGTAAACACCATTTCTTCTCTGGTCGCAGGCAACTCTGTTTACGCTTATTCCGTTCTGTCTGCATACGTATTGTACAAGACCGCTACAGTCGAAGCCTCTTGGTGATGTTCCGCCCCATACATATGGAACGCCAAGATATTTCATTGCTGTATTAACTATTGCCTGACCTTTGGAGGAAGCAGCAGGTGCTGATGATGCTTTGTTTGAACTGTATCCGCCTGCTGCTGCCGCTGCTCTTGCTCTTGCTTCTGCCGCAGCTGCCTCTGCTCTTTTTGCAGCTACTTTTTGTTGTGTAGCCGAAACCTCTGATTTTTTAATCCAATCACCGTTGAAATCAATAGAAGTATTTATTACATAACCCTCATCGTACTCGCTACCGTAAGCAACTCTTATAAAATCGCCCTCGCCCCAAAGTACAATTACCTTTTCACCCTGTACAAGACCTTTTATAATATCTGCATCGGTTGATGGCTTTTTACGTAGGTTTACGCTTGATACTATAACCTCTGCCATTCTGTAATTATCAAAGTGCTTTGCAGCTTCCTGTGCTTCAGATTTATCGTCTGTGATACATTGTGATGTAACATATCCCACTCCTGCTTGTGAAGATACTTTAAAATATCCGTCTGTGCTCTCTAAAATCTGAACTTGTTCTACAGCATTTAACTGTCCGGTTATATTAGCATTCTCTGATGGTTGCTCTCTTATATTTAAGGTACCCGAGGTAAGTTTAACATATCCCAATCTGTACGAAGATTTTGGAGCTACAGTTTCCTCAAGCTGTGCAAGTGTAGCTTCAGCGTCTTGCTCGCTTGTTTCAAGAGCTACTCCCATAACCGAATCGTCAACCTGTTTTTCTGTTATTGTTATACTTTGATGTGCGGCAGCAGCATTTATTCTCTGCTCCGTTAATTTCTTTGAGGCGGCAATGTCCTCACCTTGAATTTTCGCCAACGAACAAAGCATTACAACTGCTAAAAATGCAGCGGTTGAATGTTTGATGTTTCTCATAATAAAATTTCATTCCCTTCTGTGTTTTTCACCTACAGATAATGCATTCTGTAACAAATGTTACCAAATTTTTCAAAATATTTCTTAAATGTTACAAACACATTACAAATGCCATTATACAACACAAAAAAGCATTTGTCAAGTGATTTTTGAAAATTTTTAGAAATATTTGTAATATTTTTGTAACAAACATACTTTTTGCGGAGTAAAACCCACGTATTTCAAGAGAATTTTAATGCATTATATTAAAAAAATACAGAGTTTTTTCCTATTAATATATAATTTGCAAAAATCAGGATAATAATTCAATATGTTAAAATAAAAACAAAACAAATAATGTAAAAAAACAGATATAAAAAACAGTGCAAAATGACGATATTGAAAAAAATGTATAAAAAGACTTGCATTATTCATTAACATATGATACTATATGTTGTGTAGTATTTAGTACCTGATACTAATAATATGTAATAAAGGAGTGGAAACATATGCGAGCCTCAAAAAGAGAACGTCATAATGAGCTTATGACTCTCATAAAAGAAAATCCGTTTTTAAAAGATGACGAACTCTCAAATATTTTTGGGGTAAGTGTATCCACTATCAGATTTGACCGAGCAGAGCTTGGCATTTTAGAGTACCGCGAAAGATTAAAGGAGGCAGCTCAGGATAGCGCAGGCACTGCCAATACCGATGGTGAGCTTTTAGACCTTAATAAGTTCCAGAACGGTATATCTGTACTGAATACAGATGATACAATGGTATTTGAAGGTACTGATATTGTAAAAAGCTCATATATATATTCATTTGCCGAAAATCTTGCGCTGAGTGTTATAGACGCGCACTCAATGCTTGTTAAGGTGGCAAATATAAAATATGTAAGCTCGGTACATTCGGGCGAAAAGCTTATAGCGCATTCCGAAGTAATACGCGAAAAAGACGGTGCATACATAGTGCATATATTTATAAAGGTTAAAATGCGTGAAGTGTTCAGGGGAAAATTTAATTTTGAAGTTTTAAACTAAAATCCTGATTTTTGAAAGGAAACATAAATGAAAATAATTATCGATGCAATGGGCGGAGACAATGCTCCATATGCACCTGTTGAGGCGGCAGTTAAGGCGGCAGACGATTTTGGTGTTGACATAGTGTTGGTTGGTAAAACTACTGTAATCGAGAAAGAACTGTCAAAGTATAACTACAACAAAGAAAGAATTTCTATTAAACATGCAGAAGAAGTAATAACAAATTACGAGGAGCCTGCAAAGGCAATAAGAGTTAAAAAGGACGCGTCGGTGGTGGTATGCGCCACAATGCTCAAAAATGACGAGGGCGATGCAATGCTTTCTATGGGAAGCACAGGTGCACTCTTAGCAGCAGGACTTTTAATTGTCGGCAGAATAAAAGGTATTCTAAGACCTGCACTTGCAACACTTCTTCCGTCAGAAAAAGGACCTAAAATGCTAATAGATGCGGGCGCAAACACAAAATGCAAAAGCATAAACCTTGTTCAGTTTGCAATTATGGGCAGTATTTATATGAAAGACGTTATGGGAACCAAAAACCCCACAGTTGGCCTTTTATCCAATGGCGAAGAAGAGGGCAAGGGCGACGACTTAACAAAAGAAACATATCAAATGTTAAAGGAAGAGGACATAAACTTTATAGGCAATATAGAGGGCAGAGATATTATGGAGGGTAATGCCGACGTTGTTGTCTGCGATGGTTTTGTCGGAAACGTTGTTCTCAAAACAATTGAGGGTATGGGTTCAGTTGTGGGCAGAATGGTTAAGCAAATGTTCTTAAAAAGTATATTCACCAAAATCGGTGCAATATTTGTATCAAAAGGTATTAAGGAATTTAAAAAGAAGATGGACTACCGCGAATATGGCGGCGCACCGCTTTTGGGTACAAAGAAAGCGGTAATAAAAGGACATGGCTCGTCTGACGCAAAGGCAATATACAGCGCAATAAGACAAGCAAAGAAGTTTGTACAAACAGGTATAACAGAAGAAATTGCAAAAAGCATAAATATATAAAAAGTGGAGGACCAAATGGCAAACGCAAAAATAATAGGCTTGGGACACTACGTACCCGAAAAAATCTACGATAATGCTTATATGGAGAGCATTGTTGATACAACAGATGAATGGATTTTAAGAAGAACAGGAATAAAAGAACGTCATATAAGTGATGATGATGAATATACAACAGATATGGCAACAAAAGCCGCTAAAATGGCTATTGAAAAGGCAAACATCAGTGCAGAGGATATAGACTTAATCATCTTAGGCACTGTAACACCCGATTATTTTACACCTGCAGGTGCGTGTGTTATTCAAAAAAATCTTGGTGCAATAAATGCTGCAGCATATGACTATAACGCGGCTTGTACGGGATTTATTACAGGCGTTGCAATGGCAAAGAGCTTTATAGAAAGCGGAATGTTCAAAACTGTTCTTGTTACCTGTGCAGATGTTTTATCAAAGGTAACAGATTACGAGGACAGAGGTACTTGCGTACTGTTTGGTGATGCTGCAGGTGCGGCCATTATAAGTGCAAGTGAAGATAAGGGCGTTATAGACGTTGTTCTTGGCGCAGATGGTACAGGCTGCGATGCAATAACAAGTCTCGCAATAAGAAACGACGAAGAAGAATTAGAAAAGAGAATAAGCAAAAGAAAAGAAACGGTATATATGGCAGGTCAGGCGGTTATGAAGTTTGCAGTTAAGGCTATGGCAGATGCATCAAACCTTGTACTCGAAAAGACGGGTCTAACATATGATGATATTGCACTTGTTGTTCCTCATCAGGCAAATTACAGAATTGTAGACAGTGCCATAAAGAGAATGGGCATCAGCGAGGATAAAGTGTATCTCACACTTGAGCATTACGGTAATACTTCAGCTTCCTGTATTCCTGTTGCACTTTCAAAGGCAACAGAGGAGGGCAAAATAAAAAAAGGCGACAAGGTTATTATTGTTGGTTTTGGCGGCGGATTAACGTGGGGCGCGGCAATCTTCGAGGCATAAATTCTTGAAAAAATCATCC
>JAZSFX010000022.1:0-2435 GCA_045532455.1 Clostridia bacterium
ACAAACAAAGGAGATAAAAAATGATTGGAAATGTTATAGTAGGACAATCAGGAGGACCAACTGCAGTTATAAATTCAAGCCTTGCAGGTGTATTTGACGCGGCAAAAAAGGCAGGCTGCAAAAGAATTCTGGGAATGTTAAACGGAATTGAGGGTCTACTTAATGAACGTGTGGTTGATATGAGTGATTATATTCACGGTAACGACGAAATTGAACTATTAAAACGTACGCCGTCATCATATCTGGGTAGCTGCAGATACAAACTGCCATCATATGAAAAAGATGAAAATGTTTATAAAAAAATATTTGAAATATTGAAAAAGCTTGATGTAAAGCACTTCTTCTACATAGGTGGAAACGACTCTATGGATACGATAAAAAAGCTTTCTCAATATGCAAAAACAATAAATAGTGATATTACATTTATGGGTGTACCAAAGACCATAGATAACGACTTAGCGGCTACTGACCATACACCAGGATATGGAAGTGCTGCAAAGTATATTGCATCTTCTATGAAAGAAATAATACTCGATTCAAGCGTGTATCCTTTAGATGCAGTTACAATAGTAGAAATTATGGGCAGAAATGCAGGCTGGCTTACTGCATCAGCAGCGCTTGCAAAAACAAATGAGGGGATAGGTCCCGACCTTATTTATCTTCCGGAAACACCATTTAGCTATGAAAAGTTTTTAGACGATATAATGGAGGTTAAAAAGAGAAAGCCATCAATAATTGTTGCACTTTCGGAGGGCGTACGTGATGAAAATGGAACGTATATAAACGAATCACAAGATGCGGCTATTGATGCCTTTGGTCATAAAGCGCTTGGTAATACAGCCATTTATTTATCAGATAAAGTATCAAAGGATACAAAAGCAAAATCAAGAGGTATTGTACTTTCCACACTTCAAAGATGCGCATCACATATTGCCTCAAAAACTGACGTTGATGAAGCGTTTGAGGCAGGTGCAATGGCATTTGTATCAGCGTCAAATGGCGAAACAGGAAAAATGGCTATTTTTAAGCGTGTAAGCGATAATCCGTATAAAATAGTAGTTGATACGTGTGATATAAATGATATTGCAAACGTAGAAAGACAAGTTCCGAAAGAATGGATAACAGATAACGGTACAAACGTATCTGAGGAGTTTGTAACCTACGCAAGACCACTTATTATGGGTGAATTACCGCCTATTATGGAGAACGGTGTTCCAAAGCATATAAAAAGTATATAATTAAAAAAACAAACCGCCATAAAAGGCGGTTTGTTTTTATATGTATGAAATCTAATTAGAATCCATAACCTGCAGGGCTGTAATAAGCCATGTTTGTTTGTCTTACGTCTAATCTTCCGAAGCATGCACATACAGGAACGTTAGATATAACGTGGATTGCATATTGACCAAATGGAATTTGATATTGCTCTTTTCCGATTGGCTTATCCAAACGCAAGCAAGTTGTTCTTTCAGCGTTTAGGTCTAATGTAATGTTATCGTAAGCAGGCTTATCCTCAAATATAATTTTTATACGAATTTTAGCGTCCTTTTTACTAACATTAGTAATCATTAGAGCTTCGTGTCCTTGAAATTCAGGGTTATCTCCTGCTGGTGGTAAATCGCCATCACAGAAAACCCAATTCTTTTTTCCGTATTTCATAGTTTTATCTCCTTTTTAAATTATTTTACGTAGTTAAATAATTCTTCTTCAAACTCAGGGCATAGAGGTTCTGCACCGTTTTCTGTTATAACGTAGCATGTTTCAACTCTTAGACCGTGAAGTGTTGGGTGTCCAAAGAAGCTTACGTCAACGTTAACAATCATGTTCTTTTCCAATACATCATCACTGTTAGGACCAAAGAATGGAGCTTCTGCTTCCATAAGACCCATTGTGTGAGCGAATGGACAAACGATATACTTTAAGTATCCGCCCTTTTCGTATAGAACTCTGCCTGCTGCGTCTATTTCTTTGCCTGAGTTACCAATCTTAAGCATATCCTTAACGTCTTGCATAACTTCAATCATATCTACAAGACACTTTCTTTGTTCAGGAGTATATTCGCCGCTTACAGGAACTGTATGACCGAATGTTCCGGCATAACCGTTAATACGTGGAGCAATACCAAGCATAACCATTTCGCCATTTTCCATTACCTTGTTTGTAGCTGTAGGAACAACTGCGTTTGAACGTACACCACTACCAACTATTGTCTGGTATGCAAAGCTATTTGCACCGTTTGCACGGCAAACTGCTTCACCTGCTGCAGCAACTTCGTATTCCTTGTTGCCAGCCTTAACTTTTTCCATCATAGCCTTGTATGCTTCGTAGCAAAGCTTTGTAGCTGTTCTTGCTTGTTCAACTTCCCAATCGCTCTTAACATATCTAAACTTCAAGTAATCATCTGTAAGGTCAACAACATCGCAACCCTCAAAACC
>JAZSFX010000006.1:0-4321 GCA_045532455.1 Clostridia bacterium
TTACCGCTTAACTTAATGGTTTTATACCCAATACTTGTAATGTAAATACCGTTATGCTAAACTGTATAATATAACTAAATTGAGAGGTAAAGAGTGCTGTGTTAGAAAATATTTGTTGTTTTATCGGTCATAGAGAAATTAATGTGACTGATGAGTTAAAGGAAAAACTACGTGTGGTAATCGAATGTTTGATTGTAGACGAAAATATCGATACATTTCTTTTTGGCAGTAAGAGTCAATTTGATGATCTCTGCTATGATATAGTAACCGAAACAAAGAAAAAGTACCCTCACATAAAAAGAATTTTTGTGAGGGCGGAATATCCGTATATTGATGAAAGCTATAAAGCATACCTGTTAGAAATTTATGAGGATACCTATTTCCCAAAATCGGTGCTTGGCGCAGGTAAAGCAAGCTATGTAAAACGCAACTGTGAGATGATAGATAATAGTCGATTCTGCATTGTTTACTATAAGAGGACTATACCCCAAAAAGCAGAAAAAGTGGAACAAAGATAGCATTTACTTATGCGGAGAAGAAAAAGAAAAACATTATTAGATTTCCATAGACCACAGCTACGGCGGTTTCGCCATAGTTATAGTGAAAACTTGTTGGAATGGTATGCACATATGGGTGAAAATATCCGGTCTGCCATATATGGTAAAATCCATTTTAACTTGACAATTCCAAAGTTTGTAAGTATAATAAAGATAAAGAATTTTGGAATGAAGCAAGAAATACTTCAATAATTTATTCAAAACCGATAAAGGAGGATTTAAGAATGGAACATAAAGATTTACCGTTACTGTTGCTTGACAATAGTAGTATGATGTCCGTATTGAATGAGGGTTCGTTCAAATGCCACAATATGTTGCTGGAAGAAGCAAAGGTTATTTTGGAAGAGTATGACGAAGACGATATATTGCGTTGTTTCAGCAACCAAGATATTGAGACCATAATGTTTGATTATCTTGGTATTGCTCGTAAAAACTTTACCTATAAAAAAATCCGCAATATGAGACCGAATCAAATGGCAATTGTATTTAAATTATACACTACTACATCTGAAACCCAGCCCGTTATACAGGCTGATGATGGTGTGGAGGCTAAAAAAATACAAAATGTATATGTTTACTGCCAGCTTATAACTCGTATATCATAATTTTTATAAACTTAAAAGAGATTGCATTACTTTGATTAGTGAAGCAATCTCTTTTTTGTTTTTTATGCGCAGCAGGTGCTGTTTTAGTTATACACTCTTTATACTGGTATCAGCCGACCCATTACAATATACCTTGCGTTATCAAACTCATACGAGCAGGTAGATAGTGTTACGATGGTATCATTATATTCCAATTCAATATCCGACTTAAAGGTGGACTTTGCTCTATATTCTTCTATTAGCTCAGCAAACTCTTCTTCGCTTTGTTTCGGTAAATAAATTTTATCGTCGCGCTTGACCACAAGACCTGCAAACAGTTCAAGTTTGTAATTGCCATCAGGTGTCAGATAATACATTATAGGATGTTGATCGTAATATGACTGCTGCTTGTATTTGGCAAGTGAACTGAACATCGTTCCGTTCTTCATATTATGCCCATAGATAATATAGTTGGCATTCTCGTCAAGTGCCCCGTTGCGGTAGTCTGCAAACAATGTACCGCTTACTAAATACTTACCGTCAAGATCTTTTCGTAAATACTGGTCATTGTTTTTTCCTTGCACAACCGGATAGTTAATAACGGTATCGGGACAGTAGAGCCAACCAATTACATCCTTATTTCTGTTAAGTAAGGCGTCAAAGTCAATCGCTATAGGAGGCTCAGTTGATTTTGGCGGTTGCTCATCATTGCCTTGCGTTGCTTCGGAGTTGGATTCAACATCCTTAGTAGCAACATATTCATCCTGCATTACCTCATAGATGTTATCTGCCTTATTGTAGTTGTAATAAATTTTACCTATATTAAAAGCAGCAATCATAAAAACTGCAATCAAAACTATATTGATGATTTTTATAAATTTTCTATGCTTCAATCAAAAACCTCCTTTCAGGAACTTTACCAATATGATATAATGGTCATTTCCACACCAAATCTTCGATTTGTTAACAAATTTTAAAAGAAAATTTGACAACGGCCATTGCAATGATGTGGAAAAGCAATCCAATTTCACGAAATTTGATTGCTTGAAAGCCGATTTATCGGCTTTTGTGGAAACGTTTTACGTTTCCACGTTCTACAATCATTATAAGATATTTTTTATAAAATGTAAACACAAAAAGATATTGCATTGTTCGTTAAAACGATGTATAATGATATTGTAATAAGCGTATTTGCGAACGATATGTTTGATATCAGAAAGGTTATTGTATGGAGTATTTAAATATAACGGAAACGGCAGAAAAGTGGGGTATTTCACCAAGAAGGTTACAAACACTATGTGCTAATGGAAAAGTTGAAGGTGCTACACGGTTTGGCAAAGCGTGGATGATTCCCCAAACCGCGCAAAAGCCTATCGACGGCAGAACAAAAGCAAGTAAGGATAATGCAACTTCCTTATTATACAAAAATATGCCAATGCCGCGCAAAACCCCTTTCTTACATATGACTGATTTATACAGCATTGCAGGAAACGCCGAAAATAGTATAGCCGCGCTTAACGGTAACCCCGAAGCGCAAATTCTTTTAGAAGCTGAAATTGCCTATTCTAAGGGTAATATTGAAAAAGTTTATGACAATGCATATTATCTTTTGCATAAGCATTCTGGGTTTTATGCCGTTATATCGGCCGGCATGCTTTTGGGATTATGCGCTATCTGGCGCGGCGACCTCAATATGTGGCGACAAGCAAAAATACATATAGCAGAAGCACCCGCAAAAACAGAAGCCGACCGAGATATTGTTGCCTTTTCTATAACCGCAATCGATAGTATTTTGTATGATGTTTCTTCCTTTCCCGAATGGTTTAAATCGGGTCGGTTTGAGCCATTGCATAAGGATGCTCTGCCTGCTGCAAAGGTTTTTTATGCCAAATACCTGTATGCTGTCGGATATGGTCTTGCCACAAAGCAGTTAGAACTGCGCGGAATTCAGGGCTTGTCGTTGCTTACGTTAATACCCAACACTATTGAACCTATGATTTCGCAAGCGGTAGCTGATAATTCAATAATTGCTGAAATTTATTTGCGCTTAACCTGCGCTGCCGTTTATTATACCGCCGGTAATAAAGAACAAGCAATATATCATATCGACCGCGCATTGATGCTCGCTTTACCGGATAAATTATTCGGTATTTTAGCAGAATACGGCCGCACTTTAGATGCGCTTTTAGAACAACGAATATCAAAAATTGATGCTGATGCGTGGTATAAAGTCCGCGATTTATACAGCATTTATATGGCGGGTTGGACAAAACTCAGTGGCTCTGTTCGAGGAAAAAATTTAGCAACAACCCTTTCACCTAAAGAGAGAGAAGTTGCCAAGTTGGCGGCTTTTGGTTTTAAAAACAGTCAAATAGCCGAATCACTTAATATGTCTATATCGGCTGTAAAACAAGCTGTTACTAATGTTTCGAACAAAACAGGAATGACAAGAGAAGATTTCGCCGCCATATTATAGCCACTTTTGTTCAAAAATGGCTATATAACACACCAAAAAATATGGCCAAATAGATTGTTTTTAGGTAATACTTAAATCGAAAAATATCTGCTACACTTTTATCATAAAAGGTATGGCAGATTTTTCTTTTTGCCGTAAGACAGAAAGGAGCCTATATGTTAACAAGAATTCTATCGAAAGGCGTAGAACAACCGCATACTCCTAAAGAGGGGGACTTATATAAGGAAGTCACCATCTCAGATAAAACGTTTCGGTTGTTGTATGGCTATTATGAAAGCTTTGAACGAGAAAGTCCATTTAATGATCCAATTCCAATTTATCCGGATTTTATCAAAGAACCACATTATACGGCTGAAGGGATTCCTATAGCTACAGCAATGCAAAATGTATGTGAATTCTATAACGGAAAAAACGATGAAGATAGTAGCTGTTCGGATTGTGTTTTTTTTCAAAAATACGAAGAACTGTTTGGTCTATGTAATTGCCCTCGTAACAAACGCGAAAGCAAAGAAAGGACGGTTTCAGAAAATGAATAGAATTCGATCGTTCAAATTGTTAATAAAGACCATTACATCAACCATAAATTTATTGTAGGAGGAAAAGATATGAAAACCAATTTTTCTAAAAGAGTAGTAAGCGTGTTTTTATGTATTGCGCTTATTATGACCTACCTGCCAATCTCGGCAATGGCGGCTTCTGCTTCG
>JAZSFX010000025.1:0-49527 GCA_045532455.1 Clostridia bacterium
ACCGCTTGGCCTCCGACTTTGAATAAATTGGCATATAATGAGAATGTAGCATACAAGTATGCGTATGACTACGAAGAATATATACAACAAAATACCCCAAAACGCCCTAAGGTAAAGATACAGCCACAGGTAAAAACAAGCAAAAAGTGTGCACTATATATTGCACGTATTTCGGTGATAGCACTGTCGGCTGCATTTATGGTATCTACCTTTATTTCGGTGCACGATACAAAGCTTGTTGTAGCTAATCTTACCTCGGATTTAAAAAAGGAAGAAGCTATTACAAATCAAAAGGCTTATGAACTCGATAACAGTTTTAGTCTTTCGGAAATAGAAGCAGAAGCTACTTCAAGACTTGGTATGCAAAGACCCGAAAGTTATCAGTACGTATACGTAAATGTAAAACAACAGGATTCTGTTGAAAAAACCGCCTCAGCTGAGGAGGGTGTAATAAAAAGTATACGTGCGGCTGCATCGACGGTTTTTGGTAATATAGTTGACTTTTTCAGCATAAAATAGCTATAAGGAGCTTTGCAGACTCCTTTTCGTCTTGGTGCGATGTGAAAAAGTTTTTGAAATTGTGGGAGAAAGGCTTGGATGATATAATTGACTCCATCATTAAACAGTATAAAAAAACGAATATTTCCGTTTATAGTTATAGTTATTGCGTGTATGGCTATATTGGTATTACGTCTTGTGTATTGGCAGGTAATACGCGGCGATGAACTGAGCCGCCGTGCAAAAGCACAACAGACAGGCAGCAGTATAATAACCGCTTCACGCGGAAACATATACGACCGTAACGGAAAGATGCTTGCGCAAAGCACATCTGTGGATACATTAATCTGTAATCCAAATGATATAAAAAACAACAAAAATGCAGATTATATTGTAAAAACTCTTGCTCCTATTTTAGATATGGAGGAAGAAAAGCTTACAAAGCTTTTAACACAGAACAGTAACTATCAGGTAATAAAAAAACGTATTTCTATGGAGCAAAGCAACCAGATAAAAGCTCTTATGGATTACGAAAACAGTCCCGAAACTGCAAAAAATCTTTCGGGCTTATATTTTGAAGATGACTCAAAGCGCTACTATCCTTATATGATAGCTCCTCATATCCTTGGTTTTACGGGATATGATAACAATGGCTTGCAAGGTATTGAGCTTACTTTCGATAACGAGCTTTCGGGAAAAGCAGGCTCAATAGACGCAAAAAGAACTGCAGGTGGCACTACACTCGAAACCGACCAGGAGGAGTACTTAAATGCTGCTTCAAAAGGCGCAGACGTTGTGCTTACAATAGACGAAACTATTCAGCACTTCTTAGAAAAGCATCTTGAAGAAGCTATTACCGAATATAAGTTAAAGGAAGGCGCTGCAGGAATTGTAATGAATCCTAAAACAGGCGAAATTCTTGCAATGGCAACAAAACCCGACTTTGATGCTAATAACCCCTACGATGTAGAGGCTTTTAACGAATACATAATGCAGTTTGAAACACAGACTGCGGTTGCTGAAGATGATGAAGAAGAGAAGGAAACCGAAGAAGAACGCACACGAAGTCTGCAGAACAGAATGTGGCGAAACAAGGCCATTTCCGATTCATACGAGCCAGGTTCTACATTTAAAATAATAACTGCAGCAGCGGCTTTAGAGGAAAATATTGTAAATAACGAATCTACTTTCTATTGTCCCGGTTTTAAGGTTGTTCACGACAGACGTATAAGCTGCGCAAACAAAAACGGCCACGGCTCACAAAACTTCATTCAGGGTGTGCAGAACTCATGTAACCCTGTATTTATGGATTTAGGCATAACGCTTGGCTCCGATAAATTTATGGAATACTTTACTGCATTTGGTCTTAGCGAGAAAACTGATATTGACCTTGTGGGCGAGTCGTCGAGTATATATTACAAAAATGGTATGAGCGACGTTGACCTTGCAACAAGTGCTTTCGGTCAGGGTATTCAGGTTACGCCTATACAGCTTATAAGTGCAATATCAGCAGTTATAAACGGCGGCGAACGAATGAAGCCGCAGATTGTTAAAGAAATAAGAAATTCAAACGGAATAGTAAAGAGTTTCGAAACAGAGGTTGTAAACAGAGTAATATCCGAAGAAACCTCACAAACAATGCGTACTATTCTCGAAAAGGTTGTTTCTTCTCCGAATGCAACAGGTAAAAACGCATACGTAAAGGGTTGCAGAATAGGCGGAAAAACAGGAACTTCCGAAAAAGCACCCAGAGGCTCCGACAAGCGTATTGCTTCGTTTGTAGGCTTTGCTCCTGCAAACGACCCCGAAATAATATGTCTTGTAATGCTCGACGAGCCACAGACACAAAACAAGTATGGCGGTACTATTGCTGCTCCGCTTGTTGGTGAATTAATAGAAGATATTTTAAACTACCTTGGTGTAGAAAAACAATACAGTGCAGATGAGGAGCCTTTAGTTCTGGATACTGTTCCAAACGTTATAGGCACTCACAGAAATGATGTAAGAGATATATTCAAGCAAAACACTCTCGACTTTGTTATAAAGGGAAATGGCGAAAAGGTTATTGAACAAATTCCGAGCGAGGGTACGGTTATGAATGAGGGCTCACTTGTTATTCTCTATACAGAGGAGCACGAGGAGGAGCTTGTAAGTGTTCCCGACTTTACTAATATTTCTATAAACGAGGCACGCGCATCTTTAAAATCACTTCATCTTAATTTTGAAGTTTCAGGTGCCGGACACAGTGAAATATACTCTGCATATGGTGTAAAGCAAAGTGTAGCGCCGGGAGAAAAAGTTCCTGTGGGAACTGTTATAGGTGTCGAATTCAGACAGACTGCTCAAGATTAAACTTTAAGGGGGACTAATTATGCTTGCTGATAAGCTTTTTGGTGATATTTGGTGTAGTAGCTTCGAAAACATAGATATAACGGGTATTGCATACGATTCAAGAGCTGTTATGCAGGGTAATGTATTTGTTTGCGTAAAAGGCTTTGAAACCGACGGACACAAATACGTAGATTCCGCTATTAAAAATGGTGCAGCAATTATTGTTGCACAGGATAAAATTGATGTAAATGTACCTGTTATATATGTAGAAAATACAAGACGAACTCTTGCGGATATTGCGTGCACCTACTACGGCAATCCCTCGGAAAACTTTAAGCTAATAGGTATAACGGGTACAAACGGGAAAACAACCACAACCTACCTTATTAAAAGCATTCTTGAAGAAGCAGGCTTGTGTGTTGGTGTAATAGGTACTAACCAGAATATAATCGGCGATAAGGTGCTTTTAACACAAAGCACCACTCCTACCACTCCAAACTCATTGGAGCTTCAACAGCTTTTTGCAGAGATGGCACAAAGTAGAGCTGACTGTGTTGTTATGGAGGTTTCGAGCCACGCGTTAGACCTCGACAGAGTACGCGGCTGCAGCTTTGATGTGGGTGTGTTTACTAATCTTACGCAAGACCACCTCGATTTTCATAAGACTATGGAAAACTATAAGAATGCAAAAGCAAAGCTATTCGACATTTCTAAAAAAGGTGTAATAAATACCGATGATATACACGGTAGTGATATAGCAAAATCTACCGCTTGCGACATATTCTCGGTGGGTGTTGATGCTGAATGTGATTTTAAGGCATCTGATATAAATATATCTGCAAACGGTGTTGATTTTAAAGTATCATACAACTCCAAAGCATACGATATGCATTTATGTATACCGGGTAAATTCAGTGTATATAATGCCATTTGTGCGGCAGGCGCGGCACTGAGTATCGGCATCGATATAGATACAATAAAACAGGGATTGTTAAATGCAACAGGTGTTATTGGAAGATTAGAGGTTGTTCCAACCAATACCGATTACACTGTTATAATAGACTATGCACACACTCCTGACGGTCTGGAAAATATTATAAAGGCAACAAAGGAGTTTGCAAAAGGCAAGGTTATAACTCTGTTTGGCTGCGGTGGCGACCGCGACAATTCAAAGCGCTCTGTAATGGGCGAAATTGCAGGTAAGCTTTCGGACTTCTGCATAGTAACCTCGGATAATCCAAGAACAGAAAATCCCGAGGCTATTATAGATATGATAGAAGACGGTATTAAAAAATCCACCTCCGATTATATCCGCATTACCGACAGACGTCAGGCAATTAAATTTGCACTCAAAAATGCAAACGAGGGCGATGTAATTATCCTTGCAGGCAAAGGACAGGAAACCTATCAGATAATAGGAAAAGAAAAATTTGATTTTGATGAACGTGTTGTTGTTTATCAGGCTCTGAGAGAAATAAATAGCGAAGAATAACGTTAATCACAAATAATGTAATGGATAAGTACGATAAAAATACATATTATCGTACTTATTCTGTGTTAGGTGTAATCAGGGAGAATATAATGCAAAATTTAAGCGTAAACGAAATATTACAAGCAACGGGCGGTACTTTACTTTGCGGTGATGGTGATATGCAAATAACAAATATCACTACCGATTCGAGAACTGTAGATTGCAACAGTCTTTTTGTACCTCTTGTAGGTGAGCGTACAGACGGACATAATTTTATTAGCAATGTTTTTGAAAAAGAATGTGTGGCTTCTATTACACACAAGGACATTCCCCTACCCCAAAATGCTTGTGTTATTAAGGTTTTGGACACATTAAGAGCACTTGGCGATATTGCTGCATTTTATAAGGAAAAATACAGAATTCCTACAGTGGCAGTAACGGGAAGTGTGGGAAAAACCACCACAAGAGACTTACTGCACGCTGCTCTTAGTGCAAAATACAACACTGTAAAAACAAAGAAAAATTTCAACAACGATATCGGTGTGCCCTTAACAATATTCACTCAGGAAAGTGAGCACGAGAGAGCTGTTATTGAAATGGGTATGAGCCATTTTGGCGAAATAGAGCGTCTTAGCGAAATTGTAAGACCCGACATAGCAGTTATAACCAACATAGGTATGGCTCATATTGCAAATCTTGGCTCGCAAGAAGGAATATTAAAGGCAAAGCTCGAAATAACAAAATACTTTAACGAGAATAATACTCTTATAGTAAATGGCGATGATAAGTTCCTATCATCAATAAGAGATACAAACCCCGCATATAAAACAATATACTTCGGCATAGAAAATCCACAAAACGACGTATATGCAAAAAACATAGTAAACAAAGGTCTTTCGGGCATAGAATTTACTGCAGTGGTGGACTCAAAGGAATATAGAGTGTATGTGTCGCAAATTGGAGTACATAATGTATATAATGCTTTAGCGGCAATATGCGCCGGTTTGGTTTTTGGTGTTGCTGTTGAGGATTCAATAAGGGGTATTGCAGATTGCGAATATACCGCAAGCAGACTTGAGCTTTTAAAGAACGGTGATACCGAAATAATAAACGATTGCTATAATGCATCACCCGATTCTGTTAAAGCAGCACTTGCAATTATGCCCTATTCAACAAAAAAACGTCGTATTGCAATTTTGGGCGATATGCTCGAAATGGGCGAATATGCAGACCGCGCTCACTACGAGTTGGGCGAATATGTCATAAAAAACAAGGTAGATGCACTGATTACTGCAGGTGAAAATGCAAAATTCATTGCTGAATGTGCAAAAAAATCAGGTATGAAAGAGGTGTATTCCTTTAATACAACCGAAGAGGCCGCCTCTTTTAGTGCGGAATATGTAAAACCAGATGACTGTGTGCTTGTTAAGGCATCACACGGAATGCATTTTGAAGATATAGTAAATGCGATTGTGAACATTAATTTTTAAGACAAATTACGAAAGGAAATAATTTAAAATGGAAGATATTAAGAACTTTTTAATGCTAAATCTACTACCCTTATGTCTGGCATTTACAGTAAGTACTCTGCTTGCCCCATCTTTTATAAAATGGCTTAAAAAACTAAAATTCGGTCAGGAAATAAGAGATGAGGGTCCAAAATGGCACGAATCAAAGTCAGGCACTCCTACAATAGGCGCTGTTATATTTATTACAGGCTTTGTTATCAGTATAATTATTACATTTATTTGTGCATTTATCTGGGGTAATGAGAGTTTTTCTTCCATTAAGGATTCTCTTTCTATATTAATCATTTCGCTCGGCTTTGGCGCAGTTGGCTTTATAGATGACTACATTAAGGTTGTTAAAAAGAGAAACCTTGGTCTTACATCAAAGCAGAAATTTGCGCTTCAGCTTCTGTTTGCTATAATCTACATAGCATACGAAATATTTGATGGCGGTATGAATACGGAGTTGATTATTCCGTTTACTTCGGTATCACTTACACTGCCTATATGGATTTATGTCCCTCTTATTCTCTTTGTAATAACGGGAGTTGTAAATGCTGTAAACCTTACAGACGGTCTTGACGGTCTTGCAACTTCAATAACTATTGTAACATCTTTCACCTTTGCAGCAGTTGCATTTGTATATTCAGATAAAAACATATCATCTCTTGCAATAGCGCTTACGGGCGGACTATTGGGATTTTTACTATTCAACAAGTATCCCGCAAAGGTATTTATGGGTGATACAGGCTCACTGTTTCTTGGTGCAATAATTGCACTTTTAGCAATAAAGATGAATCTTGTACTGTACCTGATTCCTATAGGCTTTGTGTACTTTGCAGAAACACTTTCTGTTATATTACAAACCGCATACTTTAAATATACAAAGAAAAAGTATGGCGAGGGCAGAAGAATATTTAAAATGAGTCCGCTTCATCATCATTTTGAAATGTGTGGCTGGAAAGAAGTTAAAATAGTAAAAGTATTTACACTTGTAACATTGTTACTGTGTGTGATATCATATATTGGTATAATAACTACACTATAAAGGAGAATGTGTTAATATGGCATCTGTCAGAAAACAACCCACTGTATCGAACAAGAGAGCAAGCAAGCTCGAAAGAAGACAAAAAAGAATAGTAATGGGTGAAATAGACTACACCTTCCTTGTAACAGTAATTCTGATAGTTGCGGCTGGTCTGGTAGTTCTTCTTTCTGCGTCTGCTCCCGCCGGTCTTGCACAAGAGAGCGGAAATTCATACTCATTTTTTATAAAGCAGGCGGCTTGTGCCGCACTCGGCTTTGTAGGAATGTGGTTTGTTTCGAGAATTAACTACGAACGTTACAAATCATTTATTCCTCTTGCTATGGGAATTTGCATATTGCTTTTAATACTCGTGCTTGTACCGGGTCTTGGCAGAAAAATAAACGGTTCAAGAAGATGGCTTAACACTCCTATTATCCCCGTGCAACCCTCCGAATTTGTAAAGCCTATAATAGCGATGTTCTTTGCACTTATGATAGAAAAGGGTAATCTTAATTTAAAAACACTTAGCGGCAACGTTCCGTTTATTTGCGTTATCGGAGTTGTTGTTGGATTAATGCTTTGCGAAACACACCTCAGTGGTGCGATAGTTATAGCAGGTATTGCATTGGTTGTAATGATTGCAGGCGGAACACCTGTAAAGCCTATGTTGCTTGCAGGCGCTATTATACTTCCTCTCGGTATCTTTTTAGTATCCTTTAACGAGGTACGATGGGAAAGAATTACAGGTTTTATGGACCCATTTGCTGATATGCAGGATACTACATACCAGATTTCACAAGCGCTATATGCAATAGGTTCGGGTCGTATATTCGGATTGGGTTTAGGACAAAGCGTACAAAAATACACATATTTGCCAGAGCCATATAACGACTTTATATTTGCAATTATCTGTGAGGAATTAGGACTTGTGGGTGCAGTTGTTGTTATGGCACTGTTCCTTGTACTTATTTTCAGAGGAATAAGAATAGCTATGAATGCGCCCGACGTTTTCAGTACACTTACTGCAATAGGTATTGTGGCACAGATTGCTATACAGACTATCTTGAATATTGCAGTTGCAACTTCAACCGTACCTAACACGGGTGTTGCATTGCCATTCTTCAGTTATGGCGGAACTTCTATTCTTACACTGCTTATTGAAATGGGTGTGCTACTGAATATATCAAGACGTTCAAAAAAGGTTCAATAAAAGACATATATCGAAAGGAGCAAATCCCCAAAATGAGAGTTATATTTGCAGGTGGCGGCACAGGCGGCCATATTATACCCGCAATTTCTATCGCAGATTATGCTGCATCACAGGAAGAAAACTTTGAGGCACTCTTTATCGGAACAAAACACGGATTAGAAAGCAAGCTTGTGCCAAAAGCAGGATATGATATTGAGTATATAGATATTGAGGGCTTTAGCCGCAAAAATATGCTTAAAAATGTTGGAGTTGCTGCAAAGCTTATTGTGGCAAATTCTAAATGCAAGAAGATTATAAAGCAGTTTAAGCCTGATTGTATTGTATGCACTGGCGGATATGTAAGCGGTCCGGTAACAATGGCGGCAAATGCTATGAATGTGCCATCACTTATACACGAGCAGAATGTATACCCCGGCTTAACTGTAAAGGGTTCGCAGAAGTATGTTGACTATCTTGCATTAAGCTTTGAGGAAACTGTAGCCCTGATGCAGCAAAAAGAAAAATGCGTTGTAACGGGAAATCCTATAAGAAACGAAATTTTAAACTCCAACAAAAACAGCGCACGCGAAAACCTTAATATAACAAAACCGTATGTTTTAATTTTTGGCGGAAGTCTTGGAGCAGATGCAATAAATAACTGTGTTGTAAATATGCTTAAAAAAATTATTGATGATGGTAAAATTCAGCTTCTGTTTGGTACGGGTGATAGAAACTATGAGAAAATCATAAACAGATTAAAGGAACTGAACATAGAGCTTAACGAAGATATTCGTGTGGTTTCTTATATTGACGATATGGCGCAGCATATGGCGGCAGCAGATGTGGTTGTTTCGCGTGCAGGTGCAATAACCGTAAGTGAAATTGCCGCACTTGCAAAACCATCTATACTTATACCATCTCCTAATGTTGTAAGAAATCATCAGGAGCAAAACGCACGTGAGTTCGAAAAGAACGGTGCAGCAACACTGATAGTAGAGAAAAACCTCACACCCGAGGTGTTGTACAATAAAATTATGGAAATGATTGATAACCCTCAGGGGCTTAACACTATGTCCGATAATTTAAGAAAAATGGCAAAGACAGATGCACTTGAGCAAATTTATAACTTGATGATAAAAATGACAAAAAAAAGTGAATGTTAAATTCACTATAACACAAAAGGAAAAATGGCAGTCTGTGTAAATTCGATATTGCGAGTTTTGAATCCATAGGATTTAACTGTTTGAGCAATAGAATTTAGACAGATTGTCCTTTTTCTTTAGCCATTATTCTCTTTTTTTGAAAATCGTTCTATAAATTTGTTTGACTCCTCACTAAGTGCAATCTCAGGTGTAACACCTATGTTTCTTCCGAGTGCAGTTACATCAAAAATCAGTTTACCGTATATACGGTGAGCTTCCTTTTCGTCTGTTTCGTGCTTTATAGCGTCAAGCTCTTTTTGTATGCTATCATACAATTCATCTTCTGTCTTTTCCTCATAATCAAAACCTTTAGCTTTTTTTAGGAGTTTTTCTGCTCTCATGAGTGCCGGCAGATAATTTGGCACGTCTAAAAGCACTTCTGTATCGGATTTAAGACCCTTCTCCTTTTTCTTATTCTTTTCCCAATTATCAAGTGCTTCTTCTTCATTGCCTGCTTTGTCCTCACCAAAAACGTGTGTATGACGTGATATAAGCTTGTTGCATATCTCCGCTACTACGTCATCAAAATCAAACGCACATCTCTCCTGCGCCATACGTGCGTGGAATACCACCTGCAAAAGCACATCGCCCAATTCGTTGGCAAAATCCTTGTCGGTACCGTTATCGAGCGCGTCAATAGCCTCGTAGCATTCTTCTATAAGGCTCTTTTTTATGCTTTGGTGTGTTTGCACCTTATCCCACGGACATCCGTTTTCGCTTCTTAGTGTTACTATAATATCCTTTAAATCGTCAATGGTATATTTCTTCATAAGTTATACCCCACCCTTTCTTTATTACAAACAAACACTGAAAGAATTAAATCCCTCAGTGTTTGAAATAAGCTCATATATTATTCTTCGTCCTCATCGCTTTCTTCGGTTTCCAATACAGTTATCATAACTTCCTCTACGTGTCGGGACTCTGTTTTTGTTACCTTGATGTGAAGATTTTTATATGTAAATTCTTCATCAACCTCAGGTATATGACCAAGATTTTCGGTAACCCATCCGCCTATTGTGGTTGAGTCGTCTTCCTCATCTGCAACAAGGTCGAACATTTCGAGTGTATCGTCAAGGTCGGCACTACCCATTACCTTGAATACATTTTCTGAAATTTCTTCTACTTCTTCTATAACCTCATCATGTTCATCCCATATTTCACCAACAAGCTCCTCTAAAATATCCTCAAGAGTTACTATACCGTCAGTTCCGCCATATTCGTCTACAATTATAGCCATATGAGATTTTTGCTTTTGCAAAATAGTCAAAAGCTCGGATATTTTCATAGATGGTATTACATAGACAGGTTCAGCCATTGCTTCTTCAATGCTTTTTCCGTTTGCCATTGCAAAGTGGAAGTCCTTTTGATTTAATACACCGATAATATTATCTATACTATCGCGGTAAACAGGCAATCTTGAATATCCGCTTTCGTCAAATATACTCTTTACCTTTTCGTTATCCCACTCAATATCTACTGCAACAACGTCAACACGGTTTGTGTGTATATCCATTACTTCTATGTCGTTAAATTCTATTGCATTACGTATAAGCTCACTCTCGTGTACGTCTATTTCACCATCGTTTTGTGCTTCTTCTACCATTGTAAGAAGTTCTTCTTCGGTTACTCCCCTGTCGTCGGTTATTTTAACTACCTTATAAACCAACTTCTGCCACAAAAGGAACAAAAAGTTTAAAGGTGTAAGCAATATAACGATTGCATTCAGCATTGGTGCTGAAAACATTGCAAACTTTTCGGGAAAGTTCTTTGCAAGACTTTTTGGAGTGATTTCACCAAAAATCAGAATAACTATCGTAAGTACCACTGTTGATATCGAAACACCTTTATCGCCCAATAAATCAACAAATAATACTGCCGCAATAGATGATGCCGCAATATTTACGATATTATTACCTATAAGTATTGTCGAAATAAGCTTGTCGTAATTTTCTGAAAGCTTAACTACAAGTTTGGCTTTCTTGTTGCCATCACTCGCTAAGTTCTTCATACGTATGCGACTCATACTAGAAAATGCAGTCTCCGATGCCGAAAAATACGCAGAAAATAAGATTAATACAGCTAAAAACAGAATAATCCACGTCATACTGTCACTGTCCATTGTATTATTAATACCTCCGTAAAATAAATATTTTTTATCAAAAAACGATAAATCACAATGATTATATCAAAAACACAGCATAATGTCAAGTGAATTTTATAACTAATGCACGTTTTTTGCCATATTTTACATTTTATTAACCATTTTTTAAAGAATTAAGCTCGTCAAAAAAGTTCGGGTACGATATTGCAACACACTTTTCGTCATCAAGAGTGCACTTATCATCAATAAACTGTGCCAATATCGCAAGGCTCATTGCCATACGGTGATCGCCATATGTCTTAAAATCAGCACCTGTGAGATGTTTGTTACCGTTTATTATCATTCCATCATCAGTTTCGGTAATATCCGCACCGCATTTTTTGAATTCGCAGGCTATAGCTCTTATTCTGTTTGTTTCCTTAACCTTAAGCTCTGATGCGTCTTTTATAACTGTTTTACCCTCTGCAAAGAGTGCTGCTACTGCAATAATTGGTATTTCGTCGATTAATCTTGGAATTATATCTCCCTCAATCACTGTTCCATAGAGCTTTGACGTTTTCACTCTTATATCTGCAACTTTTTCGCCTGCCGAAATTCTTTCGTTTAATATTTCGAGGTTTGCACCCATATTAATTAAAACGTCGATTATTCCCGTACGTGTGGGATTAATGCCTACACTCTTTATTGTAAGGCACGAGTCCGGTAAAATTGCACCCAAAACCATAAAGAATGCAGCAGATGAAATATCCGACGGAACTTCTATGTTTTGCGGTGTTAGCTTTTCGGTATAGCCTACGTGTATGTCAAGACCGTTGACGCTGATATTTGCACCCATTGCCGATAACATAAGCTCTGTATGGTCGCGCGATTTTTCCTTTTCGTGTATCACAGTTTCACCATTAGCATAAAGTGCTGATAATATGATTGCACTTTTTACCTGAGCCGAGGCAACTTTCATTGTATAGTCCATTCCTCTGAGCTCTGACGGTGAGATTTTTAACGGACAATAATTTCCCTCAATTTTTGCGCCCATCAAAGATAGCGGCTCACAAACACGGTTCATTGGCCTTTTACATATTGAGTCATCTCCCGTTATGGAGGTTTCAAATACCTGACCGCTCAGAATTCCGCACAACAGTCTTGTTGTTGTTCCGCTATTACCTGTGTATAACTGTCCCTGCGGCTTTGATAAGCCTCTTAAGCCTTTGCCTTCTACTCTGACATTTGTTCCGTCTATGTCTATCTTTATGCCCATCTTGCGAAAACAGTCTATAGTAGCAAGACAATCCTCACCGTTTAAAAATCCGCTGATATTGCTTACACCATCGCAAAGAGCGCCAAGCATTATTGCTCTGTGTGAAATCGATTTATCTCCAGGTACAGTTATATCTCCATTTGCACGGTTTATCTTATCTATTTTAAAACTCATTTTTTCATCTGCCCTTCTATTGATTTGCAACCACTATGATGATTTTGCCATTAAATGTAATAATTTGATTATATCACAAATATTTATAAAATACAAGAGGGGTGGATTGACTTAATGAAAAAACAAAGCTTTGTTACAGGAGCGGTTATTCTGATGATTGCAAATGCCATTTCTAAAATATTAGGTGCAGTTTTTAAGATACCACTTACATATATACTAAAAGAAGAAGGAATGGCAGTATATAACAGTGCATTCCAGATATATATACTATTCTTATCGTTTGTAATATCGGGACTTCCTTTTGCCCTTTCCAAACTTGTGAGCGAATACAGTGCAAAAAAAGAAAAGCATATGGTGAGTGCGACCGTATCTGTTTCATCTGCAATGCTTTTGGTAATAGGCGTTATCGGCAGCCTGATTTTATATCTGGGTGCAGACTTTTTTGCACTTGCTTTGAAAGAGTCGAAGGCGGTATTTGCAATAAAGATGATTTCACCGTCTGTTTTTTTTGTTGCGCTAAGCTCAGTTTACAAGAATTATTTTCAGGGTATATCAAATATGATACCCACTGCAATGTCTCAGGTTGCAGAAGCAGTTATAAAGCTATGCGCAGGCTTTTTTCTTGCACTTTACTTTATACATACAGGCACAGAAAAAGCCGCCGGCGGTGCTGCACTTGGTGTGAGTATAGGCGAAGCTATTGCAACGCTCATCTTATTTTTACTATATATTATACTCAGGAAAGAACGTGCAAAATCGACACTTATGCAAAAGAAAACTGTTTTATCTGAGCTATGCGCTATTGCTATACCGCTTCTTTTTGCGTCGGTAATTTCTTCTATGCTCTCTGTTGTTGATACTACAACAATACGCTCCTATCTTTTAAAATATGGACATAGCATTGATGAGGCACGTTTTATTTACGGTGCATACAGCGGTTATGCTCTTACGCTTTTTCATCTTCCTGTGGGAATATTGGCAACGCTCAGTGTGAGTATTCTGCCGCTTATTGCAGGCTCTGTTGCAATAGGTGATATGCAAAAAGCAAAAAGAGCCTCCTATGCCGCGCTAAAGCTGACCACTATTCTGAGTTTACCGTGCGCAGTTGCCATTTACTTTATGGGCGGTGAAATGCTCGATATTCTCTTTAAAAACACATACTCTGCAACAATGCTCAAATTTGTTTCTCCGTGTGTTTTATTTTTGTGTGTGGCGCAAATATCAGGCGCAATAACACAATCATCAGGTAAAATTCTGCAATCCTTTTTGTGTGCACTTGTCGCCTCTGTTATTAAGCTGATACTCTATTTTATTCTTATACCCAAAATGAGTATATATGGTGCTATAATGAGTGCTGACATTGCGTATTTTATTTATATGATACTATCATTAATACTTACAAAAAAAGTAATAGGCGTAAAATACAGTTTTACCGATATGGTGTTAAAGCCTGCCATAAGTGCTATTGTAATGATTGTTGTTCTATGCCTTATACAAAAACCGCTTGAGTATCATACGAATAACGTGTATGTGCTCACAATATTAAAATGTGCATTTTGCGGCAGCGCATATGTTTTAACACTTGTTTTAACAGGCGGCGTTTCAGTTAAGGAAATTAAGAAAATGTTTAGGGGTTAAAAAAAAGAGAAACTGTTTTTTCAGTTTCTCATGTATTATTATTCTTTACCATTCCAGCAGTATGTGCACAATTTGCACTCAGGCAAGCCGATTGTTTCTATCATATCGTCAAGTCTGTGGAATTTAAGAGACGTAAATTTTAACTCCTTACATATCTGCTCCAACATTTCCTTATAGTTCTGACTCTCGGGATTAGCATAATCCTTAAGTACCTCATCGGAAACATTATCACCCTCACGTTCTCTTATGACACGTCTTGCAATTAAATCAAGTTCGGATTTTGAACGCGAGAAATTAAGATATTTACAACCGAACAAAATAGGCGGACATGCCGGTCTTATGTGTACTTCCTTTGCACCGCTGTTATATAAAAATTCAGCAGTTTCGCGAAGTTGTGTTCCTCTTACAATGGAATCGTCTATAAGAAGCAGCCTCTTATCCTTAATAAGTTCATTTACAGGTATAAGCTTCATCTTTGCAACGTCATTCCGTTCCTTCTGATTCTGAGGCATAAACGACCTTGACCATGTTGGTGTGTATTTTATAAACGGTCTTGCATACTGCACGCCCGATTGGTTTGCATAGCCTATTGCATGGGCAATACCTGAGTCGGGAATTCCGGCAACTACGTCGGGAGTTACATCATCACGCTCTGCAAGCTTTCTGCCGCAACGGTAACGCATATTTTCTACATTTATTCCCTCGTAGCAAGAGGTTGGATATCCATAATATACCCACAGGAATGAGCAGATTTTCATATCTTCAAGTGCAGGTGAGACAGTTTCTACACTATCGGGAGTTATATACACAATTTCACCCGGTCCGAGATTTTTGTAATCGCTATATCCAAGGTTAACGTATGCAAAGCTCTCGAATGATGCACAAAAACCGTCATCATTTTTACCTATAATAATAGGTGTTCGTCCCAATCTGTCGCGCGCCGCGTACATACCGTCTGCAGTAAGAATCAGTATCGACATTGAGCCTTTAATTAATTTTTGTACATTCTTTATACCGTCAACAATAGTTTGCTCGTGATTTATTATTGCCGCCACCATTTCGGTCTGGTTTATATTACCGCCACTCATCTCCAGAAAATGCGGTGTACCGTTGGAATATGTCATTTCTAACAGTTCATCCATATTCTCTATATATCCGACAGTGGTTATTGCAAAATTACCCAAATGTGAGCGAACAATAAGCGGTTGAGGCTCGTTATCCGAAATACAGCCTATACCGGAGTTACCCTCCATTTCCACTACATCACGTTCAAACTTAGTACGAAAAGGTGAATTTGAAATGTTATGAATTGCTCTGTTAAAGCCTTTTTCGCCATAAACCACCATACCGCCCTTTTTTGTTCCTAAATGCGAATGATAATCTATACCGAAAAATAAGTCAAACACACAACTTCTCTTAGATATTACGCCAAATAATCCTCCCATAGTGTCTCCCCTTTTCATCTGAAAGCTATATGTAAAATATCAGGGAATACTCCCTGTATTTATTATATATCTTTTTATGCTAAAATTCAAGTCTTTTTGCACAACTATTTTTTAATGAGCAAAAAAATAATTACTTTATATTAAAAAATATTGTTTGTTATTACTAAAAACTAATAACTATCTGCCTACAACCGCACCCAGAATACTGCACGCAAAAGCACCGCCGCACATTGCCATGAAACGAATGTTAAAGAGAATATTGCCATCTTTTATGAGCGAGCATATAATGAGTAAGAGTAAATACAGTGCACACTGACACAGACAATTAATCAAGATTTTTGAGCCGGATATACGCGCACATATTATTGAGCCCATTATAAGTGCTATAGCCACACCAACATATACCGCAATATTAAGAACGCTCTGTGATATATCGGCAAAATACATTATTACTGATACGACTAAAATAACAAATACCGAGATTATGATACTTGCTAAAAGTCCCTTTAAAATACCTCTTAATGACAACAAAAAACCCTCCTCATATAACCTGTTTTTATACAAATATATGAGAAGGCAGTAAAATTAATTACTTATTTTTGCTCTATTGTTTTTATAGCATCTCTTTCGAATTTTATATAGCTTTTTTCTGTAGGTGTACCCACGTTGCCTGTTTCGATTATAACAGTGTTATCCTTTATACTGTGTACCTTACCTACAATTCCGCCTATTGTTGCAACCTTGTCGCCAACCTTCATTTTGCTGATTTGAGCTTTTAGTTCCTTTTCCTTTTTACGTTGCGGTCTTATAAGCATAAAATACATCAGGGCAATAATAGCAACAAGCGGTAGTATCTGAACAATACCTGCCATTATAGGTGAAACCTCGCCCTGAGCCTGGGGCATACTATTGGCTGCACTTTCTGCATAAGCAACAATTCCAAATAAATTCATAATTATATTTCTCCTTTTTGTTTTTTTACGATTTTACATATTTTGTAAAATCTTTATTATGCAATTATTATACCATTAACACAACTAATTTTCAAGTGGTTTTTAGATTTTTCATAAAATGTTAATATTTCGTATACCCTCTGCCATCGAAACAAGCTTCTCACCCTCAGCAACAAGTTCACCGTGCTCTTTTATGTGATTGGTGTTTATGCTGCTCGTCTGTGAAGAATTAGAATACTCATTTAATATATTAAGATTTTTACCAAGCATTTTCTCGTATTGCGCAAAGCGCTCGTTTATCAGCAGCATATAACAATATGTACCGTTATAGTTATACAACGTACTGTCCTGATGAATAAAGTTATCCATCAAAGCCAACGCCTTACACACATCCTCAAAATCACTGAATTTATATATGTTAAAAATCTCTTTCTTTTTTACACCTGTTTTATTCTTTGGTGTTGCATTAATGTGTCGTGCATTTTTTAGTTCTTCTTTTGTATACTTTCTTTTGAATACAGACTTGCTTATTGTAATGCTCATTCCCTCGTCGTGTTCTTTTGCCTCTATTATTATATTACCGCTATACGGATTAAAATCCGTTTCTTCGCTTATAGTATCCATCAATTTTAAAATAAAGGAACGAAGTACACCTCTGTCCGTTGCAAGTTCTTTTTTGCTTACCGAAAAATCTTCAAAATCCATATTTGACAATAATATTCTGAGTTTATTGCGGTCTAATCTTTCAATATGCATATGCCTCACCTCTTTATAACATTATACTACACTTTTTGAATTTTGGGAATACTTTTTCTTAATATTTTTTTCATAAATATATGGCGCCATATCAAACCTTTTACAAAAAATATCCTAAAATAAGGTATAAAGACCTTTATTTCGGTTAAAATACCATATGAGTGAATGAAAATTGTTCAGATCGCAATTTTACCTATCTCGTATAACAGTGGTTGTTTTTAACAACCACACAATTTGCAAAAGCTTTAATGGAGGTTATTATGACGCAAAACGACAACAACAGAACAAGAAAACTACCCGGCTTTTACATAGCACTTTGCTGCTGTGTACTTGCAATAGGTATCGCAGGATTTTTTTCCGAAAAGAGCAGTGTAACAAAAAACAACGACGAGGAATATGTTGCATCGGTGGATTCTTCCCCGCAAAATAACGACAGTATTAATACGGAAGAAGATACAACACCTGTAAATGATACTGTTATAATAGAAGAAAGCAAAGATGATATGTCTGATTATATACCAACTGCACCGCCGCAGGAAATTGTGCAGGAAAATGGAGAAATAGATTACAGTATCAACACATCTGCCGACTATACCTATAACAACCCCGACGTCGAAGAAACTGCAATTATAGTCAATGCCGAAGAGCCATACTTTAATATGCCGGCAGGCGGTGAAATTCTTGAGGGTTTTTCTTCGACACTCTCATATAACGAAGCAATGGGCGATTGGCGCACACACAACGGTATTGATATTGCAGCAGATACAGGCTGCAGTATAAGTGCTTGCGCTGACGGCACAGTCGTTGACGTTTTCTCCGACGCTTACGGTGAGGGAATTGCCATAAAGCACGAAAACGGATTTATTACAAAGTATATGTGTCTTGGTAGTGTTGAGGATATAAAAACCGGTGATAGCGTAAAGGGGGGCGATATTATAGGCACAGTGGGCGAACCAAAAGGAGAAAATATAAAAGAATCACATCTGCATTTAGAAATGTATGATGGTGATATATTGCTTAATCCCGAACAATATCTTAATTAACATAGTCCCCAAAATCTTACGGGAGCTGATAAAAATCACTCCCGTGGGGATTTATACATACACTAAAACTGAATAATGCAAGGATTTGATATATTTATTTTTTGTTAATTTATCAGTAAACCCCTTGTTTTTTTTTTACTTATATGCTATAATTAATATGTATGAGATTTTAAACTTTTATATATAATGATGAAAGGACTTTTTTCTGATGGAAATGTGGAAAAAAATATTAATTGTTGTTGCATCTGTATTGCTTGTATTTTCGGGCATTGCGGTTGGAGTATACAATTTTTACATAGTACCAAAGTATATTGAGCCTGCTTTGGAGTTTGTTTCTTCAGCTTTGATGGACTCCGAATATCAGGACTTATTATCCGAATTGGCAAGCGACCTTATGGACGAGGGTATTCTTGATCAATACACTGCAAAAACATATCTGAGAAAGAGCAGAAAATATACCTCTGCAGGCAAAAACAATGCATCGTCAAACAAAAATTCTTTTGACGACATCGATATTGATGATATTTTAAACGAAGATGAAGATTCGAAAAAGAAAGACGATAATTTACTTATAGGCACAAAGCGGACAAGTATCGGAATAGAAATGATACGTTCCGATAAAGATTATCCTGACGCTGAACCCTCGGGATACCATTCATACAGTGAAAAACAGGATATAATAGACCAAAACAAAGAAGACGACGTTGCATTTGATGATTCAGAGAATATCGAAAATGATGAAATTGTATTTGATAAGGATAACTCCGGTAACGGACTTTACAGTAAAATATTCAAGGCAATGAAACAACACGAGCGTGCAACATTTTTATCTGTTATATCACAAATAGACCTTACAGAAATAATAAGCTTGTATAATATGGGTGATAAAACAGGCATTAAACAACATCTTCAATCTCGCTTATCAGAAGAACAATACAAGGAAGCACTTGACATTTTCTACAGATATGCACCACTTCTATATAAATAAAAATAAAAAGCAGTTTAGGAAAATTCCCAAACTGCTTTGTTTTTATTCTTCACAAATTTCATTACTTCTTTTATTAACATCATCATTTAATACTTTATATATTGTTGCAACAACAGGAACTCCTATAAGCATACCGCCAATTCCTAATATTCCGCCGCCAACTGTTATTGCCGCAAGCACCCACATTCCCGGCAGGCCTATTGAATCACCAACAACCTTGGGATATATTAAATTACCCTCTATTTGCTGAAGCACTATAAGGAAAACCAAGAACAACAGTGCCTGAACAGGTGAAACTGTAAATATCATAATTGCGCCTACAATAGCACCTATATATGCACCCGCTATGGGAATAAGTGCAGTAAAACCAACAAGTATACCTATCATTGTTGCATATGGGAATCGGAATATTGTCATACCTAAGATACACAATGCACCTAATATTACCGCCTCAGTACACTGACCTACAATAAACTTATTGAATGAGTTATTGAGCGTTACGGTAAAGTATTTTATTCTTTTATAATATTTTTCTTTTACGTACACTAAAAGTACCTTGTCTGCCTGTGCTTTTAGCTTTTCTTTTTGCGCTAGGACATAAACCGAGAAAACCAGACCTACCACAACCGTCAGGGTTTTTGAGAATACAGACGAAACCACTGTTGTTATTGAAGTCATTGCTCCGCCTAAACCGCCAACAAATTTCTCCAAAAACTGTTGTAGATACCTTTCGTAGTTGAAATTACCGCTAAGAATTGCCTTTGTACTTTCCGAAATGACAGTGTCTATTCTGAATTTGTCATTTAAGAACACATAAACACTGTTAAGTGCTTTTGGTATAGCCTCTATTAATGTTTTTATACACGACATCAATTCAGGAATAATCATAACCGAAATTATAACTATTATAGCAACCACACTTAAAAACGCAAATATCAGGCAAAGAACTCTGCGTAATTTCTTTACTGAATCCTTTTGAGCCTTGGGGAAAAAGTGCCTTTCGTAAAATCTCATTAATATGTTAATTACATACGCTGCTACCAATCCGAACAAAAGCGGTGTGGCGGCCCTAAATGCAACAATAACAAAACCAAACAGAGCATCCCAATAACGAATTGCAAGATATAGCAAAAATACCAATATCCCAATGCTCGCGTATGTGTTTGTATTTATCTTTTTCATATACTTCACCCCTTTTAGTGTAGCTATAAATAAAGCGGAGACTTAATCTCCACTTTTTTTATTTGTTTTTTAAGTTCATTCTGAATTTTTTACTGTTTATTTTAATATTTATGTCGGGATTAAGTCGTTGTATAAGCTGCAATACTCTCGAAACATCTCTCGGTGAGAATTTTTCAATCGGCATAAAATACGAAAAACCGTCTTCTGTTATAACAAAGAATATATCCATACTGTCTATGGATTTTTTTTGATAATAATCCTTGCTTTGTTCAAATGGCTTCAGCTTTTTAGTAAAATCCTCGCACTCCTCTGCATAACGCTTTATAAAATTCTTTGTGCCTATAATAACAGTATTGATTTCTTCTACAGGGATTTTTATAAGCTTTGTTTTTGCAGGGACAAATTCTCTTATAATTTTAATTTTATTAGAAACATCATATGGCAAAAAGTCATTTGACCACGTATTCATATAGATATTTTGCTTATCTGTTGCAAGATAAGTTGAAAATACGGTATTTCGTCTTATTAGGACATATGACCCTGACAAAATAAATGCTATAATCCACGCAAGACCAAAGTGTATTCTGTCATTAACAAAGCTGTATATAAGCATTACCACACTTGCAACAGCCACAAGCGACATAAACAGTAAAACTACTATATTTCTTCGTCTGTAGCCCTTGTCTGTGCAAGCAATCGCAGTATAAGCCATTTGCTTTTCCTCCTTAATAAACTCTTCTCGCCTCGTAATAATGAGTATCGTAATACTCCTCTGAAAGTTCGGTTATTTTTACAACATCACCTTTGTTCGGCGCGTGCAGGAACTTGTTTTCACCAACGTATATTCCAACGTGGCCAACATAACCCGAATCATTTTTAAAGAATATTAAATCTCCGGGTTGCAGGTCGGTACGCTCCACCTTTACTCCGTTTGTAACCTGTTCGTGAGTTACTCTGTCTACTGTTATTCCCACACTCTTGCATACATACTGAACAAGTCCGCTACAATCGAAGCCCTCGGGCGTTGCTCCGCCCCATACATATGGAACTCCGATATACTTCGTTGCCTCGCTTACAATAGCATTGCCTGTGACATTTAAGTAGCTTATCTTAACAGGCTCTCCTGTTATATACTCAATTCGTCTTTGATACTTCGCTAATTGTCTGTATGCTTTTGTAGATTTAACCTGCTTTTGAATTATCTTCTTTTTATTTACCTTGTGTCCGTTTTCTTCAACTTCCACTATTTCTTCGTCGTAGAAGTACAAAACGCCAAGGTCTTCGTCTTCATATACAAAATAATACTTATCATCTTTATCGAGTATATATTCGTTTATTACAGGCTCACTCATTACAATCTCCACAGTTATTGTATCCTGTGCTTTTTCTATCGTTGTACCTTTTTTAAGAGCTGTTACATAAACGTAGTATGTATCGGGGTCAAGACCCTGTATAAGCGCTTCGTATTCATTCTCCATTATTGTGCTTACAATCAAATCACCGTTTGAATTGTATACATCTACATAGAAATCGTGATATTGCTCACTTGTCCACTTAAGCGGTATGTAATCATTTTCTGTTTTTCCGCCCTCGGTGGTAATCTCAACACCGTTTTGAGTTGCATCACCGTAGCTTACAGAAATTTCCTCAGCACTTTTCTTTTCGCCCTCGTCATTTACCGAGCTTAGTGTAATATTGTAGTCAACACCGTTCTTTAGTATATCGGCACTTATGTTTACCTTGTTATCATCTGCTTTTATATAGCTGTTTACAAGATAATTCTCGTTTTCGGTATCATACACCTCCAACAAGTACTCGTTGGCTACACGCGTTTCGATATCAAGAACAATGTCCTCACCGCAATCGACACTCATCTGGGTATCATTTTCTATTACGGGTGCACAAATCTCATCATCTTCTATAAGCGGTGCAGTTAAAAATCCGCCATTTTCGGCATTTACTGCCGGAATAATACCAAATACATTCTCTGTCTCTTCAAGCTCATTGGTTTCTTCAAAAGATTGGTCTGCAATCTCTTTTACGTCGACATTTTCGTCAACAACAAACGAAACATACAAAACATCCTTATCGCCAAGCATAGCATCTATGCCGATTGCAGTTTCTCCTTTTGTTTCTCCTACAAGCACCGAGCTTTGCATTTTAAGAAGCTTACCGTATACAGAATATATGTCTGCACCGTACAGACCATCTTCGCTTATTTCTTTTAGGTCTATTGTTTCGAGATTTTTCATCCACGCTGCGTTTGACAAGTCGCTATCAAGCACGTATGGATCTAAATCGTTTTTGGCTCTGTATGAGTTTATCATATCCAGAAGCTCTTTTACTCTGTTTTGTTCTATTTCGTTATCAATTTCGTGTCCGTTTTCTCTTGAGGTATATAAAATACTTTCTGCTTTATCTTCGTTATTGTATATTATTCTTACATTCTGAGATAGCAAAACGTCTTGTGCTTCGTCTATACTGTCACCCTTAAACACTTCACCATTACAGTCGAAGCTCTGCGCGTTTGTGTAAAGACCGCAAATTCTGTCGCCCTCTACACCTATCATACACAAGTCGTCGCCTAAATTATATACATACCAAACAAAACCGTAGTCGCTTCTGTCCACACGGCTCGGCTCGCCCCATTCACTTGTAACTGTATTGATATTTGCACCTACTGTAACAATAGTATCGTTAACTGTAAATGTAACGTTCTGCACAAAATAGTCGTAAATTACGTCAACAAGTATTCTGCAACTGTCCCAGGTGATAATCTTATTGGGCTCCGTATTTACATTAGATGAAATTATACCCTGCTTAAGCATAAACGCATATGCAAGTCTGTTTTCTTCGCTAATGTACGCATTATCGCAACAATTATTAAGAATCCGGGTTGCTTCTTCTTCCGATATGATATAAGAGCTATCATAGTTAATTACTGTTTTATACAACAGACTCATAACGTCTTGCTTGCGTACCTCGCTTACGGTTGATATTTCTTGGGCCTCATCAAGATTAACATACCCTAGAGCAACTGATTTTAACAAATGTTCGTCCATTTCGTATTCAAACAATTGCTCAGGAATTTGTACCTCCTGATTATGTAGCTTTTCGTACAAAGCAACAGCCTGATCGAGCATATCATTGGCTGATACTGCCACATCGTCTGCTAAAACATTATTCATTTGTGATGCACTTGCCGCCAAAATTGCAATAACAAGCATTGCTTTAAATTTTGAACTTTTATTTTGCAACACGAACCAATCCTCTCTTTATTGTTAGAAATATATTTTACACATATACATAGTACATTTTATCACACTTTTTTGATATTGTCTATAGAATAACAACATTTTTTATAATTTTTTAACATTTTGTGATTTATACTATCCTCATAAGTACATTACATTTCAACTATTGCCTCTACCTCAAGTAATACGTCTTTGGGTAATCTTGCAACTTCAACACACGAACGTGCAGGATACGGTTTTGTAAAGAACTCTGCATAAATTGAATTTATTGTAGCAAAATCCTCCATATTCTTTATAAACACAGTCGTTTTTACAACATTATCCATAGAAGCGCCGGATGCCTCAACAAGATTTTTTACGTTAGTCATTGCCTGTTTTGCCTGTGCCTCTACGCCCTCGGGGATTTCGCCCGTTTGTGGATTTACAGGAATTTGTCCCGAGGTAAATAACATATTACCTACCTTGATTGCTTGCGAATACGGACCTATTGCCGCAGGTGCATTTTGTGTACTTACTTCTTTCATAATTTTTACTTCCTTCCGTTTATTTATATTAAAAATTAATTTAGCATATTTTAGTTAAAAGCACTTTCTATTGCTTTTCTCTTATCCTCGTCGCTTACTGTAATATAGTGCTTCATAACAACATCTGAGGTACTGTCCCCCATTAAGTCCTGAACTGTTCGTAAATCAGTGTGTTTAATAAGCTTAGTACAAAACGTATGCCTGAAACGGTATAACGTATACCCCTGATTATCCAGACCGCAGGCCTTTAAAAATCTGTTGAATTTTGAGCTGAGGGCACTTTCCGAGATAAAGCCTTTTTTTGTACGTGTAACAAATATATATGGTGAATTTCTTACATACTTAAAATCGTCGTTATTATTTATGTATTTCTTCCATTCAACAAGCGTTCTTACCGCCTCATTACTAAGACAAATAGTGCGCACACTCGCCTTTGTTTTGGTATTACCCACAACTGCCTCTCTCTTTCTTGCTTTGCCACCCACCACAAAATCATCAGCTTTTATGGTGATGGCGTTTGTAATTGTGAGTTGCTTATCCTGGCGATTAAAATTTTTCCACTCCAATGCCCTGAGCTCACCCGGGCGCATACCCGTATGCAATAATAACACAAGAATGGGTTTTATTTCGGGATAAATTTGCACCGCCCTCATAATTTTTTGCAGTTCCTCATCAGTGTACGCCTTAACCTTACTTGTTGATTTTGTGCTTTTAGGCTTTTTTATATCCTCCATTATAAATTCATCTATATAGCCTTTTTTGTGTGCATACCTGATGGCAAGCTTCAGAACAACATATATTTTATCTACTGTTGCCTGACTATATCCTTTTACCAATTTATTAAAAAACATCCTTATTTTTATATCGTCAAGCTCTTTGAGCCTATAATCACCCAAGCCACCATCATAACGGTTACGACAGAAATATTTTGCTATAGCAAAATATCCCTCGAGTGTTCTGTCGCCTGCATTTGTTGTTCTCAGATTTAAAAAAAACGGGATATAATCTCTTAAAAATGTATTTGAATTTATTTTCTCTACATTAACACTACTATATGTATCTTTTTTATCGGTTGTGGGGGGCTTGGTATATTTTTGTTGT
The DNA here is from genome assembly GCA_045532455.1 of Clostridia bacterium. GTDB lineage: Bacteria > Bacillota > Clostridia > UBA1381 > UBA1381 > Ornithomonoglobus_A. The sequence goes on from JAZSFX010000025.1 coordinate 25,641, forward strand.
GAGTTTGTTGCATTATTTAAAAACTCACCCAAAAAATCCTCCGTTATTACCTGCTTTGTTCCTACATTAATACACTTTAAAGCGCCCTCATTGATGGCATCAACCACGTCCGTGGACCCTACCTTTAACATTTTTGCTACTTCAACAACCGTATAAATCGTATTAATCATTTGCTTATCATTTCCTTTCGCCATTTACCCCGTGGTTATAGAGGATTACTAAATAACCGCTCATAAATAACGAAATATAATGATATAAGAAATTTGTATCCCCCAAACGTAGTTGAGGTACATATTATTAATATTATATTATATAATCCATACTATATTCGACAACAAAACACCTACTATCAATATCGAAAGTAGCATACCATACAAGACCTGATTTGGTGTTTTTGTATTCCATATTGACCTTAGCGCTTCATATGTCAGCACAAATGAGGCGATTGTTCCGCATAGCATAATTATCAAAAATACTGCAGTGGAGAACATTCCAAACACTATTGCAAGAATACCCGAAATTGACATTGCCAATGGACATAGCACCAATCTCGAAGCAAACTCCCAAAAACGCATATTATATTTAAAAACTGCTCTGCTTATAAAATACATACCTGCACAACAAACAAGGAAAGACACTATTCCTAATATAGCGCCTATTACAACAATAATTGCCGCGCCCGAAAGATCGTTTATTCCGCTTATAACCATATTAACATTAAGCGAGCCTGTTTTGATTGTTGCAGCTCCGCTTATGATTTTTACAAGAAGTGTATAAATACCAAGACTTGTGAAAATACCCGAAATTGCAGATATAAGCAAGATAAATGCAACACTCATTTCTCCAGGATTGTATACAGTAGTTACAGGAGATTTTATAAACGAAATCACGTCAAAAACCAGGTTTCTTCTTAGCGGTTTCTTTACAGTGCTGTTATTTGCACGCGCCGCTTTTTTTCTTTGCACATAGGTGCGCCACGCAGATTTTATGGGATTCTCCTTTTTTGTGTATCCCGTATGATAAGTATTGTTTTTTGTACTGTACGAATATGTGCTGCCACCATTATTTGAATTATCTTTTGTGTTGTTGTTTATGTCTGATGCATTTGCCTTACGCTTTGCAACCGCTCCATGACACATGCATTGCTCGTCTTTTTCGAGTTCTTTACCGCAATATATACAACTACGCACTTTTATCTTCATTACCTTTCTTCTGCCCTATTATAGTATTTTTACTGCGTTGCAGAAATGCGCAGTAATTTTAATTTATAATGTGAGTGTTTGTCCGCCCTTGATGCAATAGATTTCTTTATCTATTTCTGTCCACACATCAATAGCAGTCGGATTATGTATAATCTTTTTATCATAGCTTGTTTGCAGACTTTGGTACGCTTTTACATAATCGTATATTTCTATGTTTGTAGCATACCAGATATTATCACGACCGCCAACAAACTCAGCAAATTTTTCGATTACATCCCAGTTATCATTGGTGTCAAATTCGTAGCTGTGTCCCCACAGATAAAACATTTCTACATATCCCCATTCAGTAAGTGCTGATGGCTCTACAAATCTTTTTACCAATTCATCAAGTCTTTCGCAATTATGATGGCATGTAGGATTAAGTAACAACCAATTCTGCGGTAACATAAACCTGTATGTAGAACTGACAGTTCTGGCATATGCAATCTGGCATTTTTTTAAAACGTCTATTACTGTATCGTTATATGTGCCAAACGGATATGCCATACCCCTTGCTATTATTCCATACTCTTTTTCTATATTTTTCTTATCTTCTATAATTTCGTGTATAATTTCTGTTGAGTCTAAATTTTCCAGAAACGGATGTGTTAAAGAATGAACTGCAACCTCGTGTCCCGAATTTGTGTATAACTCCTTTGCCTCGGATAGCTTTAATTTGCCTTTGAATTCCTCACGGACACTATCCTCGCTAAGATACGTTCCCGTATTGATATTAAATGTACCCTTTAGACCATACTTGTTCATGATTTCTATAAGTCGTATATCCTGAACAACACCATCATCATAGCTGAGTGTAAGTACCTTTGACTTTCCGTCCTTTAATTTCATTTTCATATTTTTTCTCCCCTTTTTATATAATATTTTAATCTAATTTAACCGTAACCGTTTTATTTTCATGCCATTGTTTTGTGATCTTCACTATTTAGCTCGCGTTAGCGAATTTAACTGATTTTATCTTCGATAATATCATTATAACACACAACACTTTTCATTTCTATAAACAATTTGTTAATTGTTATTTATTTTTTTGTGAGCTCCTGCATAAACTCTCTTTTTTCGATTTCGTTTACGTCTCGAAAACGCCTGAAAAGCTTAAAGGTTACTCCGTCTATATAGGTTTCATATTCATAGAGTTCTTCGTATGCTCTTGCAATGTTTTTCCACTCAAGAAAACTTTGGGTAGCAGTTTCGAGAATTTTCTGGTTATCGGATATTGTCTGTACCGTTGTTGGTACTAACATATAGTTTGCATTACAAAGCGGAGAAATATCGGGGACAATGCTATCAAAGTACGGAATTGTGAATGCAATATAATCACGTCTGTATTGATGTTCACCTATCGATAACTCAACGTTGTTCAATAAATCTGCATTCATAGTATCCGAGTACGAAAGTACACCAAGATACTCTCCCTCACCCACAACATTATCGAGTGTACGCTTTAGGGTAAATATATCACCACTTTCTGCACGCTCATCATAGCGCATAGAAAATGACGGTAATATACTGTAGTATTTTATCTCCTCAACACTTTTTGGCTGAGTACGTGCAATAAACGGCGATAGTGTCTGTAGCAGTGCAAGCGCCATAAGCGCTAAAAGTATCTTTTCCTTTTCAATATACCTTACACATATTACAAACAATGCAATAATCGACGGCAAATACAATAGTATATGCAACTGACCATGTGTGCGCGTTGCAGTGAGCATAATATAACAAACCACAAGCTGAATCCACAGAAATATGGTTTTTTGCTCCTTTTTTGCAACTGTTATATATACCGATGAGGCTATTAGTGCCAATGTAAATATGAGTCCAAAATATCTTACGATGAATTTTGTGTTTATTATAAAATTAAAATCAAAGCTTGCATCACCGTAAAGCGACGTTATTCTGCCCGTTATATATTTTCCGAAAAATACAAGCAAAATCAGTGCAAATGCAAAAAGCGTAAGAATACTTTTACGAAATCTCTTTTTAAGTATTATGCTTTGTGCAATCATTGCAGTAATAAATGATACCGAAAAGAAAATATACACATTACTTATTAAAACCGCAAGTGCGAGCAACAAGCCTATTGTTATACCGTTTAATACTTCCCTTTTTTTGTTTTCGTCAAAGTACGGATTTATGCAGATTATGCATATAAATAATCCGCCAATTTCCGAAAATCCGCGCAACATCATATAAAACAGAGCGGGTATTGTAAACATAGTTAAAAACATTGTTACAACAGGTGCTTTGCCTGTCTTTTTGGCAAGGAAGTATATTGCAATATATGCACTTAAAAGATATACATTGGCAAGGCTTAAGATATAGACAAGCCTTGACGCTCCGAATATCTTTATAAACAGAGCGCACGGAAGTGCCGAGAGAAAATTAAAGTCGAGGTTAATTATTGAGTTATATACTTCGCCCCACAGATTTGGTCTGTAAGCGCCCTCGGCAATTTTTATTGCAACATTCCACGACTCTGCAGTTGACCAATAATAAACATCAGTTGAGTTGCACACATATATTACGGTTACGAGATTTATAATAATCGCCATAATAAACAGTGCAATTATATTCCAGCCGTGCTTGCTTATACTAATAGTTTTCTTCTTTTTTTCATCACGTTTAAAGTTATCAAAAATATCCTGATTTTCCATAAAACGTTTTTTACTCCTTACTCAAATAACGACATTATTTCTTCTCTTGAAAGTGATGATAAGGTGTCATTATTTATCTGTATTATATCATTTGCCAATGTGCGCTTAGACTTCTGCAGTTGTATGATTTTTTCTTCGATTGTTCCTTTAGAAACAAGCTTTATAACCTGAACTGCCTTTGTCTGTCCTATTCTGTATGCCCGATCAGACGCCTGGTCCATAGTTGCAGGATTCCACCACGGGTCGTAGTGAATTACTGTATCTGCACCCGTTAAATTAAGTCCCGTACCGCCAGCTTTTAAGGATATTAAAAATACTTCGCGCTCACCATTGTTAAAGCGCTCGGACATTTCGAGTCTTTCGTATGACGGTGTTTTTCCGTCGAGATAGAAACAACGTATGCCCTTTTTTTCGAACTGCTCACGGATAATTGCAAGCATTGATGTGTACTGCGAAAATATGAGTATTCTGTGTCCGCTCTCGATACAGTTTTCGCTTACTTCCATCAACAACTCAAGCTTTCCGCTTCCGAGTGTATAGTTTTCATCAAATATAGCAGGATGGCAACATATCTGCCTTAGTCTTGTTAATAGCGACAAAATCTGTATACTGTTTGCACTGCCGCCCTCAAACATAGATACCGTTTTATCCCTTGCGAGCGAGAGGTATGCTAAATACATATCCTTTTGCTCCTTTTGCATATCGGCATACATAGTATATTCAAGCTTTTCGGGCAATTCCTCGAGAACTTCACTTTTCATTCTTCGCATAATAAACGGTTTTACCCTGTCGCGAAGCTGAGAAAGTGCCAAGTAATCACCGTTGGTGTTTCCACTACCCATATACTTGTTCCTGAATTCGTTTATGTTACCCAGATACCCCGACATTACAAAATCAAAGATAGACCAAAGCTCCACAACAGAATTCTCGATTGGTGTACCCGTGAGCGCAAATCTGTGCACTGCATTTATGCGCTTTACACTGATAGCATTCTTTGTTCTTGGATTTTTTATATACTGAGCCTCGTCTATGAAACAATACGAGAAACGTATTTTTGAGTATTCGTTTATATCACGTCTGAGCATAGGATACGACGTGATTATTATTTCGTATTCGTTAACCGTTTTTATAAGGTTGTGTCTTGCGTCTTTTGCACCGTCTACTATAAGCACCTTGAATGTGGGTATGAACTTCATAATTTCGTTATACCAGTTATATATAAGTGCACTTGGTGCAACAATCAACGTTGGCTCTTTTGGTTTTTCGCCTTTTACAAACGCAAGCACCTGCAATGTTTTACCCAAACCCATATCATCGGCTAAAATTCCGCCAAAGCCAAGGTAGCTTAGCTGCTTTAACCATTTTAGTCCCGTTTTCTGATACGACCTCAACACTCCCGAAAGTCCTCGCGGTATTGTTGGCTTAATTGATTTTATTTTGTCTATATATTCAATAAATGTCTCATTTTTTGCAATATAAGGCAAAGTATCAAAATACATTGCGTGGTATGTGGGCAGATATTTTTTTCGTTCTGTAATATCCGTTTCGGAAAAATCGAGTTGGTCGAGAAGACCAAAAATATTCGATTTTTCGGGATTATCGAGCGAGACAAATCTTCCGTCGTTTAGTCGGTAGAAGCCTTGCTTTAATTTTATTGATTTTAATATTCCTGCAAGCTCCTCGTCGGAGAGAGTTGTATTTAACTCCGTTTCGAGCAAATCCATTTTTGAGTTGTAGCTTACTACTGCATTTATTATATCTGCCTCATCGCTCAGTATACGTTCAAACGGCTCCGAGGTAAAGACTTTTGCTCTCTTTTCGATTTCACGTAAGGTAACATTCAAAAAAGCATATATCTTCTCACTGTCGCGGAGCATAAATGTACCGTTATCGTACGAAAAACCCTCAAAATATGCAAGCATTTCGGTCTCTGCACGTGTATCGCGTACAACAATCTGTCCTGATGTATATTTTTCATCACTCATTGGCAGAGTTTGCGCCACACTACCGTATCTTACAATTACAACTGCACTGATTGCAGAGGCGCGCATATCAAAATAAACCTCAAATTTAGGCTTTGCATCTACTATAAGCTCGTCTATTCCCGTTGTTACAACACCGTGCTTGCCTCTTAGCTGCGGCAGGACGTATGCTGCAAACGAAATTGTATTTTCACCCTCAAAGGTTATCTGTGTACGACTTTCGGTTGCAAGTGCTTTGTATATTGGCATAAAGTAACTGCGCCATTCCTCAGTTGTATGATAGATAATTCCGTCGTATAGGAAATACTCACCGTTTTTGGTGATTGCATAGCCTCTGTCATTTACTAAAAGACTTATGCCGCCATCAACTGCGTTTATATCCACAATTATATCGGGGTTTCCCTCCTCAATACGTACGTCAGGAATTGACATACCGTTATACACAAGCGAAAATTCCGTACTTGAAAGCAACGGAAAAATTCGCAGTGCAGTTGAAAGACCAAAGTTCGTCTGGTATGATGACTTGGAATAAAATTCGGATTTCGGATTTTTGTTTTCGTATGTTTCGGCAAGTATATCTAATATTTCCTTTTGCGGATATACAAACTCAGTTACAGATGGGATATACTCGGTGTATCTGTCAAATTTAAAGCTTTTTGAATTAACATACTGCTCTAAAAAGTTCTCTACACCCTGCACCATTCCCTTGCCCGAGCCAATCTCCAATGACATAGAGAAATTTGTTACGTCAAGAGACGGTTGGGTAATATTTAAATGAAATTTTATATATATAATATTTTTGGGTTGCATAACCTTTGCAAACGAAGAACACAACTCCTTAGCAATTTTATCGTTCTCGTTGCTGAAGTTTACACCCTCCTCAATTTCGAGCTGACGTTGTTTTAGTGTTGCGGCAATATGCTTGCAGGCACAACCCATAGTTTCGAAGTATGGGCACGTGCAGATACTCTCGCTGACTTCGTTTTTGTTGAATTTAATCATAACATTATATAAACACTCATCATCAACAACTGCACTCAAAAAATTATCTTCACGTTTGCGCAGATGAACTCTGCCCTCGCGAAAATATTCCATACCTCTTTTATATATGGTTGGAGAACATATTTTTTTAATAAGTACGTCTGTTATTTCCATATACGTCAACTCCCATATTTTTGCCGATACTGTTCTCTTTATGCCCCAAAAATGCAATATTTTGCCATTATAGGTTAAATTTCATTGTATCATACTTTGAAAAATTTGTCAATAAAATCGAAGCATTATTCAATATTAAAAAACCATTACAGTTTCCTGTAATGGTTTTGATATTTAAATGTGATTATTTATCTTCCTCTGTTCTGAATTCGTAGTCGTTACCAGGAAGAATTGCATTTAAAACTATACCTAGGATTGCGGCAATAGCAAGACCTGTAAGTGTTATTGTTGTGCCTGCTATTGTGAATGTGAGACCATTTGAGAAGCCAAGTCCCGATACTAATATAACTGCTGCAATGATAAGATTTCTTGAGTTTGAAAAATCAACCTTGTTTTCTACTACGTTACGAACTCCGATTGCAGAAATCATACCATAAAGAACAAACGACACACCGCCGATGATTGCAGTAGGTATTGTGTTTACAACGGATGCAAACTTAGGTATGAAGGCAAGTATTGACGCAAATACCGCGGCTATTCTTATAACCTTAGGGTCGTACACCTTGCTCAGTGCAAGAACACCTGTGTTTTCGCCATATGTTGTATTTGCAGGTCCGCCAAACAGTGCCGCTAAGCTTGTTGCAATACCGTCGCCTATTAGTGTGCGGTGAAGTCCTGGGTCGCTAACAAAGTTTTTACCAACTGTTGCAGATATTGCAGATATATCTCCGATATGCTCCATTATAGTAGCAATGGCAATAGGTGCCATAATAAGTATTGAGCTTATGTCGAATTTTGCTATTGCAAATGGCGGTACTCCCACCCAGCTCGCCTCTGTTATTGCTGCAAAGTTGAATATTGCACTTCCGTCTGCATTGGTCATTCCACAAAAATGTATAATGAGTGCCGCCGCATATGCAACAAGCAAGCCGATAAGTATAGGAATAATCTTTATCATTCCCTTACCGAATATATTACATACCACTATTGTGGCAAATGCAATAGCCGCTAAAATCCAGTTTGTTGAAGCATTAGTAACTGCTGACGGTGCAAGCGTTAGGCCTATTAAAATAATCATCGGACCTGTAACCACAGGCGGAAGAAAACGCATAACCTTTTTAACACCAACAAGTTTTACAACTGCGGCAAGTACCAGATACAACAAGCCGGCAACCACAACACCTCCGCAGGCATATTGCAGCTTGAGCGCTTCGCTCATAGTGGCATACATTCCCGTATCAAGTGCCTTTACTGCGGCAAAGCCACCCAAAAATGCGAATGATGAGCCTAAGAATGCAGGAACTTTCATCTTTGTGAATACGTGGAACAATAGTGTTCCTAATCCTGCACAAAGCAGTGTTACCGATACGCTAAGACCTGTTACGATTGGAACTAACACTGTTGCACCAAACATTGCAAACAGATGTTGAATTCCAAGTATGAGTGTTTTGCCTTTACCCAATGTTTTTACATCGTAAATACCGTTTGAATTGTTACTGTTCATTTTAATTCCCTTTACCTTCCTGACTCAAATTTATAATATAACTTTCTGTTGTGAGTCGCAACAGAGTTATCTTTTGCAAAATCAGGGGTTGTCCTTTATACATAAAAAGATTTAGCAATAAACCTTATTTTGTACCAAAAATTCTATCGCCCGCATCACCGAGTCCAGGAACAATGTATCCGTTTTCGTTTAATTTTTCATCTACAACGCCGCAGTATACCTTAATATCAGGGTGTGCCTCGCATAATGTTTTTATACCCTCAGGCGCGGCAATAATGCACATAAACTTTATCTCTTTTGCACCGCTTTCCTTAAGGAAGCCAATAGCGGCTACTGCACTTCCGCCTGTTGCTAGCATAGGGTCGAGGACTATAACTTCTCTTTCCTCTATGTGCTTAGGAACTTTGTAGTAATACTTTACCGGTTGTAGTGTTTCTTCGTTTCTGAATAAGCCTATATGTCCCACCTTTGCAGACGGTAAAAGCGACAGTACACCGTTAACCATTCCAAGACCTGCTCTTAAAACAGGAATAATGGCAAGTTTTTTTCCGTCTATCACCTTTGAGGTTGTTTTGCAGATAGGTGTTGTAACCTCCTCCTCGCAAAGAGGCAAATCTCTTGTGGCTTCGTAAGCTATCAGGATTGCAATTTCTTCTATAAGTTCACGAAACTGCTTTGAACCTGTTCTTTCGTCTCTCAGTAATGTGATTTTATGCTGAATAAGCGGATGCGACATTACTGTAAGATTTTCGTAATTTTTCATATTAAATTCCTCCTTGGCTTTAATATTTACTTTATTACATAAATTGTACCACATTGTAAATCTTTTTTCAATAGTAATATATAAAACAAAGACGAAAACATACGTGTTTTCGTCTTTTAATATGTACTATTTAAGATGCTTTGCAACTTCCTGCGCTACAAGCTTTGTAAGCAATTCTATGTCGTATTGTGTTGTAACAGGCTTTTTAACAACACCAACTGTACCTGTGCTGCCAAATAATTCCATCTTCTTTAGAGTTTCTTGCTTAACAGCCTCAACTGCAGCAGGAATAAGGTCAATAATACCCTTGTTCATATCAGAGAACTTCTTAAATTCCGCCTCAACTGCGGCAACGTTAATATCTGTGAAAATATTAACCTTGCTTATACCCTCTTGTATAGCCTGCTTAAAGTCGTTATCTGTAAGACCTGAACCACCATGAAGAACAAGCGGAACATCAACAGTATTTGCGATTGTTCTTATTCTTTCAAAATCAAGTTTCGGTGGCAATTTATATGCACCGTGTGCATTACCAACTGCAATAGCCAATGCGTCAACACCTGTTTTTTCTACAAAGTCCTTTGCAAGTTTTGGGTCTGTAAAGTACTTTGATGGGTCATCAAGATGAGAACTACCCTCTGCAGAACCTTCGTTGTCGCCAACGTGGCCTAATTCACCCTCGATTGTTGCACCATATGAGTGCGCAATGTCTGCCATTTCCTTAACCTTACGGACATTATCCTCATATGAGTCTGTTGAGCAGTCGTACATAATTGAACTGAAGCCAAGCTCCAATGCCTTTATACAGGTATCGTATGAAAGACCGTGGTCTAAATGTACAACAACGGGCACAGATGCCTTTTTAGCCATAGGAATTAAGTAGTATGATACTTCTTCCAATGGTCCGTAAGGTAATAAAACTTCAGCAGTTCCCATAATAACCGGTGATCTGCTTGATTCTGCCGCACTTATGATACCACGTGCAAGTTCAAGATTTACTGCATTGAACAATCCTATTGCATATTTATTCTTTTTTGCAGGTCTTAAGACCTCATTCATATTAACTAACATAGCTTTATCTCCTAATGTCAAAATAGTTTACTTCTATATTTTACATTATACTCCAAAACAAAAACAAAGTCAATAGTTTTAAGCAAAAAAACAAAATAAAACAAAGATTTCCCAAAGAAAAACAAAAACTGCCCAAAAGCAGTTTCTGTTTTATAGTAATTATAGATTTTTCTCTTATTCTTATTGAGCATCATCGTAAGCTGAAAGTACAGGCTTTACTTGCTCGCCCTTTAATCTTGCAAGGTAATTCTTTGTAATCTTAAATACTGTACCTGAAAGAACAATCAAGCCAATAAGGTTTGGAATTGACATAAGACCGTTGAATGTATCGGAAATATCCCATGCAAGAGATAGGTCCATAGTTGCACCAACCATAACGAAGCATACGAATATAACCTTATACACAACTGTTGCAATCTTACCAAACAGGAACTCGCATGATTTTGAGCCATAAACAAACCAGCCAAAAACAGTTGAAATTGCAAAGAAGAAAATAGCAATAGTTGCAAAGTAACCGCCAATAGTTCCGAATGATTCCACAAACGCCTCTGTTACCAATACAGATGCCTTGTCTGCGGAGAAGCCTGTTGCTACAAGACCTGATGATAGGTCGATAACTCCCGAAGAAAGTATAACCAAAGCAGAAAGAGTACAGATTATAATAGTATCAACAAAAACTTCGAATACACCCCACATACCCTGCTTTGCAGGCTCTTTTACGTCTGAGGTAGAGTGAACAAGTGCCGATGAGCCAAGACCCGCCTCGTTAGAGAATACACCACGCGCAATACCGCTCTTTGCAACCTTTGAAATTACAACACCCATTGCACCGCCGGCAACAGCGTCAAAGCCGAATGCACCCTTGAATATTGCATCAAAAACGTCGTCAAGCACTGTGAACTTGGTAGCAACTATAACAAGTGCACCAATTATGTAGAAAATAGACATAAAAGGAACAAGCTTTTCGGTAAACGAAGCAATTCTCTTTAAACCGCCCATAGCCATAATTCCCACAAGAATCAAAAGAACAACACCTGTAACAATAATCGGAATATTAAAGGTTTCTTCGAAGTTTGCGGCAATTGTGTTAATCTGGCTCATATTACCGATACCAAATGACGCAAGAACACAGAACAACGCAAAAAGTACACCCAAAATTGAACCGATAGTTTTAAGTCCCTTTTTATCTGAGAAACCTTCCTTAAGGTAAACCATTGCACCGCCAAGCCATTCACCGTCAGCGTTCTTTTTACGGTAGAATATACCGAGTACGATTTCAGCATACTTTGTTATCATACCAAAAAATGCTGCAACCCACATCCAGAACACTGCACCCGGACCGCCTGCTGCAATCGCTGTTGCTACACCAACAACATTACCAACACCTACAGTACCGCCAAGAGCTGTACACAAAGCCTGGAATGATGAAATCGTCTTTGAGTCTTTGCTTTTTTTCTCCTCTTTTTTTAAGAGTGTACCAAAGGTGTTCTTCATCCACAAACCGATTTTTCCGACCTGGAAGAACTTTAGTCCGCAGGTAAGGAATATACCTGTGCCTACTAAGAATATAAGCATTACAGGTCCCCATACCCAACTGTTGATTTCACCGTTGATTTTTTCAACCATTTCTAAAAACTTATCCATTGTTTGCCTCCTGATATGTAATTTATTTTATTAACAAAATAACCGCCCTGATTTTGAGGCGGCTCCGGATTAACACACAAAAACAACAATATATAGCAATACTGCTGATTATGCTCCGTCCTTTTGCCTGAGAGATTAACCCGTATGGGTTTTACACCTTCGGCATCCTTTTGTTTCTTTTTAAGAAACCGGACTTCTCCGGAGTGCTATCCATATGCAGTCATCGCTATCGCGCCTGAGAGTATTACTCCTTCGGCAAGGTATACACCTTTCTCCTGCATACTTCACTTAGCCTGATATTCAGTTAAAGATATTATAGCCTTATTTTGTCGTTTTGTCAATAGCTCTTTTAAAAAAAAATTTATTTTTTATATTAATATATTGTAAAAGAAATGTAAAAAAGGAGGATTTCGTCAAGGAAATCCGCCACATTTTATAAGATATTATTCAGCCAATTTTACAAGCTTAGCATACTTTTCTTCTGCGTTCTTCTTAGCCTTTGCGAACAATTCCTGCGCTCTTTCAGGATTTGAACGAGCAAGTGAGTTGTAACGAACTTCACCCATCAAGAATTCTTCGTAGTCAGCCTTAGGAGCCTTAGAATCAAGCTGGAATGGATTCAGACCCTCCTCAGCACGTCTTGGGTCAAATCTGAACAAGTGCCAATAACCTGTTTCAACCGCCTTCTTTTCTTCTGTCTGTGCTATTGACATACCGCCCTTGATACCGTGGTTGATACATGGAGCGTATGCAATAATCAGTGATGGACCGTGATAGCTTTCTGCTTCTATCATAGCCTTTAAACATTGATTTTGGTCTGCGCCTTGTGCGATTTGAGCAACGTACACATAGCCGTATGACATAGCGATTGCTGCAAGGTCCTTTTTCTTAACTTCCTTACCTGCTGCTGCAAATTGTGCTATAGCACCTGTTGGTGTAGCTTTTGAAGACTGACCGCCTGTGTTTGAGTAAACTTCTGTATCGAATACAAGCACGTTTATATCCTCGCCTGAAGCAAGTGCGTGGTCAAGACCGCCAAAGCCTATATCGTAAGCCCAACCGTCGCCACCGAATATCCAGCAAGATTTCTTAGCAAGATATTCTTTGTCTGCCAATACATTCTTAGCGTCTTCGCTATTGATATTTGAAATAGCCTTTATAAGCTCATCAGCTGCAACTCTGTTTGCGCTGCCGTCGTTTAATGTTTGCATAAACTTATCTACTGCAGGCTTAACTTCTGCATTTTCTTCTGCAATGTTTGCAAGCTTTTCGATGTTCTTTCTTCTTATTGTATCTTGTGCAAGGAACATACCGTAACCAAACTCAGCGTTATCTTCGAATAGTGAGTTGCCCCATGCAGGACCGTAACCCTTCTCGTTAGCTGTGTATGGTGTTGATGGGCATGAGCCACCCCAGATTGATGAGCAACCTGTTGCATTTGCAAGCAACATTCTGTCTCCAAACAGTTGAGTAACAAGCTTAGCATATGGTGTTTCGCCACAACCTGCACAAGCGCCTGAGAATTCAAGATATGGCTTCATAAATTGTGAGCCCTTAACTGTTGTAGATTTGAACTTCTCACTAACCTCTGCCTTTTGTGGTAGTGTTACTGCATAGTCAAAGCCTTTTTGTTCGTCAAGTTGAGTTTCAAGTGGCTTCATAACAAGTGTTGGAGCTTTTGCGTTCATAGGACATACGTTAGCGCAGCTTCCGCAACCTGTACAGTCCATAACTGAAATAGCCATTGTGTAGTAGAAACCGTCAAGCTGCTTAAGTGCAGTGTACTTAATTCCCTCCGGAGCATTCTTAAGCTCGTCTTCTGTAAGAACAACAGGTCTGATACAAGCGTGCGGACATACATATGAACAGTTACCGCATTGGATACATGTATCCTTGTTCCATTCTGGAACGTCGATTGCAATACCTCTCTTTTCGAATGCAGATGAGCCCAGCGGAACCTGACCTGTTACATATGGCTTGAATGCTGAAACAGGAAGAGATGCACCGTTGAATCTGCTTATAGGAACAAGAATGTTGTTTACGTAATCTATAAGCTCGCCCTCGCCCTCGTGAACAGCGCCAAGAACTTCGTCTTTTGCGTCTTTCCAACTTGCAGGAACTTCAATCTTGTTTACGTTATTTGCACCTGCATCAATAGCATCGTGATTCATCTTAACGATTGCATCACCCTTCTTTGAGTATGAAGCAGTTGCAGCTTCTTTCATATACTTGATTGCATCTTCTTCAGGAATGATGTTTGCAAGTTTAAAGAATGCTGATTGTAAAACTGTGTTAATTCTGTTGCCAAGACCGATTTCTTTACCAATCTTAACACCGTCTATTGTATAGAACTGAATGTTATTTTCAGCGATATATCTCTTAACTTGTCCTGGTAGGTGTTCTTCAAGCTCATCCATATTCCATGAGCAGTTTAACAAGAATACACCGCCCGGCTTAACGTCTTGTACCATATCATATACCCTTACATATGAAGCCTTATGGCAAGCTACAAAGTCAGCCTTTGAGATAAGATATGTTGATGTGATTTTTGGATTACCAAAACGTAGATGTGAACATGTTAAACCACCTGACTTCTTTGAGTCGTAGTCGAAGTACGCCTGTACGTTCATATCTGTGTGGTCGCCTATAATCTTAACTGAGTTCTTGTTAGCACCAACAGTACCGTCTGCACCAAGACCCCAGAACTTACAGCTTGTGATACCAACCGGTGTTGTATCAGGATTTTCATCAAGTGGAAGTGAAAGACCTGTTACGTCGTCTTCGATACCAACTGTGAAGTGCTTCTTTGTCTTGTTCTTGAATGCTGCAATTATACATGCAGGAGTTGTATCCTTTGATGCAAGACCGTAACGACCTGCCATAACCTGGACATCCTTGAACTCTGTTTCCTGCAATGCTGCAACAACGTCAAGATATAGAGGCTCACCGCAAGCACCAGGCTCCTTTGTTCTGTCCATAACAGTGATATATTTAACACTCTTTGGTAGTGCTTTTGCAAGGTGCTCAACTGAGAACGGTCTGTAAAGTCTTACTTTAATCATACCTACCTTACCGCCATTAGCGTTAAGGTAATCAACAGTTTCCTGAATTGTATCTGAAACAGAGCCCATAGCGATTATTACGTGTTCAGCATCAGCTGCACCGTAGTAGTTGAATAGCTTATAATCTGTGCCAATCTTAGCATTTACTTTGTTCATATATTCTTCTACAACTGCAGGAAGTGCATTGTAGTATTCGTTACATGCTTCTCTTGCCTGGAAGAATACGTCGCCATTTTGAGCAGTACCTCTTTGAGCAGGGTGCTCAGGGTTAAGAGATGTGCGTCTGAATTCGTTTATAGCGTCCCAATCAACCATCTGGGCCAAATCAGCATAATCCCAACAAGCTACCTTTTGGTATTCGTGAGATGTTCTGAAACCGTCAAAGAAGTGCAGGAATGGAACTCTGCCCTTTATTGTTGATAGATGTGCTACTGCACCCAAATCCATTGCTTCTTGCGGGTTTGTTGAAGCAAGCATAGCAAAACCTGTCTGACGACAAGCCATAACGTCCTGGTGGTCGCCGAAGATTGACAATGCGTGAGATGCAATTGTTCTTGCTGATACGTTAAATACGCAAGGAAGCATTTCACCCGCAATTTTATACATATTAGGAATCATAAGAAGTAGACCTTGTGATGCTGTGTAAGTTGTTGTGAGAGCACCTGCTGTAAGTGAACCGTGAACAGTACCTGCAGCACCTGCCTCTGATTGCATTTCGGCAACTCTTACAGTCTGACCGAAAATGTTCTTCATGCCTGAAGCAGACCATTTATCAGTTACTTCTGCCATGTTTGAAGATGGTGTGATAGGATAGATAGCTGCAACGTCTGTGAATGCGTATGAAGCATAAGCCGCAGCGTTATTTCCATCCATAGTTTTCATTTTTCTTGCCATGGAAAATTCCCTCCATAAAAATATATTTTTTACCTATTGGAAAGTCTGGGGACTCTCCTCATTTTTATATAAATACAAACACCTTCTTGTGCTCATATATAAATACATCACAATTAATGATAACACCTTTTATACAAAAAATCAAGTAGAAAATTGTTATTTTTCAAGAAAAATTTAGAATTTTTAAACTTTTTAGTGTTATCTTGAAATATATAGATATATTTTGGCATATAAAGGCGAATATATCTCAAAAATTTACATCTCACAAAGCTTTTCTAAACTTGCAAGTTTAACGCTTGTTACAAACACCTCACAAGCTTTTTGTAATTCGTCAACGGTTGGTAATGACGGAGCAATTCTTATGTTTGAATCTTTTGGGTCTTTTCCGTATGGATATGTAGCACCCGCGCCTGTCATTACAACGCCTGCCTCTTTACAAAGCTCGACTGTTCTTTTAGCACAACCCTCAAGTGTGTTGAAGGATATAAAATATCCGCCCTTTGGCTCTGTCCAATCAGCTATGCCTAAACCATCAAGCTCTGCTTTTAAGCTGTTTATAACCATTTCGAATTTTGGCCTTAAAAGTTCTGCATGTTTCATCATATGGTCTTTTAAGCCCTGATAGCCTCCAAAGAACTTTACGTGTCTTATTTGGTTTATTTTATCGTGGCCTATAGTCTGTAGTGAAATAAGCTCTTTTATAGATTTAATATTTTCGTCTGATGCTGCCATTGCCGCAACACCGCTACCCGGCCATGTGATTTTTGATGTTGATGTGAATACGTATGGCATATTTGCGTTACCTGCTTTTGCACACTCGTCGAGAATGTTTAAAATCTCGTCCTGGTCATCTTTGTAGAAGTGATGTTCACAATAAGCATTATCCCAGAAAAGTCTGAAGTCCTTTGCTGCAGGTCTAAGGTTTGCAATTCTTTTTATAACTGCATCCGAAAACGAAAAACCTGTCGGGTTTGAGTATTTTGGAACACACCACATACCCTTTACTGCTTCGTCCTTAACAAGCTCCTCTACCATATCCATATCAGGACCATCACTGTTCATAGGAACATTTATCATTTCCACACCAAAGGTTTCGGTAATTGCGAAATGACGGTCATATCCCGGAACGGGACACAAAAACTTAACCTTATCGAGCTTGCACCACGGAGCATTACCCAATATACCGTGTGTCATTGCCTTTGATACTGTATCGTACATAATATTAAGAGTTGAGTTTCCAAATACTATAACGTTCTTGGCTTCTGTTTCCATAACCTGTGCCATCAACTCTTTGCATTCTTCTATACCGTCTAAAATACCGTAGTTTCTTAAATCACCCTGTTTTGCATTTGCAACGTCATCACGTGTCAAAACATCCAACATTCCGTTAGAAAGTTCAAGTTGTTCTTGTGAGGGCTTTCCTCTTGCCATATTAAGACTAAGACCCAAGTCTTTAAGCTCGTGGTACTTTTTTAATACCGCTTCTTTTTCTGCTGTAAGTTCTTGCTTACTCATTTTTGCATAGTTCATTTTACGTCCTCCTGATATATATAATTGAGTACTTGCTCAATTAGCACTTAATCATTTGCTCAAATTCGTCTTCGGTAATGATTGTTATACCAAGACTCTGAGCTTTTTCCAATTTAGATCCCGCCTCTGCTCCTGAGAGAACATAGTCTGTCTTTTTAGAAACTGATGACGAGGTCTTGCCTCCCATACTTTCGATTATAGCTGAGGCTTCGTTTCTTTTGTATTTATTTAGTGTCCCCGTAAGGACAAATGTTTTACCTGCAAACTTGTCGTTTACAGTGCTCTGTGTGCTATCGTCAACACAGTTTACGCCCGCATCTGTAAGGCGCTTTATATACTCACGGTTTTGCTCTGCCCTAAAGTAATCAACAACCGATTGCGCCATTATTTCGCCTATGTCGTCAACCTCGCAAAGTGTTTCGACATCAGCCTCCATTAAGCCTTGCAGGGTCTTACACTTTTTGGCTAAGACCTTTGCACCCTTTTCGCCTATATGACGAATACCCAACGCATTTATAAGACGATATAGCGGATTGGTTTTTGATTTTTCTATCTGCTCTATTAATTTTGCGGCACTTTTATCGCCGAGTTTGTCCATCTGTGCAATATCCTCAGCCTTGATGTAGTATAAATCTGCCGCAGTTTGTATAAGCTCTCTTTGTAGCATCTGCTCAACTATCGACGGGCCGAGTCCGTCAATATCCATTGCATTTCTCGAAACAAAGTGAATAACATTGCGCATTCTCTGTGCCGGACAGTTTACGCCTGTGCATCGATACGCTGCCTCACCGTCTTCACGGACTACTGCACCTCCGCATTCGGGACAGGTATTTGGAATTTTAAACGGAATTTCACTTCCGTCTCTTTCCTCTTTAATTACCTCTACTACCGCCGGAATAATATCCCCTGCTTTTTGAATTACAACAGTGTCGCCTGTTCGTATATCCTTTTCGTCGATAAAGTCCTGATTATGAAGGGTTGCTCTCGAAACGTTTGAGCCGGCAATACGTACAGTATCCAGAATTGCTAAAGGTGTTATAACACCTGTTCTGCCTACCTGAACACGAATTTCGCGGATTTTGGTTTTTTGTTGTTCAGCCGGATATTTATATGCTATTGCCCACCTTGGAAACTTAGCAGTTGAGCCAAGTTCGCCTCTCGCTGCAAAATCATTAACCTTTATTACTGCACCATCTATATCAAAATACAACTCGCCACGCTCTGCACCGATTTTTTGAATTTCTTCAAAGGCTTCGTCAACTGTTTTAAATGTTTTATCATTAAGAATTGTTTTAAAGCCCTGTTCTTTTAAAAATCTCAGGCCGTCGATATGGTTTGTTATTTGGGTGCCTTGAATCTGCTGAATATTAAAAACAAAAATATCTAAGTTTCGTTTTGCGGCAATTTTGGAATCGAGCTGTCTTAGTGAGCCTGCCGCCGCGTTTCTTGGGTTTGCAAACAGTGGCTCGCCCGTATCTTCTAAATATTCATTAATCTTTTGAAAATTATCTCTCGATAAAAATACCTCGCCCCTTACTTCAAGGTAAGGTATTTTATCCTTTAATGTAAGAGGAATTGTCTTTATGGTTTTAATGTTCTCCGAAACGTCTTCGCCTGTTATGCCGTCGCCGCGTGTTGAGCCTCTGACAAACTCTCCGTCTACATATTCGAGCGAAACGGAAAGTCCGTCTATTTTATGTTCAACAACGTATTCAACATTCGGAACAACCGCCTTGACACGTTTTTCAAAATCTATTATTTCTGATTTTGAGAATGCTTTTTGCAAGCTTTCCATAGGTACGGTATGCTCTACCTTTTCGAATATCGAAACTGCCTCGCCGCCGACTCTTGCAGTGGGTGAATTTGTTTTTTTGTACTCGGGATATTCCTCCTCCAACTTTTCGAGCTCTAAGAGCATTTTATCAAACTCAAAGTCTGAAATTTCGGGTTTATCATCAACATAATACTTATGGTTATGGTAATTAAGCTTTTTAGTAAGCTCCTCTATTCTTTTTTGTATTATATCCATATGATACCTCACATCAAATCAACCTACAATTCAATACCGATACTGTAAAACAAGACAACAATATCCATTTTGTATTATAGCATTTTACACCTGCTTTGTCAACTTTTAAGTGCCATTTTTATCATTATACATATAAAAACTTTTTAATATATATTACCGTATAAATACTTTTAACAAATATTTTACAATTATATAAAAGTTTGTAGGTAAATGCGTGTTGACAAATGCATTTTTTGGTATTATAATATCCTTTAGATTGTTTATATTTTAAAGAAAGGTTAAGGTGAATAACATGGCAAAGGGTAATATTTCGGTTGATAGCGAGAATCTGTTTCCGATAATTAAAAAATGGTTATATTCCGACAAGGATATTTTTCTTCGCGAGCTTGTTTCTAACGCCTGCGATGCAATAACAAAGCTTAAAAAGCTATCGGGTATTGGCGAGGCTAAGGTTGAGGACAACCCCGAGTACAAGGTTATTGTTAAGGTTGATAAAGAAAATAAAAAGCTTATAATTTCCGACAACGGTATTGGTATGAGTGCTGAGGAAATTGATAAGTATATAAACCAGATTGCATTCAGCGGTGCAAGTGATTTCTTGGCAAAATACAAAGATGAAAACGACAAGGGTGCACAGATAATAGGTCATTTTGGTCTTGGTTTTTACAGTGCCTTTATGG
This sequence comes from Clostridia bacterium, assembly GCA_045532455.1. Lineage (GTDB taxonomy): Bacteria > Bacillota > Clostridia > UBA1381 > UBA1381 > Ornithomonoglobus_A. The sequence goes on from JAZSFX010000025.1 coordinate 45,868, forward strand.
TAAGCGACAGTGTTGAAATCGACTCACTTTCGTACATCGAGGGTGCAACGGCTGCAAAATGGGTTTGCGACGGAAGTATGGAATATGAAATGAGCGACGGTGTGAGAAGTGATAGAGGTACAACCATTACCCTTAACATTGCCGAGGACAGTGTTGAATTTTTAGAGGAAACTACAATACGTGAAATTTTAAACAAATACTGCTCTTTCCTACCCGTTGAAATCTATCTTGACATAGTCGGGGACACTAAAAAAGAAAACGAAGAAGAAAGTGCACCAAAGCCGATTAACAACACAACTCCACTATGGATGAAGAAGCCATCGGAGTGTAATGACGAGGAATACAAAGAGTTTTACCGAAATGTATTCTTGGATTTTAACGAGCCATTGTTCTGGATTCATTTGAATATTGATTTTCCATTTAACTTAAAAGGTATATTATACTTCCCGAAAATTAACCACGAATTTGCAGCTCAGGAGGGACAGATAAAGTTATTTAATAATCAGGTGTTTGTTGCTGACAACGTCAAGGAAGTTATACCCGAATTTCTTATGTTGTTAAAGGGTGTTATAGACTGCCCCGATCTGCCGCTTAACGTATCAAGAAGCTTTTTGCAAAATGACGGATATGTTAAAAAGATAAGCGCGCATATAACCAAAAAGGTTGCTGATAAACTCACTAGCCTATATAAAAAGGAAAAGGAAAATTACGAACGCTATTGGGACGATATAAACGTATTTATAAAATATGGCTGTATGAGAGACGAAAAGTTCTTCGAAAAAGTCGAAAGTGTTCTTATATATAAAACAACCAATGGTAAGTATATAACACTTGATGAATATCTTGATGGTAAAGATAACAAAAACGTCTATTATGTAACTGATGCCGAGCAACAGGCACAGTATATAAATATGTTTAAGGAGCAGGGACTTGATGCAATTCTTTTACCTGCACTAATGGATACGCATTTTATTTCGTTCCTCGAAATGAAAAAACAAGACGTCAAATTCAAGAGAATTGACTCGGCACTATCCGATAGTGATGCAAAAGTCGCCGACGAGGAGCAATACAAGGACCTTATAGAAAAGACCAAAGAACGTTTGGGTGATGAAGGTTTAAAAATTGAAGTTAAGGAGCTTAAAAACCCCGAATTACCCGCGATTTTGCTTCTTAGCGAGGAATCAAGACGTATGCAGGAAATGTACCGTTCGTATGGTCAGCAGTTTGCAGGTATGGCGAATATGTTCCACGATGAATTTACGCTTGTTTTAAACGCATCAAACGAGCTTATTAAAAAGCTTGCAACACTTGACGAGGATAGCGCAAAGCTTGTTACAGAGCATATATACGACCTTGCAAGAATAAGCCACTCACCCCTTAGCGGCGAACAGATGACAAAGTTTATCGAAAGGTCGAATAATATTTTGAAGAAGTTATATTAATAAAAAACTCACTCAGTTAGCGTCGTGTTCCAAAGGACAGTAGATAGGAATACGAGCATTGCGAGGTAAGAAGTTGAGGAAAACTCAGTAAAATGGGTTTTCCTCTTTTCTTTTTTATCCGATCATTCGTCAAAGCAAATGACTTCTAATAAAATGAAATCACCAAATTTAAAGGAGGCGTTAACGCTATCAAGATTGTTTTCATCTTTGTAACCAATTACCTTAGCACCACATGTAACGGAAGCATTATCTTCTACCTGAGTTTCCTATTTTCATTACATAAGATTTCGCAGGGAAAAAGAAGAAGTTAAAAAATTTAACTTTCTTTGCAATTACCGCCACAAATACCGAAAATACCAATCCGCAAGCAGTTCCTACAAGAATGTGTATCCACCACTGTGATATGTCTATGCGAAGTAAGATTATTCTTACACCGGCAGTAAATATAGTGTGTAACAAGTAAATTTGAAATGAATACTTATTTACAAAGTCGAGAAAACGAGCGATAGGTTTGCAGCTCTGAATCGTAGAAATGAACAGAATACTCGAATATATTCCTAACAGTATCATCATTTCTTTTATAAACGGAGCTTCTATTTTGTTTAACAAAACAAATACGACACCTACTGCTATATGTATTATCACAACTAACCATTTAGCCCAAGCCCAAAGTTTAGTGATGCTTTTAAAATTTACAAATGTACCGATTCCAAAGGCAAGTGCCGAATAAAACACCACATCCAAGCTTCCAAGAGGAATACTAAAAAGCGGAGCTAAATAGCCTATTAAAACAGTGATAAGCGTAATTTGCCAATTTTTTATCACTCCTGAAAAAACCGTCCAAATACAAAACAAAAAGAACAGTGCATACAAGAACCAATACTGAGCAACGGGTGTTTTCCATATATGGAGAATATCTGAAACCGCAAACCCATTATTTGCTTCTCCAACAAGACTGTTTATCAATATATAAACAACTGAAAAAGCTATGTATGGAATACCAAGAGTGTAAAGCTTATAGAGAATAAAACCTGATTTGGTTTTCTTACTTTTCCATTCTCCGGTAACTTTATACACAACACCGCTCAAAAACAGAAAAAGTGCAACATGAAAAGACCATATGAACTTTTCCATTCCCCAAAAAAGCTTAGGAATATCTATGCCTGCAAGTCTTATTCCCATAATAACATGACCGAACAGAACCAAAAAACAGGCATATCCTTTCAGTCTGTCAACAAGCACATTTCTTTCCATTTTGCACCTCTTAAAACTATTTTTATCTTTCTTCTTTGCTCCTGCAAGTTGCAGAAACGATATATTTCGGTCTTCCTTTAATTTCATCATAAATACGAGCAACATAATATCCAATAATGCCAAGACTTATCATCATGATACTTCCTATGAATATCAGGATAATTATAACGGTTGTCATACCTTCAAGTGCAATGCCACGAATTTTATCAATCAGTGCCCAAACGCTGAAAATAGCAGTAATAATAAGCATCATAACGCCAAGCACCGTTACAATTTGCATTGGTGCCGTTGAGTAGGCAGAAATATTTGAAACAGCATATTTCAAAAGACCTATGGCAGACCATTTTGATTCACCTTCAAGTCTTTCATTAACCTCAAATTCAACCGTTGTTTTGTGATAACCAACCCAAAAAGAAATCGCTCTGAAGAAGCCTTTTCTTTCGGGAATTCTATTGAGTATATCTACAACTTTACGGTCAAGCAGTTTAAAGTCAGAAGCGTTTGACATATCAAATCCTACTACCGAACTAATAACCCTATAAAACTTTCTTGCAGCAAAGCCATGCATTTTGCTTTCTTTGCCTCTTGTTTTTTTAATACCCTCAACAATTTCATATCCTTCTTGCCATAAACGGTACATTTCTACAATTTTCTCAGGAGGATGTTGAAGATCGCAATCAATTACTACAACCGCATCTCCTGCAGCACTTGCAAGGCCTGCTGAGATGGCTGCCTCTTTTCCAAAGTTTCTTGAAAAATGCAGTCCATATATATTTTTTTCTTTATCGGCTAAATTTTTTATTTTTTCATATGTAGTATCGGTAGAGCCATCATCAATAAAAATAATTTCATTGTCAATATCAGCTTCTCTTAAAATCTTCGATATTGTATAGTAAGCTCTTTCTACGGATAATTCCTCATTATATGCAGGAATAATTACGGACAGCATTTAAACACCTCCTGA
>JAZSFX010000015.1:0-19138 GCA_045532455.1 Clostridia bacterium
GGCGGATATACGTGTAACAGTGAATTTGAATTCCTGTCGGGCGCAACTATGGGACTACTACCTCAGGGTAGTGCACCGTATCTGCAATATATAACAAAACCGTTACCATATTCAATGCCTGCACATTTAAAATCAATAGGATACAAAACCATCGCATTCCACCCATACTACGCGCGCGGCTGGAACAGAGAAAAAGTATACGGTTTGATGGGTTTTGATGATTTTATAAGTATTGAGAATACGGACAAATATATCGACAAGAACAACATTAAAAAAATAAGGGGATATGTAAGCGACAAAGCCTCATACGATGTTGTTAAAAATATATTTAACAACAAAAAACCAAACGAGAAATTGTTTTTATTCAACATAACAATGCAAAATCACGGTGGATATACTCACGAAGATTACAGAAGCACCGTTAAACTCAAAGGAATGAGCAAGCACTACGGCGCCACTGAGCAGTATTTAACTCTTGTTAAAGAGAGCGACAATGCTTTTAAAGATTTAATAAGCTATTTCTCGAAATATGACGAAAAGCTCGTTATATTAATGTTTGGAGACCATATGCCTGCAATAGAGCAGGAATTCTATGAGGAATTAAAGGGAAAACCCTTGGGTCAGTGGAGCAGTGAAGAACTCACCTCAAGATACAAAGTACCGTTTGTGATCTGGGCAAATTATGATATAGAAGAAAAAAGCGACGTAAAAACAAGTACAAATTATCTTCAGAATTATCTGTATGAGGTTGGACAAATCCCAAAAAACGGACTAAATGTGTTTTTAGATGCACAAATGAAAAATGTAACTCAGATAAATTCTATGGGTTATTACAATGCCGAGCATAAATGGACTGACATTGGCAAGCAAAGCGATGACCTCAAAACCTATGCAGCTATGGAATATTATATGCTCACAGGCAAATAAATTTAAAATGTACAATCAAAAGCACATGGGAGTATCTTAATTTTTATAAGATACTCTTTTTTATGTATTTTCTCTTGAAAAATAAATATTAATGTGGTAAAATATATAGATGAGTAAATTATTGGAATGAGGCACAAAAATGATTTCTATAATATTTTCGATTGTTGTGTATGTCTGTCTGTCTTTTCTTATATGGACATATTACATCAACAATAAAATAAAATCACTAAAGCAAAACAGTTCCACTCATACTTCTGTAATTATAATTTCGATACTATCATTGATATTGCGAATTATATTAGCCTGTTTCTACAGAGGTCATAACAGTGATATGGCATGCTTTGAAGGATGGTCTGCACGCATATTTGGCGAAGGTTTTTCAGCATTTTACAAGGGTGATTCATTTAATGACTATCCACCCGGATATATGTATGTTTTGTATATTGTGGGAGCAATAAGAAATCTGTTTAATCCAACAGGCGGTTTTTTATGGCTTACGGTGAAATCACCGGCAATTATATTTGATGTGCTCTCGGGAATTTTAGTATATAAGATTGCAACAAAACAACAGATCTCCAACAACGTGAGTGCTGCTATAACTGTCCTGTATCTTTTTAATCCGGCAGTAATTTTAAACAGCTCACTATGGGGACAGGTTGATTCCGTTTATACCTTTTTCATATTACTGATGCTATATCTGATTACACAAAAGAGACTTATACCATCTTATTTTGTGTTTGCAATAAGTATTTTTATAAAGCCTCAGGCATTCATTTTCTTCCCTGTTATTATATTTGCAATAATAGAAAATGTATTTCTTAATGGATTTGACAAAAAGGTATTTACAAAAAATCTGCTATACGGAATTTGCGCAATTCTTATCTTGCCTGTTCTGTCAGCACCGTTTGGAATAAAAAATGTTATAGACCAATATATACAAACACTTTTATCATATCCGTATCTAACAGTTAATGCATTTAATCTCTGGGGTGCACTTGGTTTTAACTGGGATGCTATTACACCTACCGCAAATGCTTTTGCATATATTATGCTTGCTGCTATTGTTGTATACTGCTCATATATTTTCTTTAAAACAAAAAAAGATTCGAAGTATTATTATGTAGGGGCACTTCTCTCGTTTATGACATTTATGCTTTCAACAAAAATGCACGACCGCTATGCCTTTTCTACTATGATACTTATGCTTTGTGCATTTATATTTAACAAAGACATAAAAAGCTATTGCCTGTATATTGCCTTTTCCATTTCGCAGTTCTTTAATACTGCATGGGTTTTGTTCATATACGAGCAAGACATTAACACATATTTCAAAGACCCTGTAATTATGATTTGGTCGACAATTAACATTATATTACTTTTCGTAACTATACTTTATACGCAAAAGTATTACTCAAAAAACAAAGCTTTCGAAACTCGAAAAGACAAAATCACAAATAAAACTAAAACACCGGATTTTAAACACAGCATAAAATTTGAGAAACTGAATAAATACGACCATATAATTATGATTGTAATTATTGCTATATATTCGTGCATAGCATTTTACGACCTTGGAAACACAAAATCACCTCAGACTTATGCGAATGTCGGTAAAAACAACACCGTTACGATAAACCTTGGTGAAGCGAAAGATATTTCAAAACTTGAGATGTTCTTAGCCACTCCAAACATTGACGAAAACAATACGTTGGATATAACCTATCTGGACTCTGATATGTCTCAAATATCCACCCAGACAATAACGGATGCGTCTGTATTCAGCCATAAGACAATAGATACAGATAAAAAGGGACAATACATCACTCTTTCTTCTGCAAGTAACAATATGCGAATTATGGAGTTGTATGTTTTTGACTCCGACTCACAATTAATAACTCCGCAAAATCATACTGACACTACCATTGCAAATCTGTTTGACGAGCAAGAGCTTTTACCGCAAAGGTCAAGCCACAGGGATAGTATGTATTTTGACGAAATATATCACGCGCGTACCGCATATGAATTCGTTCACGGACTTGATGTATATGAATGGACACACCCGCCTCTTGGAAAAGTTTTGATTGCAATAGGTATAAAATTATTCGGAATGACACCTTTTGGCTGGCGATTTATTGGCACATTATTCGGTGTGTTTATGATACCCGTGATTTATATATTTGCACGAAGAATGTTTAATTACAAATGGCTTGCAACCCTGTCTTGCTTACTGTTTACTTTTGATTTTATGCACTTTGCGCAGACAAGAATTGCAACAGTAGATGTGTATGTTACATTCTTTATAATGTTGATGTATATGTTTATGTTCAAATACTATTCCATGAGTTTTTACGACACTTCTTTAAAAAAGACACTTATACCTTTGGGACTTGGCGGAATATTGATGGGGCTCGGTATTGCATGCAAGTGGACAGGAATATATGCAGGTATCGGTCTTGCGGTTGTTTTCTTTATAACATTATACAACAGATACAGAGAATATCGCTATGCTCTGCAAAATCCTGATGGTGAAACAGATGGAATATCCCACAAGAGTGTAATTGAATGTTTTAGGAAAAATACCCTGATAACCATTATATTCTGTTGTGTATTTTATGTGGTAATACCGTTATTGATTTATTCGCTATCGTATATACCGTATCTGAATACACCAAACACAAACGGAATAAAAACAATAATAGATAATCAATTCGCTATGTTTACGTACCACGCAGATACTGTTGTGGATACAACGCATCCGTTTTCTTCAAGATGGTACGAGTGGCTTATAATAAAACGTCCTGTATGGTATTATGCAGGCACCGTTTCCGAAACAGTCAAGGAAGGAATAAGCTCATTCGGAAATCCTGCGGTATGGTGGGTTGGTATAGCAGCATTAATATATACGGTGTATTTGACCCTATTCAAGAAAGATAAAACCGCGCTGTTCCTTGTTATTTCGTACCTTGCACAGTTAGTGTCATGGATTCCTGTAACAAGAACAACTTATATATATCATTACTTCCCGTCTGTACCATTTGTTGTAATGATGATTTGCTACTCTATCTACAGGCTTTACAACAATGCAGAATCTATAAAATCAAAGAATTGCTATAAAATTGCGTCGTTTGTGTATGTTGGGGTTGCTGGCATATTATTTATAATGTTCTACCCCGTATTGTCAGGTCAACCCTGCAATGTGGATTATGTGCATACATTTTTAAGATGGTTTAATTCATGGCAATTAATATAAAAAGAAAGGAATTTATAATTATGAGAACAATAAAATCAGAGGAAATTACAAAAAAGGTACGCGATATGTGTATAGAGGCAACATGCCACATAACACCCGATATAAAATGCGCACTCGAGGATAGTCTTAAAACAGAAAAGTCAGACGTATCCAAAGGCGTTATAGAAAATCTTTTAAAGAATGCGGAGATTGCGCACAAAAAGGAAGTGCCTATTTGTCAGGACACAGGAATGGCAGTATTCTTTGTTGAAATAGGAAACGAGGTAATTATTGAGGGCGATACTGTTAGTGAGGCCATAAACAAAGGCGTTGCACAAGGTTATACTGAGGGGTATTTAAGAAAATCTGTTGTTGCTGACCCACTTGACAGGATAAACACAAAGGACAATACTCCTGCAGTTATACATTACGATTTTGTAAAAGGCGATAAGGTTAAGATAACATTTGCACCAAAAGGCTTTGGCAGTGAAAACAAGAGCGCACTAAAAATGCTTAATCCATCAGACGGACTTGACGGAGTGGTTGATTTTGTAATAGAAACAGTACGAAAAGCAGGCGCTAACCCATGTCCACCAATGGTTATAGGCGTAGGAATAGGCGGAACAATGGATAAGTGTGCGGTGCTTGCAAAAAAAGCACTCACAAGAGAAGTTAATTCACAAAACGAAAAACCATTTTATGCAGAGCTTGAAAAGACACTGTTAGAGAAAATAAACAAGCTAGGCATTGGCCCTCAGGGAATGGGTGGTACAACAACTGCTTTGGGTGTAAATATTGAGGTGTATCCAACACATATTGCAGGCTTGCCTGTTGCAGTTAATGTAAACTGCCACGCGACACGCCATGCAGTTGAGGTAATATAATTACGTTAAAACAGCACTGAAAAAGAGGACAATCTGTATTAATTCTATTGCTCAAACAATAAATCCGATGGATTTAAACTTAGCAATTATGAATTAATACAGACTGTCCTCTCTGTTTTTATTATCTTATAAAATTCGTTCTTTCTACCTTTGGATTATTTGGTATTTCTATTCCGTTCTTCTTCCCTGCTTCGATACATTTTAAAAGCCATGCCATATTTCTTGCACCGTTGCGCATTGTTTGCAAGCCCTCTAAGTCTTGTTTTACTTCATCAGGCGAATTGCCATGAACAACACTCCAATACGTTGACGAAACTATCGGCATTTGGTTGAACGAGCAATGTTTTAGCACTACGTCAAGCGATGCAGTTGTGCCGGCACGTCTTGCAGAAGCAACTGCCATTGCTATCTTATGTGCAAGGTGCTTTGAACCAGAGTAAAATACTCTGTCCAAGAATGAAAGCAATCTACCGCTTGGATGTGCATAGTAAACAGGTGTGCCAAAAACAAAGGCATCAGCACTCTTTGCTTTTTCTACAAATTCATTTACAATATCATCATCAAATGTGCATTTTCCAAGCTCTACACATTTTTTGCAACCTATGCAATCACGTATGGGTGCAGGTCCGAGATTAACTATTTCGTAATCTATACCCTCATCTTCGAAAACTGTACACATTTCAGAGAGTGCGGTATATGTACAACCCTTTCGTGCACTTCCGTTTACAAGTAACACTTTCATTATTACCAACCTTTCTAATTTGAATATTTTTTTACAAGCTTGGCTCTTATGTATCCCCGCTCAACATCGGTGGATTCTATATAAAAGCCCCGTCCGTAATAAAAGCGGATAAGTCCCGTTATTTTTGAGCCTGTATGTAAGTATATTCTTTTAACGCCCTTTTTAATCATAATTTTATCTACAAGATTCATTATGGATTTACCTATACCGTTATTCTGATTGGATATTCTGACACCAAATCTTGTAAGATATGCAGTATTATCGGGTAAAATTTCTACACGTACACTGCCCACATACTGTCCGTCGTCAAGTGCAACAAGAACAATTTTTGTATCTATATCGTGTTTGATATCCTCGTACGTTTCCTCAAGCGCATCAAGACGGTCTATTCCAAGCATTTCTTTATACTTCAAAAACGCCTCTTTTGTCATATCCATTATTGCAGGGATATCATCGTAATTTGCAAGACGTATCTGAAAAAGCGATTCGTAATCGACTGCCATACTATTCACCCTTAACCCATAAGAGTAGCCATAACAGCCTTTTGTGCATGAAGACGGTTTTCTGCTTCATCAAATATTACACTGTGTGGTCCGTCTATAATTTCCTCAGTTACTTCAAAGCCTCTGTATGCCGGTAAGCAGTGCATAAATATTGCATCATTGTCTGCATATTTCCATAGCTTTCCATTCACCTGATAATCACCAAATACTTTAACCTTTTCGGCCTTTTCACTTTCCTGACCCATAGATACCCATGTATCTGTATAAACAACATCGGCATTTTTGATAGCTTCAATCGGGTCTTGTGTGATTATAAGTTCTTTACCGCTCTTTTTGAAGTCTGCTTTTGCATTTTCTACAACCTCGCAATCGCACTGATACATTTGGGGTGTTGCAATGGCACAGTTAAGTCCTGCTTTTGCACAACCGTACATTATTGAATGTGCCATATTATTGCCATCGCCTATATATGCAAACTTTAACCCCTCTAATTTGCCCTTATGCTCGTATGTTGTCATAAGGTCGGCAAGCACCTGACATGGATGTAAAAGGTCGGTAAGTGCATTAATTACAGGAATTGACGCCTCATGGGCAAGCTCTATTACATCAGAATGTGCATATGTACGTATCATAATACCGTCGAGGTATCGTTCCAAAACTTTGGCAGTATCGTGAATTGTTTCTCCCCTGCCAAGCTGAATATCGTTTGACGATAAAAACAGTGGGTATCCGCCAAGCTGTGTCATACCAACTTCAAAAGAAACTCTTGTTCTTGTTGATGATTTTGTAAAAATCATTCCAAGAGTTTTACCCTTTAGTATGGGGTGCGGAATATTATTTTTTTGTTCATTCTTCAGCTTTATACCAAGCTCAAGTAAATTTTTTATTTCTTCCGATGTTAAATCGTGTAAGCTGATTAAGTCTTTCATAGTTGTGTTCCTTTCCTTAACATTATCTGAACTTCTTTATTGCAGTTGCAAGAGTACTTACAAATAGGAGTGCATCGTTTTTAGTTATTATCAATGGTGGAGCTATTCTTATTGTATTGCCGCCGCAAAGACTTGTTAAAAATCCGTTATTAAATAACTCATCAAATACTGATTTTGCAATTTCTTGCTTTAATTCCACTCCAATTAACAACCCTGCAACTCTCACATCTGTAACAAGCTCTCCATAGCTTTGCTTTAATTCATTAAGCTTCTCTGCAAAATACTCTCCTACCGTCTTTGCATTTTCTACAAGCTTTTCTGATTTTAAGATGTCAAATACAGCAAGACCTGCTGCAGTTGCAAACGGGTTTCCGCCAAATGTTGTGCCATGGTCGCCAGGTGAAAATGCAGCTGCAATTTCTGCCTTGGCGCATACTGCACCAATCGGAATACCGTTACCCAACGCCTTTGCGCATGTGAATATATCAGGCTCCACTCCGTACATTTGGTGAGCAAACATATATCCCGTTCTGCCCATTCCAGTTTGTACTTCATCAAATATTAATATTATTCCGCGTTTGTTGCAAAGCTCTCTTAGCTCCTCAACATACTTTTTTGACATTGGATGAACTCCGCTTTCGCCCTGAATTAATTCTATCATAATTGCCGCAGTTTTTGGAGTTATAGCCTCTCTTATTGCGTTAATGTTATTTGGCTCAACCTGCTTTACACCGGGAAGTAGAGGATAATACGGTTTTTGATATTTTTCCTGTCCCGTTGCTGCAACCGTTGCAAGAGTTCTGCCATGGAATGATTTATCAAGTGTTATGATTTCGTACTTTTCCAAATTCTTTTTATAAAAATATATCTTGGCTAATTTCATAGCGCCTTCGTTTGCTTCAGCACCGCTGTTCGAAAAGAAGATTTTATCTGCACAACTGTTTTCTACAAGCTTTTGCGCAAGCTTAGCCTGATTTTCTATGTAATACAAGCTCGATGTGTGAATTAATTTATCGAGCTGATTTTTTAGTGCCTCAATAAACTTAGGATGAGAATGACCAAGCGCATTTACTGCTATTCCTCCAAGGAAATCGTAGTATTCTTTACCCTCATTCGAGATTAATTTCATACCCTCGCCACGTTCGAACGAAACATTAAGACGCTCGCCAAAGGTATTCATATAATATTCTTTATCTAATTCTTTTATTTTATCTGTTGTCATAAAAATACTACCCCCTACAATATACACTTATTATAAACCTTTTTGAATAAAAATGCAAGTCTTTTTCCAAAATAATTTAAATTTATGGAAAAAGACTCATATTTTATGAATATTTTTACGTTATTTGTGAATATTATTCATTTATAATTAATTTTCGCTTTGCGATAACTTTGCCGCCTGGTCGGCAGTTATGAGTGCATCTATAAGCTCATCCATATTTCCGTTGAGGACTTGCTCGAGCTTATACAGTGTAAGGTTAATTCTGTGGTCGGTAACTCTGCCTTGCGGGAAGTTATATGTTCTTATTCTTTCACTTCTGTCCCCCGAGCCTACCTGCATTTTACGTTCGTCGGCAATTTCTTTATGTTGTTGTGCTTGCATTTCGTCATAAATTCTCGAACGTAGAATTTTCATTGCCTTATCTTTGTTTTTATGTTGTGATTTTTCGTCCTGACACGATACAACAATTCCCGTTGGAAGATGTGTTATACGAACTGCAGAGTCGGTTGTGTTTACACACTGTCCGCCAGGTCCGCCTGCGCGGAATACGTCTATCCTTAAATCATTCTGGTTTATTTCAACTTCAACTTCTTCCACCTCTGGCAAAACTGCAACTGTTACTGCAGATGTATGAATACGACCGCCGCTTTCAGTTTCGGGCACACGTTGTACACGGTGAACACCGCTTTCGAACTTGAACTTTGAATATGCCCCTTGTCCCTCTATAGAGAATGATATTTCTTTATATCCGCCTATGTCGGTTGCGTTTGAGTTTAAAATATCAAGCTTCCAGCGCTTTGTTTCGGCATACATTGAGTACATTCTCATTAAATCTGCCGCGAAAAGTGCCGCCTCATCACCACCTGTACCGCCTCTTATTTCGACAATAACGTTCTTTTCGTCGTTAGGGTCTTTTGGCAGTAGGAGTACTTTTAATTCCTCAGAAACAGTTTTAATTTTTTCTTCCGCCTCGCCAAGCTCTTGCTTTATCATTTCTTCGAATTCTTTTTCCTGACCCATTTCGAGCATTTCTTTATCGTCAGCGATAGTTTGCTTTGCTTCTTTGTATTCTTTATATTTATTTACTATTGGTGTAAGATCGGAGTGTTCCTTGCAGAATTTACGCCACGAGTCCTGGTCGGCTATTACTTCGGGGTCGCTTATTTTTTCCGATACATATGCAAATCTTTCCTCTAACGCTTCTAATTTATCAAACATTATAATTCCTCTTTCTACTAATTAATACTACACTATATTTTATTATAAATTACACTTTATGTCAATAAGCAAGTGAACTTTTTTGTAAGATATTTCTTGATTATTATAAAAAGCTATGATATAATTTGTGAGGGTGATGATAATGAGATTAGATAAATATCTTTCAGGTTGCGGAAAAGGAACACGAAGTGATGTAAAAAAACTGATTAAAAGCGGTGTTATAACAATAAACGGTGTTACTATAAAAAAGAGTGAGCAGAACGTGAACGACACTGATGTTGTTTGTGTGAATGGCGAGGAGATAAAATATCGTGAATTTGTATATTTAATGTTAAACAAACCACAAGGATATGTTAGTGCAACAGAGGATAGAGAGCATAAAACAGTATTGGATTTGATTGGCGAGGAATATGCACATTTTAAGCTATTCCCCGTTGGCAGACTTGACATTGATACCGAGGGACTTTTGCTTTTAACAAACGACGGTGCATTTGCGCACTCCATAACCTCACCAAAAAAGGAAGTATATAAAACATACTTTGCCATTCTTGATAAAGAAGCTCAAAGCGAGGATATTGACGCATTTAGAAACGGAATGGAATTTAAGGATTTTACCGCAAAGAGCGCCATTTTAGAAATTACGGATAACAAATGCGAGGTTTTTATTAAGATATACGAGGGTAAGTTCCATCAGGTAAAGAGAATGTGTGAACGCGTGGGTAAAAGTGTTGTTTACTTAAAACGTGTAGCAATAGGTAACTTAGTGCTTGACAGTGGCCTTGAACTCGGCGAATATAGAGAGCTTAGTGATGATGAGATGAAGATGATATTAAAATAAAAATAGCAGACCATATAGTCTGCTATTTTTATTTTGCTGCTGAAATTGCGTCCTTTAATTCCACATTACCTGTATACAGTGCACGTCCTACAATAACGCCCTCAACTCCTGTATCGGCAAGTGATTTTATATGCTCGATACTTCCTATACCGCCTGAAGCTATTATATCCGCGTCAACTGCCGCTGCCATCTCGCGCATTGCTTCAACATTCGGGCCTGCAAGTGTTCCGTCTGTTGAAATATCGGTATAGACTATTGTTTTAACACCCATATCTACCATCATTTTTGCAAATTCAATAGCAGTAAAGTCGCTTGTTTTTTCCCAACCCTCAACTGCAACCATTCCGTCTTTTGCATCAATGCCGATTACTATTTTATCGCCGTACTTTTTAACTGCCTCTTTTATAAATTCAGGATTAGAAACTGCCTTTGTACCAATTATAACTCTGTTTACACCATATGAAAGCTTTGTTTCGATATCCTCCATAGTGCGTATTCCGCCGCCCGTTTGTACAGGTACAGATACGCTCTCGCAGATTTCTTTTATCTTTTGCGCATTTACTCCGTTACCCTTGAGCGCACCGTCGAGATCTACAACGTGTATAAACTCGCCGCCTTGCTCCTCCCACTTTTTTGCCATCTCGGCAGGGTTTTTGCCATATACTGTAACATCAGAAAATCTGCCTTGCAAAAGTCTTACACAGTTTCCGTCTTTAATATCGATTGCGGGATATATTCTCATTTTTATAATTTTCCTTTCCGTACCCAAAAAGCTATGGTGTAATATTTGCGGACCGTCGAGGACGCCGGTCCCTACAATGCTTTGAAAATGGTGAGATGGACAATTTTATTTTTTAAATGCATTCACTATGTTCATTATTCTTTCCTTCTCCATCTTCATAGAAACTCTGTTAACAACAAGTCTTGCACTAAGTGGGCAAATTTCTTCTAAGACATCAAGACCGTTTTCTCTCAGTGTTTTGCCCGTTTCTACAATATCAACTATAACGTGAGAAAGTCCTACAAGCGGTGCAAGCTCAACAGAGCCATTAAGCTTTATAATCTCAACCGTCATGCCCTTTTCTTCCCTGAAGAATTTATCGGCAATGCCTGTGTATTTTGAGGCAACTCTAAGGTTTGTTATTTTATCGTATTTACCCATAAGCTCCACAGGTCCGCAAACACACATACTGCATTTGCCAAAGCCTAAGTCGACCATTTCGTAGAGCTTTCTGTTTTCCTCTAAAATTGTATCCTTACCAACAATGCCGATATCCGCCGCACCGTGCTCGACATATGCAGGCACGTCTGATGCTTTTACCATTATAAATTTAACCTTGTTTACTTCGTCTGTGAAAATAAGCTTTCTTGTCTTTTCTTTCATTTGCGAGCAATCCATACCAAGATTTATAAATGTATCCATTGCAAGCTCGGCAAGTCTGCCCTTTGCAAGTGCCACTGTAAGATATTTCATTCCCTAATCTCCTATTCCGTAACTACTTGTGTTTCTTCATCGGTTATAAAATTATATGTTTCAAATTTGCCGTTCTCAAACACTCTTATTATCTTATTTACATAACCTGTTTTTTCGGACAATTCTTTTGCATAACAAACAGCGTCTTCGTAGTTTCCATCGCCAATATACATTTCAGGGCAGCATATTTTGTTTTTATGTAATTGTTGGGCTAACCCAATAGCCGCCTTTTTTGCACCGTCCTCTGCAAAAATAAGTGCACCCTGCTTTGTATACTCACCGTCTATAACAGAAAGGAGTCTGTCTATGCCTATTGCAACACCTACCGAGCCCTTTGGTGCACCGAAATTTTGCATCATTTTATCGTATCTGCCACCAGCAAACACAGGAAAACCTATACCCTCGGTGTAGCCTTTAAAAATTGAGCCGGTGTAGTAGTCGATACTCTGCAGCATACCCAAATCTATTGAGATATATTTCTCCATACCGTAGTCTGCCATATAATCATATATTGCAAGAAGATTATCAAGCGCAGCTTTTGATGTTTTATTGAGTCCATCTACCATTGCGCGCTCTATAACCTCACGGCCGCCGAACATATACGGAAGCTCTATCAGAAGTGATTTTATATCATCACTCATATCAAGCTTATCTATTATTTCCTGAATTCCGACACAATCCTTTGAGTCGATTCTTTCACGAAGAAGAGACACCTCTTTTTCGCTCATATTTGCCTGCTCTGCAAGACCGTTGAAGAATGCAACCTGTCCCACTTCTACATTAAGCTCAGTTATTCCCGTTTCCAAAACAGCCTTTATTGCAACCGCTATTACTTCCGCGTCTGCCTTTGGTGAATATGAGCCTATAAGTTCAATTCCGCTTTGGGTAAACTCGCGCCTACTTGCATTGTGGTCGCGCTCAAGGCGGTATACGTTTCCGTTATACATATATCTTTGCACAAAGTTATTGTTTACCTTTGTAGCCGCCATTCTTGCTATTGAATTTGTAAAATCTGGACGAAGTGCCAAAAGACTTCCCTTCTCGTCGAAAAATCTGAACATTTTATCCTGAGAAAATGAACCATCTTCACCAACGTAACAGTCGTAATGCTCAAAGGTGGGTAATTGTACCTCCCTGTATCCAAATGTGCCAAACACATCTAATATAGTTTCTTCTACTATTCTCTTTTTTTCACATTCTGCCGGCAGTATATCGTTAACACCGGTAGGAGTATGTAGTTTTAGCTGCGACATAACCTACTCACCTTTCTTATTGTTCTCTTGATAAAATTTCTTTTGTTTTGAGGATTGCAATAGCTGTTTTGCAATCGTAAATTTCGTTATTCATAACCATATCATAAAGCTCGTCGATATTGTATTCCTTTACATTTAAAAACTCACCGTTATCAAGATTCTGACCTACCCATTTTAAATCTCTTGCAAGGTAGATGTGAAGCTTTTCTTCACAGTATCCGGGTGTGGCATAATATGAACCAAGATATTCAAAGTTTTCTGCACTATAGCCTGTTTCTTCTGTTAATTCACGTTTTCCGCACTCAAGCGGGTCTTCGCCTACCTCTAACTTTCCGGCGGGAATTTCCAACATCATACTTTTTGCTGCAATACGGTATTGGCTTACCATAGGCACACGATTTTCGTTAGTTATAGCAATAATACCTACACCGCCGCCATGCGCAATAACCTCACGTGTGGCTTTGCTGCCATCGGGCAGTAAAATGTCATCAACCCTCAGTTTTATTATGTTACCGTCAAAAATGTGTTTTGTGCCAATAACCTTTTCTTCGAAATCCATATCCTTCTCCTAAAATACAAACTTTTCTATTGCCGGAGAAACTCCAAGCATTTTCTTTAAATTATCATAATCGGCTTTTGAATGTAAATTCGGTTTACCTGTATGTGTTGCACGTATCATAATATTTTTGGGAGTTTCTAAAGGTGAAATATATTCTACCATCGACACGTCGTAACCGACACTTTCTAAATATGACGCCCTTATTGCATCGGTAAGTGTATCGGCAAGACGTGCCTTTAAAATACCGTGCTTTGTTATGGCACGAAATGGCTCGTATGAATACAGCTTTAAAATATCTTTATGGCAACATGGCACACAAACAATCGCCCTTGCTTTTGAACGGATACCAAGACCCATTGCCATATCGGTTGCTGTGTCGCACGCATGCAGTGATATTACAAGGTCAATATTTCTTTTGGGCATATATTCTCTTAAATCTGCCTTTATAAATTCCATATTTGAGTATCCTAAATTTGATGCAATTCTCTTGGAAGCGTCAATTACGGTATCACTGTAATCTACACCAATAAAATAGCATTTCTTTTTAAGAACTTCACGCAAATAGAAATTCAGCACAAAAGACAGATAGCTTTTTCCGCAAGCAGCGTCCATAACAACTATTTCGTCTTTATCCTCAAAACTCTGTATTATGGGCTTTACCAACTCCACAAAATAATCTATCTGGTTATACTTGCGTATTTTATCGTTCTTTATTTTGCCATTTTGCGCAAGTATGCCGATTTCAAGAAGTAAGTCCTTTGCAAGTGCGGGATTTACCATATATTCTCTTTTTGTCTGTACTACACTTGTTTTATCTACTGTATCGGTAATATCTTCACTTTTCATCGAAACACGTTTATCGGTTGCTTCTATAACCAACACCGTACCGCGCTCGCTGTATTCCACACGCGCCTCGTCGTATTTAGAGCTTTCTTCCCTTACAAAAGCTATAATATCATCTTTTGTTACAACACTCTTAACTGCCTGAAAATTCAGGGTCAGTTCTTTATCAAATTCTATAAGTGCCCTAAACGTTTTTGTGCCCGATTTGTATATTATATTTATATCCTTAAAAAAGTCCTTGTTTTCTTCCATTCGGGATATCAGTCCCGTAAAAAACAATTCTAATTTTGATACTGTTTTTTTGTTCATAGTTTTAATTCCACAACTCTCCCGGCAGGCTCGTATTGACGGTACTTTACCCCTACCATATCGAACATTCTCTTTGATGCAGCGGTGGTAAAGTCGTTTGCATATTTGTCGCTATGATATATTACCTCTCTTATGCCGCTTTGTATAATTGCCTTTGCACATTCATTACAGGGGAATAATGTAACATAAACTCTCGCACCGCTAAGACTTCCTACAGGTGCATTCAATATCGCATTAAGTTCTGCATGACACACGTATACATATTTTGTATTTAGCGGGTCACCTTCTCTGCCCCATGGCATATTATCATCATCACAACCTGTTGGCATACCGTTATAACCCAAAGACAATATTTTATTGTTCTTATCAACAATACAGGCGCCAACCTGTGTATTGTTATCTTTACTTCTTTGTGCACTCAAAAGTGCAATACCCATAAAGTATTCGTCCCATGATATATAGTCGTTTCTTTTCATTACATTCACCCCTTATAAGTGCAAATTTTTTACTTCTATTTATTTTACCATATATAAATCTAAGTGTCAACGGATAAAAGTTATTTTTATCCAAAAAAACATAAACAAAATTACTAAAAAGTATTGACAATACGCCACAAATATGATATAAGTACCTTGAAACATAAAATGTTTCGCCAATTAAAACAAAAAAATTATAAAAGGAAGGTATTTTTATGAAAAGACCAACACTTGACGAACTGTCTTTAACAGAGAAAATTGCTCAGTTGTTGATGGTTGGAGATGAACGTCTTCAGTATAAGCCAACGGAAAAGGGCAATGTTATACGTCCAAAGGAAGAAATTGATGAAATTCTTAAAAGATGTCAATTTGGAAGCTACTGGCACACAGGCTCTATAAGAATGAACATAGTAGACCTTGCTGAGGAATGGGCAACCGGTCAGAGAATGACTATAGAGGATTCCAAAGCATACATAGACGATATACAAAAAAATGTACGTATTCCTATGCTAGTGGCAATGGACGCCGAAAACGGTGTTGGTTATGCTTTAGCAAGCGGAAATATTATTCCCTCCCCTCCATCTATAGCTGCTGTAAATGATCTTGAGCTTACAAAAGAGCTATATGCCGGAGTAGCACGTGAAATGAGAGCGGCAGGTGCTAACTGGCGTTGGGTGCCTGTTGTTGATAAGCTTAACAGATACTCATCTTCAATAAGCAGAATATTCTCTGATGATCCCGACAAAGTAACAGCTATCGCTACTGCGGCTATACGTGGTACAGAAAGCGAGAATGTTGCTTCAACCGTAAAACATTTCCCGGGCAGTATGGGATATGGTATAAGAGATGCACATTTTACATCATCTGATATGGACGCACCATTTGACGAATGGTATGAAGTACAGGGAAAAATTTTCCAGAATATGATTGACGCTAATGTTATGACTATAATGGTAGGACACGAATCATTCTCAACTATTGACGATACACAAATTAACGGAAAATACATTCCTTGCACACTTTCACGAAAGGTTGTACAAGGACTATTGCGTGAAAAGATGGGCTTTAAGGGTGTTATTATAACAGATGCTATGGGAATGGCTTCTGTAAATGCTTTCTATCCAACATATGAGGAAATGGTAGTAGCAGCTATAAATGCCGGAAACGACATTCTTTTGGGTGTTATTCCCGAAGCATTCGATATGGTTTACAAGGCTGTTGAAGACGGTCGTATTTCGATGGAGCGTATTGAAGAATCATGCGAACGTGTACTTGACCTTAAAGAAAAAATCGGATTATTTGATGACAAAATAAGAAATGAAGTTATTGATGTTAAGGCTGCAACAGAAAGCCTTAAACAAACATGCGAAAAGATTTCTGAAAAATCTGCAACTCTACTTTATGACAAAATCAATATTATACCTGTTTCAAAGGACAAGGTAAAGGACGTAACAATCATATATGCTTCTCACTATAATGGAACAGGCGAACAGCTTAAGGTTATGAAGGAAGAGTTTGAAAAACGCGGTGCGAGAGCTAATATCTACAACGGTATGCCACCTGGAGGCATTGATGAGGCGGCTAAATCTGACCTTATAATATATGTTGGCTATGTTGCAATGCACAGACCTATGGGATTGCCTACATTATACGGAAACCAATTATCAATGTTTATTCATGCATTCTCCAAGGGAAGAGAAAAGTCTATTGGTGTTTCTATGGGTTATCCATATCTGCACTTTGACGTTATGACAGGTGCCGAAACTTTTGTTAACATTTATTCACCTGACCCTGAAGCTCAAAGAGCATTTGTTAAAGGAATATATGGCGAAATACCGTTTGTTGGTAAATCTCCATTTGACCTTGAGCCAAAGTTAAGACAAATATATTGCTAAAACATAGAAATATCACACTTCAAAATTGAAGTGTGATATTTTTTTATTCTACTATTTCTATACTTTCTATTGTACCTGTGGTGTGTACATATTTTGTAATAAGTTCAACCTCTCTGCCAACTGAAAGCTCCGTTGTATCCTTTAGGATATATCCGTCATCAGATTCTCTGCCATCAGCTTCTATTGTAACAAAGCAGTTATATCTTTCGGGCTGTGTTATTTCGCGCATTGTACCGTCGGATAGGATAGAATTTATCTTTGCATCTTCTGCTTTTACGTCAACTACATCGCCAACATGTTCAAGTGCACGTTTGTCTGTAACAACACCTTTTTTTTGCAGAGCGTCTACTGTATATGAACGGACCCCCTCTACCTTTATAACGTATTTAAAATGTACATCGGAGGTAACTGATTTTGTTACACTGCTGCCAAATCTTGTTACAAAGCCGATTATGGCTACTATTATCAAAAGAATTACCAATATGTCTATAATACTGAATTTTCCCTTTATCTTTCCTGATTTATCCATTATTTGTCGCCTCCCTCATTTACCTGAACAATAAAGCCCTCGGAAGCATATCCCTTGCCTCGTATTGCAACATTCTCGCCCACACGAACGATTGTGTCGCCTATTTTTATATGCTTATCGCTTATATCGCACTCTGCATCAACGTATATATATACGTCTTCCTTTTCTTCATTTAAAACATTCTGGTAAGTGCCGTTTATGCTATTAAGTGTCATAGTTGCGGCAGGCTCTGTTTCTACCCTTGTTACAATGCCTCCATCTTTTTCTGTAAGGCTCAGATTTGCTTTTTTACCTGTTTCTATCGCCTTGGAAAATCCCTTGCTCTTATTTGATACCAACACAACAACCTCTGCCTTATTACTTTGCGCAGGAGTTGTTATTGTTTGACCAAACATTTTATAGCCTACAAAGCAAACTACTATAATTGCAAGTATAATAAGTGTATCTATAATTGTCCACTTTACTTTTTTCATTTCATGTCCCCCTCTTTTATTTTTCTATGGTTTTTATATATATCTTTTCGGTATTCTGTGTCATTGCCTTTGCTGTAAAGGTCTTTGAGAAAATATCAAGAGCACCGTCCGAGAGCTTTTTATAGAGCTCATCATCTGTTAATAACTCCTTAAGCTTTTGCGCTAAAGCATCGGCATTCTTTTTCTCTACCACAAATCCATTTATGCCATTTTTTATAACTCCCGGATTACCGCCAAAATCAGATACAACTGCAGGAATTCCTATGCTCATTCCCTCTAACAATGCAAGGCTTGTTGCCTCTGTACCAAACGATGCATTTGCCTGTATATCGGTAACGTTCATAAGCTTATCCACGTCGCTTATAAAGCCCGTGAAAATTATACTGTCTTCCCTGCCCATTTCCTTAACTTTATTTTTGAGGTGTTCTTCGTAACTGCCCGTGCCTGCAATAAAGAATTTTGCATTTATTCCCTCTTTAAGAAGTTTATCGGCAGCTTCTATATAGTAGTCATGGCCTTTTATATCCTCAAGTCTTGCAACTATCGAAACGACTTTTTCATCACCAATTCCAAATCTCTTTTTAATTTCTTCTCTTTCGGTGTTATCCACTCTTTTTAAGCCCTCAACACCGTTTAGAATAACGGTAATCTTTTTATCATCAACACCCGTTGCGGTAAGGTTATCCTTTGCCGCCTCTGCAACTGCTATAATGCTGTCTGCATAGTGATTGTTTATAATACCGTTAATTACTTTGCCCAAGCCTTGCGATAACTTCTTTGGCGGTTCAAATACACTATGACGTGTAAATACTACCTTTGCACCCGCTTTACGCGC
>JAZSFX010000027.1:0-9000 GCA_045532455.1 Clostridia bacterium
TTTAAAATTATAGTAACAAGATATACTACAGGAGGATAATGAAATGAATATACGTTCAAGAAATATATTTATTACTGTAATAAGCACTGTAATATTCTTTTGTGTAATTTCGCTTTTTATTGATTTCTTTTTGGAGAGACAATCTCCTGCAGGCGATATAGCAGGTAAAATAAGAACTTCTTACACCTCGGTTAGCATAAATGGTCAACTTATTCCCTCTTATGAATTTAAAAACAGTGTGTATATAGTTGCACAGGATTTGAAGTTATTTAATTTTAATATTAAAAATGACGAGAAAACACATACTGTATATATTACAAATGGCGAGAATACTGATTTAAACAAGAAATATATATCAAAATTATCGCAGCTTGATGAAGAAGAAAAGGTTTTTTACCCCACACAGAATGTATATATAAATGACGTATATATTGTTTCGTATGCGACAAAGGAATATAACATAATTCCCGTTAATGCACTGAATAATATTGGCACTTGTTCAAAAGAAGCAACTTCGGGAACAATAAAATGTACACTCTATTCTCCCGACAATAACTCCGAAAAAAGTAATGATAATGAGTTTTCACTTACTCCTGCTTCTGCTAACCTTAATGTGAATTCAACTCATCCAAACGAAAATTCCCATACCCGTGTAATTGTATTAGATGCAGGCCATGGTAAATCCTCCTCATTAATGAGTGATGACGAAAAGCAACAAAGCGGTTGGATTAAAAAGGACAATTCCTGGGGCGAGTGGCGGCATTGGAAAACCAACACTGTCCACGATGATTGTGAGGGCAACGGTTGCAGTGGCAGAGCGCCTGATGGCGGTAGTTGCTGGTATCCAATCGTTAACAGCGACAGAGATGTTGAGCCACAGCTAAATCTTAATAATGCACTTGCCGCAAAAAAATATCTTGAGCAAATGGGATATACTGTAAGATTAACTCGTTCAACCAATGACGAAAATCCGTCTGTAACAAAGCGTTTGGGGCAATGCTATCCAAATGGCAATACTTCACTATCTCCCGACGCAGATGCTATTGTTTGTATTCATTCAAATGCAGGCGGCGGCAGTGGCAGTTGTTATATGTCCCTTTCGGGCACATACGACCAGAGACAGATACCGTCAGATTACATAGATGCAAGTAATAATCTTGGAAAAGCTATTAACGATAAAATTGTTTTCAATACAAGCCTTAAAGCATCAGGTAATGGAAGATTTGATGCCCTGCCCTCAGCAATACTTTTTTGCAAATCACCTGTTATAGTGGCATATCTCGAAATTGGTTTTTACGATAATGCAAACGACCTCGAAATTTTAAAAAATGAATCGGATTTAATAGGCAAATCAATAGCCGAGGGAATTGACGCATATTTTAATAGTTAAATTTTGACATAAAATGTCATAATAAACCGCTTGCAATTTGCATAAACTTATGGTACAATACATATTGTTAGCATTCGGGGCTGCAATGGTTTCGACGGGGATGATGAATCCCGAGTAGCGAGTAGCGGATGAGTCAGCCGCTTTAACAAGACTCAAACTTTAAATATAAACGCTAACAATAATAAATTAGCTTACGCTGCCTAATTGCAGCGTTGTCTCCCCTATGATTACCGACTTATAGGGCTTGGCATAATATTTTTCGGTGAACGTGAGTTGAGATTTGCTCTAATCTCTTCCATGACGTAAGAGCTACCCTTGATATAGCTTTGGTTATGAAGTTTTATCTTGGGGAATAAATAACATAACCTGCACTCGGAGAAGCTTGGGTGGACTTGTTTTCGGACACGAGTTCGATTCTCGTCAGCTCCATAACAAAAAAAACGCATAAATGCTTTGCATTTATGCGTTTTTTGTTATCTTATACTGCTATATTTTGTGAAGTTTTTTTCTTAAACAGAACGGGACACAAAAGTAGAAGAACTGTTGCAACTGCAAACACAATCAGGAACAGATTTTTGTATCCAAAACTTTCCGTAATTATACCGCCAATGTATGAGCCGGCAAATTTTCCTAATCCAAATGAGGCTATTACCCACAAGCCTTGCGCCGATGCCATATTTTCCATTGGCACAACCGTCTTTATGTACGGTGTGGAGCTTGCCCACAAAAGCGCACTATATACTCCAACAAGGAATACTGAAATAGTTGCAAGATGATAACTTTGTGCAAGGAAATTCAATCCGCCTCTAAGCATTGTAACAACTGCAATAAGCATAAACATATACTTAAAGTTTGGCTTCTTTAAGATTTTACCAAACAGTAACATCAAAAGCCACTCTACAAATGTACCGATACTTAAGATAAGCGAATATGTTTTTAGACTACCGCCAAGTCCATCTGCTGAGGTGTAATAAACAGGAAGAAATGCATTGATTGTTGATGAACAAACAAACAATATAAACGTATAAACCAAGTACATATAAAACTCCTTAGAGTACTTGATTTTCTTTTTTGCTTCTTTTGCTGCCTGTACACCAATACCGTTTTCACTCTTAGGTAGAAACAGTGTTGTGATTGCCGTGCTGAGTGCCAATATAATAACATACACAAAAAATATGTTATTGCTATTGCTTGGAAAAAGTACAAGCACAATTCCCATTAAGCCAAAGCCGAGCGAGGCAAACGACCTGAAAAATCCAAATGAGAATTTGGTTTTTTCGTGTTCCTTTGATGCTATTGCATCAATCAGCGGCTGATGACACATATAGCAGCTATAGAATAATATTATTGATATAAATAGCATTGTTTTTGAAATGTTCAGATTCAAAAACGGAATTGAGAATACGCTTAATAATATCAGCGTGATTACCAAAATCTTATCTGTTTTACCTGTCTTGTCTGCAAGCCTCGTCCATAAAAATTGTGAAATCATTGTTATTATAGCACCTAAAGCTTGTATCTGACCTATTAACTTATCTGTTCCATATGGCAGATTATGTATGTATATCGACAGAAAATTTTCCATCAAAAACTGCATTCCCCATGGTAACAGAAATAAAACCGACAATATAATTGAAATTCTTTTTTGCTTATTCATGTTTATTTCACAACCTCGTAAGTATTCTTGTTATAGTCAACTGTGATTTTTGTACCATCTGAGTATGTAACTCTGTAAACATTATCACATACTTTCTCGTGCTTATCCATTGTTTCGTATTGTAAGTAGTTTAGCTTATTATACTCATCATACATTTCCTTGATTTTATCTAATGAATCGTCGAGGATTTCGTCTGTATGAAGAAGCAGGTCCTCATCACCCATCCAGTTACCGCAGCTGTCGGGGGTTTCATCAACATATTTTGAATTAAAGTATGCTAACGGTCTGCCGCCATATTCAATATACTTAAGATGACTCTTTTCTTCTTTAACGCAATAGTTTACTGTCTCTGTTGATGGATTATAAAGTATTGAGCCATGGAATACAAGCTGCCAGAATGGAATTGTTTCATCAACAATCGGATGTTGCTCGCCATAAAGATTATAGCTTGTATATAGAACATGATCGATATAATCCGAAACAAAGTCGAATGGTCCCTCACTTGCAAAGCCGCCAAACATCTCTTGTGTTTCTTTTGCTATATCACATATAACGGCTGCACTTTCCCTTGCAGTTGATGGGTGTTCCGTACTATAACAGTTTCTTGGCGGAAAGTTAGATAACACGTCTATATAGTGTATTCCCTTAAAGCCCATATCGTAAATATCTTTTAAATTACGTCTGGTATATTTTACTGTACATTTTGAACAGAGATGGAACGGTTGACCGCCACCCCATGCAATTTCATCACACGAGTATTCCCCGTCTTCTTTAACAACAAGCTGATTTACGTCCCAATCAGAAGAAATTTCGTACATTTCGGTACTGTTTGTATGAACAACTATCTGATAACCCTTATCCTGACTATACTTGCATAGTTCTCTTAGCTTTGCTTCACCACCGATTGATTCCTCTATTGGCAGAAGTTGTGGCCATCTTCCGTCGTGTCCCTTTATTTCAACACCAACAAGACAGATTTCTGCCTCTTTAACACCTCTTTTTTCAAGACCATCAATAATATCCTTAACCCTGTCTAATGTACAACCTAAAACAACCTCAGGCTCGTTTTCAAGTGTCTGGTGCATAACTCTTGCAGGCACTGGCTTCCATGCAAGACGAACTCGTATTTCGGGTGATTTTACTGCATATTCAAGGTACTCGTTACCCTTTACACGCTCTTTTAAAAGTTTTGGATTTTTAATTTTACGATACATCATTGCCATATCATTATAATCTGTACCTACAGGAAGATTATAATATTCAACAACTATATCCTCGTAGTGATTTTTCTCATTTAAGAAGAATTTAGGATAAATATAGTATTGGTTATCCTTAACACCGCAAACAATTCTGTATTCAAAAGTCATACCCGTAACAACAGCAAAAACCGATTTTTCAGATGTTTTAAAACCAAAGATACTCATTGAATTACTATCGGAAATATACTCACAATCTTCTCTTTCCTTAAAATATGTAAGTATTGTACCATTCTCTTTTGTACCTCTTGGTGCAAAATAATACCCGTTTTCATCTGTTCCGCTTACAAGGTAATCGTACATAAAATCGATATACTTGGCATCTTTAGGAATATCTTCCTTCTTTATTGTTGCAATAACCTTGTTACCCTCGGTCTTTATTTGCGCATCAATAGTGCCAACAGAATTGTCGTTAAATATTATTCTATTATTCATTTTATCTTTCTCCTTTTTTATATTTTTTACTTGCAATTTTATTATAAGTATATTATAATATAATAGCAAGAAAAAAATATGTCATTAATTTGACTTTTTGTTCCGTTTAATAAAAAAGGTGGTGGATTGTGTGATAAAAACAACAGGTAATTTTAATAAAGAGTTATCACAATTTGAGTATATATGCTTCATTAACGAAAATCTTCAATATATTTTTAACAATTTAAGATTGGAGTTAAAGGAGCACAACAAGGCTGAGATTAATCCAGGATTTGTAAGCAAATCTCTTTTTGACAAGGATTTTCAATATACAATAAATTCACTGCACTTTGTTATTGACGGAAGTGCCGAGTTACACTTCAATAATCAAACGAGGCCATTATCAAAGGGCGATATATTCTTTATCGGTAATCACGTAAAGTGCGACTGGCTATACACAAAACCGTCAAAGGAAATAACATTTTTATTTAATCTGTACTTAGGAAACTCAAAGGACCTTTTTTCGAACGTTAATGAGCCTTTGATTATTCACAAAAAGTTTGATATTGTAGAAAAAATGAACAAGCTGTTTGATGAGGATAACTGCAGTTCGGTACTTAAAATAAAGAATATTTTTATGGACTGTTTACTTGACTTTTTAAATATTAATGAGGAGGATTTTATAACCAATATAAACCTCTCTAAAAAATATAACGATATATTTGAGTATATAAACAACAATCTGTCTATAAACATAAAAATAAATGACCTCAAAAATGTTACAAACTATTCCGACAGTTTTTTTACCAAGACATTTGTTAAGGATAATAATATAACACTAAAAAAATACATACACGACAAGGTAATGGCTGAGGTTGAACAATTACTGCTGTATTCGGATTTACCAATTTCGGAAATATCCGACAGGTTTGACTTTTGTGAGCTTTCATATTTTACACGGTGGTTTAAAAACTACAAAAACTGCTCGCCTACCGAATACCGAAAAAAATACAAAAACAGAAAAAGTCTTTTATAACTGTGTGTTATAAAAGACTTTAATTTTTAGTATAAATTATTTATTTTTTTGTATTCTGTAGGCGTCTGCCCTACTTTCTTTTTGAATATCTTTGCAAAGTACTGCGGACTTTCATAATGAAGTTTGTCCGCAATGGTTGTTATCTTTTCCTTTTTATCGAGAAGTTTTTTGGCTTCGTTTATTTTTAAATCCTGATAATACTGCATAATGGTAATTCCAAGCATTTCCTTGAATATACCATTAAGATACGTTTTTGAATAGAACATATCATCGCATATATCCGTTAGTGAAACTTTACCATATATATTCGAGCGCAGAATTCCTATAACCTCATTTACGATAGACTTCTTAATTTCGGAAGCATCTACCATAACCTGTATGTTACTTCTGATATACATTTCGTCCTGAACGAGTTTAATCAACACTTCTTCGATGTAATTTTCTATAAGTTGTTGAGAACCTAGCATTGGACTTTCTTTTAATGTAAGTTTATTGTTTATCGGGAAAACAAAGGTTGACTTTGCTTCTTTTAATATTTTTTCCAATAACTCCTTAATCTCACCGTCTATACGACGACGTCCTTTAATAATAGAAATTATACTCGACTTACTCTTAAAGCATACAATGAGTACGCTTGCATTCTCATCTTTTTCAACAAAATATGAATGTTTGGAACCTGGCAATATCAAAAAGAAATCATTTCTTGTTAAAGTGGTATTTGTATTTTCATCTCTGCAAGTGATTTTACCATCCTCAACATATACAAACTCATAAAAATCGTGAGCTTCTTCGGGATAAGAAAAATCAGAAATGTTCTTAAATTGCTCAATAGTAACAAGATGCTGGACAGATATTAGTTTTTTTACGGTATAGGTATAATATTTTTTCATAAAAACTTCTCCGTTCTCAAATAAAAAAACAGTGTAAAATTTATGCTTGTAAAAAAGCAAACATAAAATTATTTATCTATATTATTTCCCCATTATCTTTAATTTAACACAGTAATGCACAAAAGTCAAGTTATATCAAAAAGAGTGTTTTTTTATACACATTTTGCTTTTATTTTGTCCATTGAAATAATATATTAAGATGATATAATTTAAGATAGGAATATAGGCAAAAAGGAGATGTTATGGTATGAAAATAATTTGCGCTTCTTTCCAGTGCGAATCTAACAGCAAAGCAAAACTGCATCCCCAAAAATATGATTTCGAATATTTTAAGGGCGATGATATTTTTAAAAAACTTATTGTAAAAGATATTTTCGAAAAAGCAGGTTTTGAAGTAATTCCATCTATATATGCAGTAGCACTTCCCTCTGCAACTGTAGAAAAGGATATATATATGTACTATGCAGAGCAAATTCTGCAGACTGTACGTGAAAATCCTGACGCTGAGGGTGTTTATATCTTCTTCCACGGAAGTATGGAAGTTGACGAAATTGGCAGCGGAGAATTGTACCTGTTAAAAGAAATCCGCAAGATTGTATCTGAGGATTGTGTTATTGCAATGACTATGGATGCACACGCAAATATTACCGACGAGCTTGGTGAATATGCAAATATTACCTGCGGTTTTAAAACAGTTCCGCATACCGACCAGAACGAGAGCCAAGAGAGAGCTGCAAATGCTTTGATCAAAGCATTAAAGACAGGCAATAAACCATATTTATATGTTCAAAGAGTTCCATTCCTTTTGAAGAATGATACATTACTTACAAGAGAAGAACCTTTAAAGAGCATTATTGACGAAACAATTGAATTAGAAAAGAACGACGATATATATTCTGCAAATGCGTTTTTAGGACACTGCTGGATTGACGCAAAGAACACAAGTGCATCAACCGTTGTATGTGCTACCAACAAAGAAATTGCCGAAAAGGTTGCAAAAAACCTTGCAAATAAATTATGGGCAACAAGAACAATGTATAAGTTCAAAATAGAAGCAGAAGAGCCTGAGGAGTGTATTGACCGCGCACTTGCAGGTTGTGAAAAGAGAATTTTTATTACCGACAGCGGTGATAACACAACTGCAGGAGCTGAAGGCGAAAGCACTGAAATTCTTGAACTGTTCCTTAAAAAAGACGTTAATAAGAGTGTTTGTATTGCCGGAATTACCGACGAGGAAATTGTAAACGGTTTCTGGGATAAGAAAGACGGAGAAACAATTTATCTCGATAAATTCGGTGCATCAGCAACAGTTAAAGCACACGGTAATATATTAGGTTGGGGCAAGGAGCTTATAGGAAAGAGCCTTTGCGTTTCATTTGGCAATGTTGACGCAATATTCACTGAAAAGCGCAGTGCTTTTATAGAGAAGAGAAACTTTGACGAAGCTAATATTGATATGTTACCATACGATGTAGTTGTTGTTAAGTTAGGTTATCTTTTCCAGGAGCTTAAACCGTTTGCCGACAGAGAGCTATTTGCTCTTTCAAATGGTGCAAGCTGTGTGGAATTATCAAAATTAAATCTACAGAATATTCTCAGACCTATGTATCCCCTCGATGATTTTGAATGGAATGCGTAAGGCCTGAATATTACATATATTAACTAAGTAAAATTTTTAAAGGAGGACAAAAAAATGTCATATTACAATCAAGAAGAAACAAAAAAGAGAGTTGACAAAGTTGTTAAACTTCTTAACGAAAAGGACACCGACATTGCAATCATCTACTTTGATGAATTAAACGTTGCTAACGGTTGGTACCTTACAGGTTGGGTTGGTCAATTCGAAAAAGGTGCTGTTTTAGTAGGCAGAGACGGAACTACTATGCTTTTGGGCGGTCCTGAGAGTGAGCCTTTTGCAAAGCAATCTTCTGCAATTCACGATACAAGATGCTTTAAGGTATTTATGGTTCCCGACGAAGAATATCCTCTTGCTACAATTATCGGTTTCGAGGAATTGTTCGAAGAACTAAACAAGAAATTCCCTGTAAAGAGAGTTGGTCTTATCGGTACAAACGATATGCCATACGCAGTACACCAAGACCTTGTTAAAGGTTTTGAGGGTTGCGATGTTGTTGACCTTACTGACGATTACTTAAAGTTCAGATATGTTAAGAGCGATTGGGAAGTTGAACAGGCAAGAACTGCTACAAAGCTTTGCTACGAAGCATACAAAGCTATGATGGAAAAGGTTAAGGCAGGCAACAAGGAATACGAAGTTGCTGCAGCAGGTGAAGCAGTTTGCCGTGCAAACGGTGCAAACGGCTTTGCATACCAGACAATAGTTGGTAGCGGTGTTC
>JAZSFX010000013.1:0-3428 GCA_045532455.1 Clostridia bacterium
ATATTCGCCTGTTCTTGTATCAACACGAATTATATCTGAACCGTCAACAAACAACGGAACCATTATAACTGCACCTGTTTCAAGAGTAGCAGGCTTAGTAGCGTTTGTAGCAGTGTTTCCTGCAACACCGGGTTCTGTTTCTGCTATTGCAAGCTCAACAAATGTTGGTGGCTCAATACCGAATACATTTCCTTTGTAAGAAAGAATCTTACATACGTCATTTTCCTTAACAAACTTTAGTGCATCACCAATCTGGTCTTTACCGATTGGAATCATATCAAAAGTTTCCTGATCCATAAAGTAGTATAAATCGCCATCGTTATAAGAATATTCCATATCTTTTCTTTCAATATGAGCTTTTGGCATCTTTTCTGTAGGTCTAAAAGTTTTTTCAAC
Source organism: Clostridia bacterium (assembly GCA_045532455.1). GTDB lineage: Bacteria > Bacillota > Clostridia > UBA1381 > UBA1381 > Ornithomonoglobus_A. Next base: position 397 of record JAZSFX010000013.1, read on the forward strand.
CACACCACCTGTAATAATGTTCTTTATCTTAGTTCTTACAAATGCAGCACCTTTTCCCGGTTTAACGTGTTGGAATTCAACAATCTGATAAACGTTTCCGTCAAGTTCAAAAGTTACTCCATTTCTAAAATCTCCAGCTGAAATCATAATATTAATCCTCCTAAGTATTACATTGTATAAATACATTGTAATATATTTTGGCAAAAAAGTCAAGTAAAATTTGTGTTCTTTTATTTATTTATAATAAATGTAATATAACTGCAAAAACTATACTTGATTTTCTATTGATTTTTGGAATATTTTATGTTATAATACTTAAAGTGCATTAAAAATAAATAAACCAAAGGAGAATAAAAAATGGATATTTTTGCATTTGTACTTTACTTTGTAGCAATGATTGCTATAGGTATTTACTTTTTCTTTAAATCAAAGAATACAACAGAAAAAGATTATTTTCTTGGCGGACGTGCCATGGGACCTTGGGTTACTGCAATGAGTGCGCAGGCATCTGATATGAGCGCATGGCTTTTAATGGGACTTCCCGGCAGTATTTTGGCATTTGGATTTGGTCAGGCATGGATTGGTATTGGTCTTGCGATAGGTACTGCTGCAAACTGGATTTTGGTCGCAAAACGTCTTCGTAAGTTTTCAAAGGCGGCTGGTGATTCAATAACACTTCCACAATATCTTTCAAAGCGTTTTGCATCAAAAAGCCATACTGTAAGTATTATTTGTGCAGTTGTATTTTTAGTATGCTTTACAATTTATGTTGCATCAGCTTTTGTTGCAGGTGCAGATGTATTTACAACACTTGTTCCGCAACTGACAAGAACTAACGCAATGCTTATTTTTGCGGCGATTGTCGTTATTTATACTTTCCTCGGTGGATTTAATGCAGTCTGCTGGACAGACTTCTTCCAGGGGCTTTTGATGATAGGTGCCCTTTTAATAGTTCCGATAGTTGTAGGCTTCACACGTGAACTTGAACCGTCAGCACTTACAACTATATACACAGGACCTAATGGCGAAGAATTTGAGTTTGTTGCTAACTTCTTTAATGCAAGCTGGAAAGATATTATTTCCGGACTTGGTTGGGGACTGGGCTATTTTGGTATGCCACACATTATTGTAAGATTTATGGCTATAGAAAAACCATCAATGGTTAAAAAATCTGCAACAGTTGCAATTATCTGGGTTGTACTTTCACTTGCAGCAACAATTATAATCGCATACCTTGGAAGAATGTTTGTATACTCAAACGGTATCGACTTATCAGCAAAACTTCTGGCTGAAGGAAAACAATCGCTTATTTTTGTTGAGCTTGCACGTGATGTATTCCCTGCATTTATTGCAGGCTTACTGCTTGCAGCTATAATTGCAGCAAGTATGTCAACTGCTGATTCGCAACTTCTTGTTGCGGCATCTTCTTTCTCAAGCGACCTGTATAAGCCGATTATAAGAAAAAATGCTTCAAATAAAGAAATGCTTTGGGTTAGCCGTATTGTTGTTATTGTAATCTCTGTTGTTGCCTTCTTTATTGCAAGCAGTAAAGGAAAGGCTGCTCAGGCAATTATGGACCTTGTATCAAATGCATGGGGAATATTTGGCGCAGCGTTTGGACCGGCAGTATTACTATCATTGTTCTGGAAGAGATTTACATATAAAGGTGCAGTTGCAGGTATTATAGTAGGTGCACTTGTTGATATACTATGGCTATGGCTTCCTGTTTCGAATGGAATGGCTCTTACTGCATTAACAGGTGTTTACGAAATTATTCCGGGATTTATTCTTGGTGGAATTATTGCAATTATTGTAACTCTTTTAGATAAAGCACCGTCTGCAGAAGTTCAGGAAATTTTTGTTAAAGCAACAGATAACAGTATTGATGATTAATTTAAAAATGGCAATTTCCGTAATAAGAAATTGCCATTTTTTATTTTATCAGTTCTAAAAAAGCCTGAGCTGCGCGTGATAACATACTATCACGTACATATGCACATCCTATATTTCGAGAGGGAATAGGTGGATATACATTTAACTGACGTATAGTTTTGTCTGCTAAAGCCTTTTGTGAAAACTCCTTTACAACACACGAAATCCCAAGATGTATAGATGCAAATTGAATTAGCAGATCATGTGCCGCAATTTCTATTTGAGGAATAAGATTTATATTTTTTTCATTGAATACTTTATCTATTGAGCGTCTTGTAGATGAATTTTTTTCGAGCAGAATAAGAGGAAGTTGTGCAATTTCCTCCCATGTATATTCATCTTTCATATCAAAATCCGGACCGCATACAAATATATCATGAATTTCCTGACATGGCACAATGCGCAGTTCATCATCAACTGCCGGAAGATTTACAAATGCAAGGTCAGCCTTGCCCTCTTTTACCATTTGCAGCATATGCGATGAGTAGGAATTTGCCATTTCAAGACGTATATTTGGATAAAGCTCGTGAAATTTTTCAAGGTAGGGTAGCAGGAATTGACTTGTTATAGTATCGCCCGCGGCAATAGTCAATTCGCCACTCTCAAGGTGTTGCAGCCTTTCTAATAATGATTCGCCTTGTTCTATTGCGGCAAGCGCTGTTTCTACCTTCTGAAATAGGATGGCACCCTCTTTAGTAAGTGATACACCTCTGCGTGTTCTTGTAAATAGTTTTGCATTAAGGTCAGTTTCTAGCTGACGTATGCATTGAGAAATGGCAGACTGGGAAATATATAAGTGTTCAGCTGCTGTTGAGAATGATGAGAATCGTGCGGTTTCATAAAAAATTCGATAATAGTCAAGTTTTGTTTTCATATAAGCTCTCCTTATCACAGTAGTAAGATTTATCTACTTTACTAATACATATATATGTATTATAATAGTATTGAAATACAATGTCAAGAAGTTGGAGGGAAATTTTTATGACCATCGGAACAGGAAAAATTTCAAGAGGAATCAGATGCCCAATAATTCGTGAGGGTGATGATATAGCAAAAATGGTTGTTGACAGCGTTATTGAGGCTGCTGAGGCAGAGGCTTT
>JAZSFX010000041.1:0-57545 GCA_045532455.1 Clostridia bacterium
TTATGCAATAAGAACAAGAGCTACAGGTGATTATGTAGGATATGCAGATCTTGGCACAAGCGTGAAATTCAGCGGAACAAGAAACAACCGTCCGGATGAAGCAACCTATGGTGGCTTTGCTGTTTCTTCTCGAAATGCAAATACATTTATGGTAGTAGATAACCTTGTTGTTACATCATGTGAAATAACAGATATTGACGCAATGGGTGAAGATGCTGAAATTAAAAAGGTATATGCAGACATCTATGGTATAGATGTAGTCTTCGCAGATACACCGTCTGTTGTTCAAAAAGGCGAGGTAACAGTTCAAACTGCAAGATTAAAGGACGTAGCTTTGGCAGAAACAAATTATGATGACGAAGCAAAAACACTTCGCATCACATTTGCACAGCCTATAAAAACAGATGTAACTTACATTCTGGCAGTTGGCGGAACTAAAAAGACTTTTAAAGTAAAAACAATAGTTAATGAAGATTTCGAAAACTTTGCAGACAGAAAAGTAGACCCGTCATCATGGCCAACACAAGGCGGCGAAATCTTAGACGGCAAGATGTATTTGGATGCACGTGCAGTTGTTACTACTGATTCAAGATTTGGTGCATCAATAAAAGACAAAAAGCTGTTAATGCAAGGAGCAGGAATATATACAACAGCAAAAGCAGGCATTGGCTTGGATTCTACAATAACAGCAAAAGTAGATACATATATAAACGGCGATAGGTATTGGGTAGAGCCACAGCTTTACAAGAGAAATGTTAATAAAGCAGACGAAAAAGATGCTGATAACTGGAACGGAAACAGATTCTTAATGTGGCCGTCATTAGCAAAGGTTCAAAACCTAAAATCAGCATCAGAAGAGAACGCACCTACAATTAATAATGTAACATATTGTGGTATTGGATGGATTCACGGTATCCTTGGCGAAAGAAATTCGTCGGATGCAGATGGTACGCTTGATAATGCTACAGTATACGAGTATCCGTACTCGGGCCAAAAAACAACAAAAGAACCAATATACAACATACATGCGGCATTAAGAAGCTACTCAACAAACAATACAGCATCAAATGTATTACAGGGACTTATTTCAAACGGTGATGAAACACCTGAATATTTTGGCTCAACAGTTGATGTAAACAATACTGTTACAGACGGTTCAAAGGTTGGTTTTGAACAGCCAAGTACCGAAGCGATTTCTGTAATAGATGACTTGCTAATTACAACTTGTGAAGTAGGAAACTACACAGGTTCAGTAGCAGACGTTATCACAGTTCAAGACATCTGGGCAGATACAAAGGGTATCTATGTACAATTCGATACAACAAACTTCGAAGCAGATGATAATTTCGGCGGTATAGAAGTTTATGAAAACAAAACTCTCCTAAGCGACGTTAACGCAAGCTTTGAAGGCAACATAGTAACACTTAAGCCGGAAAATGGTGTTATACCAGAAGCACTGTATACAGTAACAGTTCCGCAAGGATTTGCTCCAAGCCCAGTTGCTGTAACAGACAAGAGATATTCAGAAAACTTCAGACTGACAGTATATGCAAAGCAAAACTTTGATAGCTTTGACGTTGATGCAACAGATGGCGACATCATAACAACAAAGGGTACAACCGCACCATTGACATTAGTTCAGGACGGCGCACTTGTACTGAGAGATGCAACACTTGCAATTCCTGCAGTAAAAGACGCAACAGATTACAGGGTTGAATTTAACGCGAAGGTTTACACTTCTGTTATTGACAAAGACTACAATGAAGAAATAGAAGAAGACCTTTACAACAATCCGGTTCCGCATTTGAATATGTGGTATAACTCAGATGCAGAAACAGTTGCTAACCGTGCATTCTGGTGGAATATCCAAAATGACACAGTACAAAGAAAGTTTACATCAGAAAACGGTGTATCAACACCTGTTGACACAGTGCCACAAGCAACCTCAGCTATTATCTTTGGTGATGCGGTTTATGATGCAGCCGGAGAAGACTTTGTTGCCTTTAACAAAGGTGATAATTTTGACGATTACAAAGGTGCCTACGTGATCGAAACAGAAGTGTCTGAGCGTTCAGCACAAGAATATGCAGTTAAGGTAGAGAAGTTCGGCAAGGCAGGTAACTACTACGTTGATGGCGAGCTTGTAAGCGCATTTGCAGGCACCGAGGAAAAAGGCGCCGGCGACACAGGCTATTTCGGATTAAATGTATCAGATTGGGAATTTGTAGTAATCGACAGCATCATTGCTTACAACTACGAAGAACTTGATGATTTGACAGTTGAACTTACAGATACTTCTGTCAAGGTAGAGAACATTACAACAACATCTAAGCCGGTTGTAGTAGTTGTTGCTGCATACAACGAAAGCGGCGCAATGGTTGATGCATGGGTATCAAAAACAATGGCAATTGATGGCGGTAAAGACATTAACGAAGAATTTGCATTTGATTCAGCAACAGATGCAACAAAGTATAAGGCATTTGTATGGAACAATATGACCGACTTGGTACCATACGGTGTTCCGAAAAAGGTTGATCTATAAACCGCAACGGCACAACAATAAAAACTAACTAAAATTTAAGGCTATGGGGCAGACTTGCTCTGCCCCACCCCTTAAATAAAAAACAGAAATTTATATAATGAGGCGATTGCAGAATGAGGAACGGAAAAGTCTTCATTCCGGGACAATTTTACAAATACCTGATTATATAAATTAAAAAAGGAGAGGGAAAGATGATTAAAAAACTTATTTTATCAACAATCAGTGCTTGCATCTTGGCAATGGGCGCAAGCGCAGGCGCAGCAACTGTAGATTCTGTTGTAGTAGGCGATACTTACGAAGTATTTTACGATTCATTTGATGAGGCATTTAACCAATCAATAGTAACCGTAGAGGGTACGCTTACTGATGCAGAATTAGAAACAGGTGTAGACGTATACGTGGAAAGAGTTACCGATTCACGTGGACCAATTGCTGACGGCAAGAACTATGCTTACGATGTTTTCGAATCTGGAGGACCGAACGTTATAGTTCAGCCAACAACAGTAAATAAAGAAACAAAAACATTTACTGCCACATTCAAGTTCAATGCTCCCGGCGTTGACGACAGTGGTAATGCAGGCGTTTTGTACAAGGTGTACGCATCAAACTGCGCTGAGCCTGAGGATTTTCTGTTTATCAAAAAAGATTTGGTGGTTGATTATGTTGATAATACACTTGCAGCCGGCATAGCTACAACATACGAAGACCTTGATAGATTCGGTCCGATGTTGGGTGCAGACGTTTCGTTTGCTGCAAACGACACAACAAAGCAGAATTACCTTGTAAACAATCTGGCACATTATAAGGACGAAATAGCAAATGCAGGTGAAGCAGGCTCAACTGAAAGAATAAACAAGGCAAAAGCTATTATAAACCGCACAAAAGCAGAGCTTGAGTTTATGGCAGCGCTTCCATCAACAGAGCTCGAAGGTGATGTTCATGGTCTTATACAAGCATACGCTACATCTGCAAACATCAACACTGCAGCATATGATGCATTAAAACCAGATGCAAAAAAAATGGCTGCATGTAAAGGATTTATAGGAAAAACATACACAAATATGGAGACGTTCCGTACCGATTGGAAAAAGGCAGTAGCTGCAGCAGCAAAAGGTGGCGAAAAAAAAGACAATCCAACAGTCGACGTTGACGGAAACGACGGTACAGCACCAACGCCTGTTCAACCATCAGGCGTTAATAATTCGGGAACTGCGCTTTTTAGCAAGTACAACGACGTTGCATCTGCAGAATGGGCAGTTGAGGCAATCTCATACGTTGTTTCAAAGGGTATTATGCAGGGAACATCTCAGAACTCATTCGAGCCAAACACTCCTGTAACAAGAGAGCAAGTGGCAAAAATAATCTCAGTAGCATTCAATAGCTATAACCCCAACGCAACATCACCATTTAAAGACGTTCCAAAAGGACACTGGTCAGCATCATACGTTGGCGCAGCTTATGAGAGCGGTCTTCTGACGGGTAAGAGCGAGACAGAGTTTGGTCTTGGCGAAAAAATGACAAGAGAAGACCTCTGCACAGTAATGTACAGAGCAGCAACAAAGGTGGGCTACAACTTTGCAACTGAAAAGTCAGACTTTGTAGACATCGAAAGTGTAAATTCATACGCACAAGACGCTGTAAGAAAATTAGCAGGTGCTAAGATAATCTCAGGTATGGGTGATGGTGTGCTTGCACCAAAGGGAACAGCAACAAGAGCACAAACAGCACAAATGTTAATGAAATTAGCAGAGCTTATTAAATAAGCCAAAACTCATCACACAGCATTTGAGAAAGGAAGGAAATTTCAGTATGAAAAAAATATTAGCATGGATTTTAACAATAGCAACTATGGTAAGCATGCTTACCGTAGTGCCTGTTTCTGCTGAAGAAGTTCCATCATTAACACAAGACCAGACAGCGCTTTTAAGCTATTTGGGTGTGTATGATGCAGAACAGGATTTAACCAAAACAATCACAAAGGCAGAGTTTGCAGGCTTGCTTGCAAAAATTGCGTTTGGTCTTAATCAAGATGTAGAACTATACGCAACAGGCGACAAGGCAGCAGACGTAAAGTCAGACCATTTGTATTATACCGAAATATGCGCGCTTTTGAGCAGCGGCTATATTTCAACAAACAAGTTTGGTAGCTTCCTGCCCGATATAGCTCTTAATATAAACACAGCATATGAGTTTATACTAAGAACAATGGGCTATAGCGAAACAGAGGACTTCAAAGCAGGCAAATATGCACGTCTTGCAGCACAAAAAGACCTATCAGACGGTCTTGTTGGCGCAGAGGGCGAGCTTACATACCAAAACGCATATATCTTAATCTATAATATGCTATACACAGACGTAGCAGATATGATGAGCCTTGTATATAGCCACATTTCTTCAAGCAAAGAATTGTTGTATATGCAGTCAAGACTTGGTCTTTATAAAATAAAGGGCATAGTATCAGACGACGGTCTATATTCACTATATGGTGAAACAACTATCAACAAAGGCTACATTTCGATAGATGACAGCGCTGCTATGATAAACAGCACTGGTCTTGCCGACCTTGTTGGTAAAAACGTAGTTGGTTTCTACAAAAAGACAGACTCTGAGGAATATGAGCTCGTAACTTTATACGAAAAAGCAGACAAGAACGCGGTTTTAATACTAAAATCTTCAAACATTGTTAAACCGTATACAGACTTCACATATTCATATTACGAGGACGAATTCTCAACAAAACTGAAAAAGGTAAAGGTAAAGCTAGGTGCAACATACATCTACAACAACAACGCACTAAAACTTAACGAATCACTCACTGATGAAGAAAAAGTTCCCGAAAACGGTATTATAAAGCTTTACGATAACAACGGCGACGGAATAATGGACGTTGTAAGAATCGAAGATTACGGAGAAACAGTTGCAACAGCAATCGACAACGGCGACGAAGTTTCCCTTTGTATGAAGAGCATAGACGAGGATACCAAAGAGCCTATCATGGAGATTATCAACTTAGATGAAGTAACATACAGCATCTATGATAAAGAAGGCAAAGAAATACCATATAACAAAATCAGAGCAGGTAACGTACTTTCCGTATTAAAGAGCAAAGACAAACAAACCTATAAATTCGTTCTTTGCAGCGACACTGCAACTGCAGAAGTTAAGTCAGTAGTGTTGTCAACATCTTCACAAAGAGGATATCTTCTAACATCTGACGGCGGTAAATATCCATTCTCAGAATTCTTGGAATCTCATTACGGAACACCTGAGCTTGGTTCAACATATAAATTCAGCTTCGACGCATTCGGCAGAATAGTTGATATGGAAAAGGTTTCAGGCTCAAACGACTGGTTAGCAGGTCATATTATCAGCATACAAAGCTATTTAGATATGGGCGGCGATATCTATATCAAACTATTTAACGACGCAGGCGTATGGGAGCTTCTTCAACCTGCAAACAAAGTAACAGTTCTTGGTCAGGACAATGAAACACACTTATTCTCACAATCCGAGCTTGTTAGCGCATTCAGCAATAACACAGCCGGAATTGAAGACTATAAGGGCATAATGAGATACAAACTCAACAGCAAGGGTGAGGTAACAAGCATAGAGCTTCCATTGTACTGTGGCACAGTACCCACAAAACCAGACAGACTCTATTGCCTGCTTGATACTATTACAGCAGAGCCGGAGGCTAAAGACCCGGCAGACCCAAGAAAATATCCAAAACTTGCAGACTACTACATATACAAAAACGGAACAAACATCAGCTTTGGCGGATACGCTTATGCGGATACATCAGCAAAGGTGTTTATTACCCCGCAGGATGCTAACCTGACCGATGCGGCATACAAGAAAGACTACGAGATAACAAACACATCAATACTTATAGCGGGTGCAACGGTTGGTACAGCATCACCTGTAAGAGTTTACGGAACAGACTATCGCACCAAAAAGGCAAGCTATATAACAACAAACAAAAAACCATCAGCAGCAAACCTGGAAAGAGGTCCAAAGTGGATAGTAAGTGTAAGACAAACAACAGACCCTCAATCAGGCGAGATAGTTTATCAGGTAGAAACAATAGACAAAAACAATAATAAAGCCAAATACTACATCGAAAAAGATTACTACGAAAATGAGATTTTTGGTATAGCAAAAGTCAGCGATACAAAAACACCAATACACTTAGCCCCTGGCGATGGTATATTTAATACAGTGTATAACGGGTATATAGTAAATGCCGTAGTTATGTTCGATGCCAGCCAGACAGCAAGTGATGGTGTCAGCACAGTAACAGGTATGACACCGGGCATCACCACAACAAAATATGACGCAGAGAATGCATTTTGTAACCCGTTTGGTGCCGGCGCATACAATAGCGATAATCTGGGTACTAAGGGAACATCGTGGAAGGCTAACGCAGGTACGGCAAAGATTTTTGTGGGTTGGGTATATAATGTAGACGGTAACTTTATAACCATCACAAACCAAAACCCTGCAAGCAGCCCTATAAATATAACAAAAACAACAGATGATGGCGTTGCATGGGAAACAATTTACAGTACAGGATCTTATATATTAAAGAGAGACGAAATAGGCAGAGTTAAAAACTCTGTACCGTTCGAAAAAGGCGCCTTAAAAGATATTAAGCCATATACAACATACGGCGCTAACTGTACAAAAGTAATACTTGTAAAGGCTTCATATGAAATAGACAATATAGTACTTATAAACAAAAACTAATATAGCAAGGTGAGAGGAGGTACAATATGAACAAAAAGCTGATATCGTTATTGATTGCGTTATCAATAACGGCTTCTCACGCAGTGGCCTTTGCCCAAGCAGATTTAGCAAAAGAAGACACAATAGCCTCACAAACTCAAACGGACGCAGTTGTTAAAGAAACAATTAGCGACATTTCGGCGCAATCTGCCGAAGATACCGAAATTCCGGAACAACCTAAAGCGGAAAAGACAATATTAGCCACCGAAGACTTTTCTTCGGGTCTGGCAGATTGGAAGGTTATATCGGGCATAGGCTATAGCATAAAAAACGGCGCATTGCAGTTTAAAAACACAGGAACATCGCAACAAACCTCTTTAATTTTATCCAAGGAAATATCGGTAGAAAATGCTGACATAGAGTTTGACGTAAAATACAAAAACGGTGTGTACTTTGGCGTGGCATTCCGTGCAGACAAAGACCAGTCAATGTACGTATTAAGGTTCTACAAAAAGACAGGCAAGGCAACACTCTTAAAGAGAGTAAAGGGTGGCGACCTTGTTCAGATAAAGAGTGTTGACTCAAGACTAAAATCTGACGAAGCTTCAAGAGTCGGAATAAGACTTGCAAGCAGACAAATTATTGTACGTGTTGACGGTATAAACATTATGAATATCGAAGACGCGTCAATCTCTGAGGGATACATAGGCTTTGACGGTTATAGTGCCGAAGCTACTGTCGATAATATCGAAGTATTCAGATACGGCACAGTAGAATACGACAAAGAATATCCGACAGAAAAAAAAGAAACAAGAGTTATATACGTTGCAGCAGAGGGTGAAACCAGCGGCGATGGTTCGTATGAAAGACCATACGTTGGCGTTCAAAAAGCAATAGAAGCTGCACGTCAGGCAAAAAGAGGTAATTTCCCCGTAAATGTCATCTTTAAAGAGGGTAGATACCAATTCGATAACACCATAGAGCTTACAGATGCAGACTCAGGTACAGAAGCTGCACCTATAACCTATATGGCAGAGGAAGGTGCACACGTAGAATTCACAGGTGCCCAAAAGTTTGACGCAACAAGATTCAAGCCGGTAACAGACCCCGATGTTATAAGAAGACTTCACAACAACGCAAAAGGCAAAGTTTATCAGATGAAGTTTACGGACAGTGAGCTTTCAACAACTCTGACAAACTTTGGAAAGGCACACTTAGAGGGAACAGGCGGATCGTCGTACTTGCCCGCACCGGCAATTTATCTCAATAACAACCAGCAAAGCCTTGCAAAATGGCCAAACGGAAACTTTGCCATAATCGAGGACTCAGTACCGGGTAAGGATGCAGCAAAGACAGGTGATACCGAAAATCCGGGTGCAATCAGCTTTACAAACACCGAGCCTTCGAGATGGCTCGAGGCTGTAGAAGAAGGGCACGTATTTGCAGAAGGTATGTTTGGTGTTTTCTGGTCAGGTGAAACAATACCTGTAGACAGAATTGATATGAACGAAAACAAAATCTGGCTAAAGTATGCCGCTTTGTACACCGTTCTTAAGGACCACAGATACTACATAAAAAATCTTATAGAGGAAATGGATATTCCGGGCGAATATTACATAGACTTCGACAAAAGAACGTTGTATTTGTACCCCACCGAAGAGCTTACAAAAGGAACGGATTTTGAAATAGCAACGCTCGAAATGCCAATGTTTAAGCTTGAAGGCACAAAAAATATTATATTTGATGGCATTCACTTTACAAAAACGGCAATGGGTAGCGTTAATGGTAATTCTCACAGAGAATATGGCGGTACAGCAGTTCTTTTAAAGGACACAAGAAATATCACCGTCAAAAACTGTATGATAGACAAAATCTCATACGATGGTATTCTGATGATGTCAGGTATCGGACTAAATGTTGAAGGCTGTATAATAGACGATATCGGGTTTACCGGTGTCCACATCTACACAGCCGGCGACAGACCAACTCTTACACCGAGTGAGGTTGTAATTAAAAACAACATTTTCTCATCAACGCAAAGAGAAACTCCTATATCGAGTCAGGCGGCAGTAGCAACAGGCGCGGAAGGCTTGGTAGGTACTGTCGAAATGGAAATATCAAACAATATTTTCCACAACACAAGAGGCCTTACTGTTCTTTACTACGGTAACGGTAATGTCATAAAGCATAACGAATTTTCATCAGTCGTAAACTCAGCTGCGGATATGGGTGCAATATATGTAGGACGTTCGTTTGTAGACCACGGTAACGTAGTTTATCAGAACTACTTCCACGATATTGGTATAAAGAACTCTACATCAGGCCACCCTGCTATGGGAATTTATTGGGACGACGAAATAACAGGTCAGAGTGCTATACAAAACATTATTGTAGCTAACGGATATAACAACATAGCGAATGTTCATATTTCGGGCTTTGACCACACCTTTACAGGTAATACAATGGTAAATTCGGACAGAGGATTTATCTATTCACAAAGACGTGCATACCCCGGCTACGACTACGAAGGCAACTCACAACCGAACAAACATACATGGAAGTGGGAATGGACAGGAATTCCTGTAACAAGCGATTTGTTCAAAGAAAGATATCCAAAGATGGCATCAACCTTTGATAGACTAATGGGCGAATGGGGTAGCTTCATGCACCTGGATTCAGTTGTTTCCAATAATCTGCTTGTAAATGTCGGCAAAGACTCTGTACACGAAAATGCATACACGCATTCAGAGATGGAAGGCAATGTTAATATGTATTACTCCGAGGAGCCTACCGATAAAGGCAACATAAAGGGCTGCACAAACTACTACGGTAACGGTGAAATAGACGAGAGTATGAACTACGAAATCTTCGTAGACCCCGACAATCACGATTGGAGAGTTAAAGACGAAGCAAGAGAAAAGTATGGAATTTCTGACGAAGTTCTTGGCGAAGAATTCGATATGGATATTATCGGTCTTCAAAATGGACTGACACTTCCTGAGGGAAGCGAGGAATTTGACCTTCTCTTCCCAACAAACGGCTTAACAGGAATTCAGACAAAAGACGTTACATTTGCCTGGACACGAGCAGACGGAGCGGATGAATATACCATACAGGTGGCAGAAGATCCCAACTTCGAAAATATTGTTTACGAGGAATCTCTTGTTTACACTGCAACGTATCCTTCGCAGCTCCAAAACAGCAAAACATACTATTGGAGAGTTACTGCTAAAAACCTTTCAAAGCAAATAGGCTTTGAAAACACAAGCGAGGTATGGTCATTCACAACAGCAGCACAAGATGAACTTGATTACAGCTTGCTCGATTCAAAAATAAAATATGCTGAGAATGTACTCAAAACAATGGTAGAAGGCAACGAAATGGATCAGTATATTCCTGGCACATCAGACAAGATAAAAGCAGCAGTTAAAAAGGCACAGGAATTTAAAGCCACAGGCAAGGGTACACAAAAAGATGTTGAGGCACAAACAGAAGAAATTACATTGTTCCTTGCAGGACTTGAATCATACATCAATGCCGGCTATATCACTCTTGACTTTGATGAAGCCGAAATAATAGAAGGTCTTGGCGATGGCGAAATACAAATGGAAAATGGTGTTGTCAAGTACACATCCGGCCCAACTAAGCACGCCTCAGTGTATTACGACAAGGTGCTTTCTAACAGTAGTGTTCTGAAGTTTAAAACAAGGATAGATAGCTTTGGTGATGCTTTTGTATCATACGGTCTGAGAGCAGAAAACTATGGTACCTACACCTATGGTCAGGACTGTTATTATATGATTATTAAAGAAGACAAGATAGAGCTTCAAAGACAGGGTGCAATTTTCAGAACCGTACCAAACGACTTCTTTAAAGTGGGCGAATGGGTAGATATGGAGCTGGCAGTTATAACAACAGCCGGCGGTGCACACGTTTTCTGGAAGGCAAACGGCCACATAGTATTTGACTATCTCGAAACTGCCTCACCAAAAACCAACCCGGGTAGCTTTATGGTCTTTGTACCTAAGGGCGGCGTAACAATGGAATTGGCTCCGGCAGACGAAGTTCCAACAGGCTTGTTCCAGAGAAGTGAAGAAATTCAACAGGCTCTTGACGAAGGCACAATCACTTACGACGTATTTGATACAAGATTCACCGAAGACAGCGGTACATGGTCGATACACCCAACCCTAAAGGGTAAAAACGGAGAATATGTAAAGACATCAAAGGATGCGGGTGCATCAGCAACATGGAACGTTTTGGGAGAAGCAAAATACGTTGGTAAAGAGTCATTTAAGATTTCTTATTACCACGTTCCATCACCTAACGCTGATAAGAACGTTAAGATTAAGCTAAGCAACTACTTTGGTTCGTACGAAACAACCATAGACCTTTCACAAGGTGAAGAAGGCTGGGTAGACATCGGCGGTATGAAGCTGGTAAGTGCATCGAACACATCAGAAGGAACAATCTCCTTCATAGGCAGCGGCAACGGTGAGGTTAACGTAAGCAGAGTCCGTATTCAATATGTTGAAGGCGAAAAGGACTTGATTGGTAAATAATTTATAAACAAAACCCACATCATAAGGGAGGGTTTCCACGCCCTCCCGCAAAAATAAAAATGTAAAATAATCGTTCGGGGCGGAAACCCTCTTCCTCTCCACAACGGTAAAAAATAAAAAAACCCAAAATATTTGCCCCAAGGGGCAGAACGCAAATCCATTTTCAGAATATGAAAGGAGAAAATAATAATGAATAAGAAAATCATTAGCCTATTAATATCTTCTGCAATGATTCTTTCATCACTTCCCACAGTATTTGCTGAGGGTGAAGACCTTGTAACATCAGTAAAAAGAGATGTTGACGGTATAATCACTGTTGAAGGTATTGGCGACAAGAACGAGGCAGTAGACATTTTCGTGCTAAATCCCGGCTATGACGTTGCTAACCTTAACAACGGAGCAGACACAACCCAGACTTTTAATCAGGTTGTAAACTATGCAGACGTGGTTTATACAGGCAGCGACAAGCTGTTTGAGCACACATTCCAGATTAACAATATGCAAGATGGTTCAGAGTATGTTCTTTATGTTAAAACAGATGACAATTCACAAAAAATTACACTTAAAGAAGAAAACATATATGTATCATCAACCAAAGGTAGCGACGAAACAGGTAATGGTACAAAAGATAACCCGTATGCTACAATCCAAAAAGCTAAAACAGCAGCAGCAGATCTTAGCAATGTAAACCCTAAAAACATTATAATTGAAGCGGGTGATTACATATTCACAGAAGGCTTAAAGTTCACAGCTGAGGATAGCGGTACCGAAAGCGCTCCTGTTACATACAAAGCAGATGGCAAGGTTGTAATTACAGGTGCTAAGGCTATCGACACAACCAATGCAGAAGTTTTCTCAAAGGTAACAGATGCAGATATCCTTGCAAAAGTTCCCGAGGCTGCAAAAGATAATCTGTATGTAATCGATACCGAAAAAGCAGGCATCAAAGACGTTGCAAACTTTATGGCAGTACAGCAAGAAAGAATGGATGCAGGCCTGGGCGGCAGAGTTAAGCCAATGGGCGTATACCTAAACGGCGACTCACAGCAAATTTCTCAATGGCCAAACACAGGCAAGGGCTTGCAGATTACACCTGCCAGCTCGTACGAAACAACAACTATTTCTCTTGTGGGTGTAGACGCAGAAAAGGCAGCTAAGTGGACAAACGCAGATAATGCTTATCTTGACGGTACATTCAGATACGGCTGGTACAGAGAATCTGTTCAGCTTTCACCAGTAAGCAACAACACATTAACCCTGAAATATAAGCCGGCGAGCGGTGTTGTTTGCAGCAGCTATACCAACGATGACGGAGAGCCAACCAGCGACCACCAGACAGATACAAGGGTATTTGTTAAAAACCTTTTAGAAGAAATCGACGTTCCCGGTGAATGGTACGTAAATCCTGATGCAACAAAAATGTACTACTATGCACCACATACACTAAAACCTTCAGACGTACTTGAGGTTGGTGCACTTAACGATGCGTTTGTAACTCTTACAGACTGTGATTACATAACATTTGACGGCATTGAGTTCACAAAGAACGCAAGCCTTGCAAACGAGGCTATTAAACAGGATACAAACTCACAGGGTATGGTAGTTAAAAACTGTTCAATTCATGACGTAGGCGGCGTTGGTGTAAGAGTTCAAGCAACAGAAACAACAGTTACAGGTAACATAATTCACAATATCGGTGAAGACGGTGTTAAGGTAACATTAAACAATATCAAAACATTGGAAGACCCACACGTTGACATTTCTTACAACAGTATTTCTAACGTTGGTATGAACATTTTTTCATCAGCTATGTGCGCTGTTACATTATGGCCATCTTACGGCGTAGTTGTTAAAAACAACACAGTACGTAACACTCCAAGTACAGCATTGATGAACTATAACGGTCCAGGCAACGTATTTGCAAACAACGAAATTTATAACGCAGTAGAATACGCGCATGACGCAGGTTCTATCTACAGCGGTAGAAGCTTTATTAACTATGGCTTCACAGTTAAGAATAACTACTTGCACGATATCGGTGCAGGTATCGAAAGAGACCATACACACGTAGCGGGTATATATCTCGACGACTTGTACAGCGGCGGTATTATGGACGGCAATATCATAGATATGGCAGGCGAGCCTCAATCTTATGGTATTATAAACTGTGCGGGCGTAGACAACGTTATTCAGAACAACACTGTTGTTAATGCAGAATTGGCAAATATAGCTGTAACAACAAGAAGTAATATCAGTTCTGTTGGCACCGATGAGGCATACGAAAAGTTCTATTATCAGAGCGCATTCGGAACATTCCTTAACGCAACAGACTACGTTGCTGTAGAGGATAATAAAGCAACAGCAGACGTTAACGAAGCAGAAGTAGCTCGTAGAGAAGCAATTATGAACATCGGCAAAGAAGGCGGTCCTCAGTGGTTGGCAATCTACGAAACAACATATCCTGCTATTATGGTTAACTACAACAAGCTTGTTGCAGGTAACTACGATAAGACAGACAAGATTATATACAATGTATACAACGCACCTGGCATAGTTAAAGACGCAATAAATGCTGATAATGTAACACATAACACACAAACAAGCGATGCGGATGGCGCAATCGCAAAGGCACTAAGTAGCTTGGATGATATCGGTGCTTCAACAGAAGTATTGAATAAGGTTGAAAAAGAATTTGACCTTGTTTACCCTGCAAACGGTGCAACTGTTATGACAGAAACAACATACTTAAAGTGGGAAGCTTCAGACTTTGCTGATAAGTACACAGTAACAGTATATGAAGACGAAGATAAAACAGACGTATTTGCCACATTCGAAGACGTAGAAGAAAACTACGTAGAAGTAACAGGTCTTGCAGAGGGTACAACATACTATTGGACAGTTACTGCTATAAGTGAATCAAGATTACTTGGTGAAAATACAACAGCAGCTTGCAGCAAACCATATAGCTTCATAAAGACATCATATCAATTCAGCCCATCATACGATGCAACAACTCAACAAATCACAGTTGCAGGTCTTAACAAGGGCGAAGCTAAGAAAGTTATGATGATTGCAACAGTTAAGGTTGGTACAGAGCTTAAGGCAGCAACAACACTTAACCCGAACCTTGACTTCGCAGAAGATTATAATGGCACAGAATACTTAACAGTAACAGATGAAATGAAGAGCGCTCTTGCAACAGAGGGAGCAGTACTCGAACTATACATCTGGGATACAAATATGAAAGCCCTTAAAGGCAAAACACAACTTAACTAATACAAACGAGTTTTCCCTCTCGTTTACTAAAACAAACCCCCGAGAATTCGGGGGTTGTTTTTTTGCACATCCTCCCCCGCATCGTAGGGTTCGGCGTTTACGACGAACCGCAAAACGAACGATTACGGAATGTCGACAAGCGCCATTCCCTACAATTTGCAAACAAATACCCGTTGGGAATGCATTAATGCTCTCCCGCACATCCTCCCCCACATCGTAGGGTTCGGCGGTTTCCGACGAACCGCAAAAAAACAAAAAATTAAAAAAAATGGAACATTTTTGGAACTGCGAACGTCTAAATAGTCGTAGGGCAAGTAATACATATTTACAGTATGCTTTAGTTACATAATGGTAATATTATAAAAATGTTACAAAATTATTAAAAAAAGCGAAAAACTGTTGACATTCCTTGCTCAAGATAGTACAATGTACGATAGCAGATTAATGTATTTGGGTAGAAGCAGTATGCTAATCTGTTAGTCGGTCGTAAATCTTACGCGAAAGATAAGCAGGTAATCATTCGCAAAACGGATTATGACGGCGAATGCTTTTGTAAATTTGTGAAGAGGAATTGCAAAAGCCGAACACGAAAAACTCTTCGAAAATTTTAAAGGGAGGAATTGAAATTATGTTAAAGAATTTCAAGAAAATCATTGCGACAGTAGCTGCTCTTGCTATAGCTTCAAGCTCATTCGTTGCTATGGCTGCTACATATCCTGACGTAACTCCTGATGCAAGCTATTATGCAGCTGTTGAACAGTTGTCAGCATTAGGCATGATCGCTGGTTTTGATGATGGTACATTCAAAGCTGACGAAAAGGTTACAAGAGCACAAATGGCAAAGCTTGTTGTAGGAGCTAAGAATCTTCTTGCAGCAGCTGAGTCAAATACAACACAAAAGTTTAACGACGTTCCAGCAACTCACTGGGCAGTTGGATACGTTGCAGAAGGTGTTGCACAAGGTATAATCAACGGTACAAGTGAAACAACATTTGACCCTGAGGCTACAGTTACATTTGCACAAGCTACAAAGATGCTTGTTAACGCTTGCGGATACGAAGAGTATGCTCAAGTTGCAGGTGGCTGGCCAAATGGTTACCTTTCATGGGGTACAGAGCTTGGTATAAACAAGGGTGTAACAGGTGTATCTAACGATACAGAGCTTACAAGAGGCCAAGTTGCTCAAATGATCGCTAACGCTATCAAGGCTCCAATCCTTGATATTGAAAAGTACACACCGGTAGCTTCTGGCGAAAGAGTTCCTGAATACAAGCAAATGAATGGCACAGGCAAAGACTACCAAACACTTCTTACAAGTGAATGGGATGTATACGAAGTATACGGCCGTGTAACAGGTACACAAAGAAACGGTGGCGTAGACGCTGGTAAGATTGAGTACACAGTTGAAAAGGCAGACAACTTCGATAACGCAAAATACACAGGCAAGGACATCTCAGACGAGGATGATGAAGAAGCTGTTTATGACGTTGCAGAAATAACAGCAGCTTCAAACAATTCAGGTGCAGAGGATCTTTATCTTGAGTATACATATGCTCTAATCAGCAAAAACGATGATGATGAATATTCAATCGTTTATATCGAATCAGCTGGTAAGAACCAATATGTAGCATTCAACAAGAACCTAGTTGTACCGGTTGCTGAACCAAGCGAAGAGGCAGCTACAGAGCTTAAGCTTTACAAGAGCGAAACATCAAACGATCCAAAGACATATGAACTTGATAGTGAAGTAAAACTTATCGTTAATGGTGTTGCTATAAATGATGATACAGATCTTACAGAAGCAGCTCTATTTGATTACCTAAACGCTTCATTTGAAAATGCTTACCTAATCAACTCACCAAAGGATGGTGCTTCATCAACAGACAAGAAGTACGACTATATCACACTTGATTCTTATGAAACAATAGTTGTTGAAGAAGTTGTTACAAGAGCAAACGGCAAAACAAGAATTATAGCAGATGATGTTAACATTGATGTTGATCTTGAAAACGAAGACAAAACATATAGCTTTGTTCTAACAGATGGTACAGAACTTGAAGTTACAGACCTTCAACCAAACGACGTTCTTTCAGTTCAAGCAGAACCTGGCGACTTGGAAGGTTCAGACTTCTATAACGTAATCGTATCAAGAGACACTGCAGAAGGCGTAGCTACAGCTAAGGGTACAGATGCAGATGATGATACAGTTTACACAGTTGGCGACGCTCAATACAAGTTTAATGCAGCTTATGCAGATGAAGAGTTATCACTAACAAAAACATATACACTATATCTTGACAAAGATGGCAACATTACTAAGTACGAAATTCTTGCAGAATCAGTTAACTACGCTATCGTAGACAGATTCTTCGAAGCATCTGATGAGCTAAAGGTTAGACTTGTTCTTAAGGATGGTTCAAAGGTTGATTATGTTGTTGATGATAACGACACAGATCTTAATACAACAACCTTGAGAGGCGTACAACCGCTTGTAGATGCAGATGATGCACTAGTTGCAGATGTAGAAGATAGATTTGTTGAGTACACAGTAAACAAATCTGGCGAAGTTACTTTGAAAGCTATTGAAGATGAAAAGATTGCTTCAGATGAGCTTGTAACATACAACTCAAGAACTTCAAGAATCGGTGACTATGGTATATCAGATGCAACAATTATCCTAAATGCAGCAACATTTGCAAAGGATACAAAGAAGTCAGTATCAGTTACAGATAAGGAAAAGCTTATCGAAGATATGGAATACACTGTAGTATTCTTGGGTGAGCAAAACAAAACAGATGGCACATACCCAATGGTTGTTCTATTGTCAGATGCTAATGGCTTCACAGTAAACTCACAACTTCAAGTTGCAGCTGGTAGAGTTAAGACTCTAACAGAAGATGGACAACAAGTTACAGCAATCCCTGTAATGGGAGAAGATGGTACAGTTACAGACCTAATTCTTGCAGACGATGTTATAGACAGAGCTTCAGCTGCAGTTGAAGGAGAAGACGAAGAAGCAACAACTGTATTTGATGAATTCGACACAGAAGATATCGCTGAAGGTGTTCCATTTGTAGCAGCTACAAACTCAGCTGGCGAAGTTACAGACATCTGGGTACTTGTTAGCGCTGAAAACCTTGTAGACGGAGACTTCTATGTTGATAATGCAGGTACAATTGTAGCTGACCAAGACAAAGTAGAAGATGGTGATCAAGGTATTACATTCAAGGGCGTAGCAGCAGGCAAAGCAGTTGAATTCGTAGTAGCTCCTGTTGTTAAGAAGTATGCAGCAGGCATATCACTTGCAACAACAATGGGAACAACATTAGTTGATCTAAATGATCCACATACTGAAACAGAAGAAGATGATACAGAGTGTGCTACATCAGCAGACGCAGGAAACTTCTTCTCATATGCAGCAGCTGCTAAGGCTTACACATTTGATGGAAGTGTTAATGTTAAGGCTGGTAACAGAGTTGCATTGGCTGAAAGCGTAGCAGAAGTTACACAATCACAAATTTCAAGAAATGGTAAGATTGGTAACTTGATTAACTGGGATTCAGACCTAAATACTCCAGCATTCGCAGTTGCAAGAGTATATGGTGGCGACATCCAGGAAATCTACTCAATCGTTCTTGACTAATTATTAGTAAATAATAGATAGTTATAAATGATTAAATTAAGGGGTACGGTTTAACCGTACCTCTTTTTTTGTGCAAAAATAAAATTCCCAAAACCCCTTGAAAAAACAAAAATAAAATGGTATAATTTTTTATGGTATAAAATAATTTTATACACAATAAATTCGAACTACCGAAAACACGAAAGGAAATAAATATGGAAAAACTTTTAAATAAAAAAGGCTTTATATGTGATATGGACGGTGTAATATATCACGGAAACAAAATTCTGCCGGGTGTAAAGGAATTTGTGGAATGGCTCAAAAACAACAACAAGGAATTTTTGTTCCTTACAAACTCAAGTATGTACACACCAAAGGAGCTGCAACAAAAACTGTTCCGTATGGGACTTGAGGTAGACGAGTCGCACTTCTACACAAGCGCGCTTGCAACTGCGCAGTTTTTAGACTCACAATCACCAAACTGCAGTGCATATATTATGGGCGAGCACGGAATACAGAACGCGCTTTTTGACGCAGGAATAACATATAACGACGTTGACCCCGACTATGTTGTTATGGGCGAGCCATCAGGCTATAACCCCGATATGATTGCAAAAGCAATCCGCCTTGTTAATAACGGTGCAAAGCTGATTGGTGCAAACTTCGACCTCACAGGTCCGTCAGAGAACGGAATTATGCCAGCGTGTCGTGCATTTTTAGCACCTATTGAGCTTGCAACGGGCAAGATAGCATATTATGTAGGCAAGCCAAACCCGCTTATGATGAGAACGGGACTTCGTCTTTTGGGTGTACACTCAGACGACGCGGTGATGATAGGCGACAGAATGGATACCGACATTGTTGCAGGAATAGAAACAGGTCTTGATACTGTTTTGGTATTATCGGGTGTTACCACACGTGAGGAGTGCCTGAGATTCCCATACAGACCGCGTTTGATACTAAATGGTGTAGGAGATATCCCCGCCGCAGCAAAATAACAAAAAAAAGGTACTGTTACAAAGTAACAGTACCTTTTCTTATTTTAGATTGCTGCACATAATGCTGCACCAATAATTCCCGCGTCGTTGCCAAGCTTTGCAATCTCTAAAACGGGCTTTTTTCTGTCGCCCTTATAAAAATCCTTAAGGAAAACCAAATCTCTTACGGGACCAAGCAAATTCTCACCCTCACCGCTTACTCCGCCGCCGATAACAATTTTATCTGGCTGGAATATATTCACTACCGAAATAAGACCCGTTGCAAGATACTTCTGGAAGTTTTCCACAACCTCAACTGCCGCACTATCCCCTTTTTTTGCACATTCAAAGGCAGTTCTGCCCGAAACCTTTCCGTGCTTCTCTGCCCACTCTGTCATCATAGAGTCGGGGTGCTTTTCTATCGCCTCTTTAGTCTGGTTAATAAGCGCAGTAGCCGATGCATACTTTTCCCAGCAACCGTTAAGTCCGCAACCGCATTTTATACCGTTCATATCTATTATAACGTGTCCAAACTCACCGCCGGCGTGGTTACAACCGGTATAGAGCTTTCCGTCTATAATAATTCCGCTGCCGATACCTGTACCCAAGGTTATGCAGATAAAACTGTCGCAACCCTTGCCGCTTACCATATATTCACCATATGCCGCCGCGTTCGCGTCATTCTCGATTGTTACGCTCTTATTTATCTTTTGTTGTATCAGCTTTCGGAACTCTGCGTTTTTAATGCCAAGATTTGATGTGTGCACAACCATTCCCTTTTCGTTATCAACACTGCCGGGACTTCCAAGACCAATTGCTGCAATATCGTCCATTGTAATCTTTGCGCCAAGGACAACCTTATGGCACATACTTACCATATCCTCGGCATATTCTGGGGCACTTCTTGGTGCATTGGTGGGAGTGGAGTCCTTATAGATAAGCTTTCCGTCTTTATCCACAACACCTACTGCAATGTTTGTTCCACCCAAATCAATACCTATGTAATACATTAAAAAACCTCCTTGATGCAATAATCAAAATGCTCAAACACTGCTTCCTTTTCCTTTGAGGACATATCCTGTACGCATATTGCCGCCATAAATGAGTCGTTGGCATTAGTGCACAGAGAGTCCAAGTCAAAAAGCGCGTCAAGCTCTGATGTTTTGTTGTTTGTTGTATATGAAAAAGTAAGCATTTTGTTGTTTATATCAACACTAAGTAACACGGGCACGCTATCCTCTATTTCGCAAAATACTGTCTTTTCGCGTAAAACCTTTCCATCTTTGCATACAAAAAGTGCAATTTCGCGCTTGTTTGTTTCTTCGTTCTTGGTAACGCACTCATAAATCCAATTCTTTGTATTGTTGTAAATAATGAGTCCCGCCATATGCTTTTCGCACTCAGGCTCAAACTCAAGCTTTGTTTCGATATGACAGTTGTCGCTCTCAATCTTGTGTGCAACAACACTCTGGTCAAATCGGCTCAAAAGTCCGTCCTGGCCTCTTAGTACCATACCCTGCGAGCAAAGTGTAAGCGCCTGATATAACGGACCCCTCAGGGTCTGAAAATCGAGGTGCAGCTTGCCCATTGTCTTAAAATCGTAATGCATAGAACTTTGAGAGTTCGCCTTTTTAGTCTGCGCCTTAACAAATGAGGCAAGTGCAGTTTCCTGCAGTGATAGCTCATAGTTAGTTAAAATATCCGTATCGGGAGAATATGTACCAAAAAGCTCACTTGAGCTTAGCGCAACAGATGTTTTATCACTATCCTTTTCAGTTACAAGGCAAAAATAATTATCCTTGTAATAAAGAGCGCCAAACTGAGCATTACCCGAATAGATTTTTGTGCTATCACCAACAAGCGCGCGCTCATCCATGCTATATTCACGGATATAGATACTGTTTGTGTCCTTGCGGTAATCTCTTGCAACCGACAGAAGATACTTGCTATCGTCCTTGTGGAACAAAAACGGATTTACGCCAAGCGAGGTAAGATATATAGGCTCACTCCAGATACCGTCGTTAATATCATCAGTTGTAACGAGGTAGTTATCGGTCTGTTCAATTTCTCCGCAGCTTTTCATATTTGTAAAAGCAAGATAAAACTTGCTTCCGTCATAAGAAAGCGATGCACTCACAACACCGCCTCCGTTTGGAACGCCTGTTAAATCAAGCTGCGACATACGGTTTAGCGGATATGAATGAATTTCCCACTTCTCCAGATCACGCGAATGGTACAGAGTAACACCCGGCCACCATTCATAAGAAGCTTGTGCCATATAAAAATCATCACCCACTCGTATAGCGCACGAGTAGGGATTAAAGCCCTTTAACATAGGATTTTGTATCATTAAAATCACCTTTCTCCACCGAATATGGTCTTTTGTATAGCCCCTTCCACAGTAAAAGTAAAAAGCAATATATGGTTGTATTTCTGGAAGTAATTCGCATTTTTTGTACTATATATAGTATACATTATTTGCATAATAATGTCAAGTAACAAAAAGATTACATATAACTTTATTTTCTGTGAAATAATTTTTTCGTTGAGATTTCGCAAAGAAATTGATTTTTGTATAATGAAAAATGGTTAACGTTACAACTTTAACCACCTTAAATCAAATTTTTAACCACCCTCTATTTTATAATTTATTATTATCATAACCTAAAATATATGTTGCCGCATTAAGAAAAACTATAACATAACGGTTTACCCGTACACGAAATTGCATACGGGTAAACCGTTATAAAACAAAAAAATACGCCATTCTTAATTGTACTGACCTCACAACTATTAGACTTTAGTCTAAATTTTGAGGTCACATCTAATATTGAATGGCGTATTTTTTTATTTTATTATTACACTATACATACACGATGTGCCATCTTTACTTGTTTCTAATACAAATAAATTATTCTCCGCTACTCCTACTATTGAAAATTCCGAATCCAAATATGGTATTGGAATCTTTGTAAAATTGTTTTCTCTATAATTATATACATACATGTTATCTGGTACCGTATTATCCTGCCATACCAAATAATCACCTGAAAAAGTTGGATTGCCTATACTTAAATCTTTTAAATTATTATAAATAGGAGATTTATAATCTAAAACAATTTTCCACTTTTCTTCTGTTTTAGAAGTTGTAACAAGTTGCATTCGAGCAAATACATCTTGCCCCTCTTCTCCTTCCGGCACTCTTGCAGCAACAATTTTTTCTTCAAATATGTCTATATTTATCAAAAATTCTTTTTCAGAAAGCCTTGTCTCTTTTTTTGTTTTTAGATCGTACATAAACAAATCACAATATTTATATGTTGTTGGTCTAAAATATTTATCATCATTTTTCCCATAATACTTGCTATAAATAACAGTATCTCCACTTATTGCAACATCATACAAATACTCATTTCTATAATCTTCGCCTTTTGCTATTACTGAAAAACTCGAATTTTCAATATTATATAAAACTATTTCAAAAACAAGATTTCCATTTTGCTCTCTAACACGATTATAAACCATATTATTGTTTGAAACATCTATGTTTACAGGATATAGCATAACAGAATCAGCAAAATTTATATCTTCAAACTCATATTTCCCAAAGTCTTCAAAACTTCCCTCATCAACAGTTTTTATTTCCTTGCTTTCTATGTTATACTCCTTTATTTTCCAATTCCCCGATACATTATCATCTCTCTTTACATAATGTTCAATCCAATAAATATGATTATTTTCAAAAATATACTTTATAGAATTATAACCTTTTTCAAGATTTGCTATTTTTTCCTTGCTACCATTTTCCACATTGTATAAAAATATTGTTTCTCTTAATTCAGGATATTGTGATGCTTCGTTTTTTGATTCATCAATAGAGCTTTTACAGATACAATATTCATTGTTTAATATAGAAATACAGTCCTCCGGAAGTTTTCTGTATTCTATTTGTTTTTCGTAATCCTTAAGATATCCTTTTTCTCTATTTATAAATTGGTTAGTTTCGATGTTATAATTATGAGTATTGGTGGTTATTAATATAACCACCAATACCATTACAAAAACCACACTTGTCAGGATTAATGAAAGCCTTTTTACCATATAATTCCCCTACCCTGGCATGCCTTAGCCGCTTTAGAATAAGAAACCCTAAACATATGAATAGAATGATTATTGTGAGAATCTTCTATAAATACAGTGCTATCATCTGGATCATAGCCAAAAATACAAATATAATGTGCGTAGGAGCCACCTACAATATATTCAGAATTTATCTGATTTGCTGTAGTTATTGTTCCGTATAAATTTCCTATTACATTATAGTTTCCACTTAAATTCAATGTGGTTTTTACTTTTGTCCAAAAAGAACTTTCCCAGCCGGAACTTCCCCATTGCAAAGTATATCCTCTACCAGGAAGAAAATAATCTAACACGGTTTTCCATTGCGAACCAAATGAAGTTCCGCTTGAATTTGTATTTAAGTTATCAGCAGCAGCTAATCTTTCTTCTGAAGGAACATCTCCCCAATATACTGCTGACGGAATAGCTAATCCTTTACTTGTATAATGATGCCACAAATATCCATTTATCGCATTTCGTGCCGATGCAGGACCACAAGTATAAGATGTTTGTTGTATGAATTCTCCTACAGCATTTCTAACTTCATTCGCTGTAGAACGAGTCAAATTATTTTCAGTTAAAACTGTTTTTTCTTTTTCTTCCCATTCAGCAATTTCTTCTCTTGTAGGAACATCAAAACTTATTCCAATTTGTTCAGGTTCATACAACATAGCTAATCTTAATGATTCTGGGAATTCATCAAATTCATCTTTAGTATATCCATACCTCTCCCAAATTTTGCTTTTTTCGGCTTCTTCCAATGAAATGTTATTTTCTTCAATAGGAAGTTCAGTAACAATAACCTGATTGCTTATCGTAACTTCAGGTGGATAAGGAACCTCCCCCTCATCCGGCGTTAAAACATAATCATTTTCAGTTGCGGCAAATGCAGAAAATGAAGTTATAATCAAACACATAGCTATTAATAATGATAAATATTTTTTCATAATATACCTCCATAAAATTATTTTATTTCTTCCTTTTGTTTTTAATACCACATCTTACTAATCCCACCTTTCCTAAATAACAAAAAAACGCATAAATCAACTCCCCTATTCAAAGAGGATTGACTTATACGCTACGTTGCAAACTTTCTTTATTTTTTCACATCTCTATATCATCAGAGGAACATAACCAAAGCTGCAATCTAACCGAGTCAAACCTCTTTGAAAAATTACTTACCATTGGTATCTCCCCCTTTTCTCTATTTGTTAATTTTATTATAACACATCTTTTCCCAAATTGCAAGTACTTTTAGATATTTTTCCCATTTTTTAAATACCCTTAACTTGTTTTGTAAAATTATTTATATTAAAAGTTTTTATTCTATGGTTATCTCCTTCTGGTGAATATCCCCGAATAAGGAAAAAACAACACTTTTATATGTTTTCACATTAATTTTTCTAAAAAAATATACTTCTCAGGGGGTAAAATTAACAAAAACAGTGCGGTCGGAAAAACTTCCGCATTTTTCCGACACTTTTAAATGACACTTTTGAGATCTAGTCAAGTTCTTTTGCCTGTTGTATCATAAGTTGTATATCTTCCATAAATTGTGAGTGCAAATGGTCTGCGGCAACAAGTCCAAGAAAAATGTCATTGACTTGTGGCAATTCACAGATTAATTGTGCTAATCTGTCTTTACTATCAATGGCAGTATATCCTTTTATATGATATTCCTTGCATATTTGCTTTAATTTTGTTATTCCGCAATTCCTGAAATATTTTCTCTTGTTAAATGTTAAAAGCCTGTCATTTTCGTCAAAAGTAAAGCCCATATCATTTGACTTTTTTCTCATTTCTTCTGTCAATTCTTGCAGATTGTTTATGTAATGGGTGGTTGGCTTTACATAATCAAGAATATTCCCGCCCTTTATATCCTCACTACGGTATGCTGTTCCTCTGCTTTGCAGTAAGTCAATCAGTATGTTTTCAGCGTCATGTCTTGAGGTAGGGTGTTGTTTGTTGTGACTGATACTCCAATTATGCTTGAATACATATAGCGCAAGATATAAAGGCAAATACACAGTAGCAACACCTGTCAAGTTTTTGTTGATATGTCGCTTTAATTGAATATGAAAACTGTCAATGTTATCTAATGTCAAATGTTTTTCGGCTTTTAATCTCTCAAACTCTGCAAAACTTAATCTTCCGTAGTTTTCCACTCTGTCAAGTCCTTGTGTTTGATAATATCTTTTGAGGATTGTTTCTTCTGCCAATTCTCTGCCAGTATGCTTTTCTGCCCAGTCCTTTTGCTCTTTTCTAACTATATTCTTCATATCGGAAGGTTGTATGTAGTGCGGAATAGCATTATTATCACAATACCGAGTGTAGGCATCATAATCGTCACTACAAAGGAATGTTATATCCCCTAAATAATCACTAAAATAATCTTCAAGGATTTGGGAACTGCTTTTCCCCAATCCCGATAAAACTGCAACAACATAGCCATTACTGTCAATTCCCGTAACTACACAGGCAAACTCTGGTCCGAAAATCCCAAGTTCGGAAGGAATATGTGTGTTTTCAAGTCGGGGTTTTCTCTCATTTACTGCGGTTGGTGCTACATTGACAAGCTCCATTGCACCCTTTTGATTTTCCCTGAAATATGTTTCGTCAATCTGAACTACACCCGACAATTTCGGCATTCCATAGTGTTCTAAAAGGGCTTTTAAGAACTTATGTCTGTATAGCAAGATTGTGCCTTCTGAGGTATGCCACCCGTAGTCAACCTCTAAATTACGCCTACAAGCGGATAAGGATAACCCCATTAAAGTATAGTTAATTACTGCAATCTGCACAGGTAGGGGGAATGTAGATTTATCTGCAAAAGTACCTGTCATTATGGTATAAGTTTTCCCGCATTTTCTGCATTTATATCGAGGTTTTCCATAATCGTCTAACCCGTGTGGGTGATGCAATCGGCTTGTACAATAAGGACAAGCAGGTTTTAACCCATATTTGTCAATAAAGATTTCATAATCTGTTAATGGTCGGGTTGGTTTTTCCTTTTTCACGGGTGGTAAAAACCCCTTTAACACCCACTCCAATTCCTCTTTTGACAAGGATTTTAATTCTCTTTTTAATTCTTTTAGCCTTTTATCTATTTTAGGATATTTTTCCATTAATTTGCTCAAGTGCATACCTGTACACCCCCTTTTTGATACTTATATTATATAAAAGTATGCAAATATTGTCAAATCGGCATTTCTAACAGTTTTTATAAAAGGGTAGGACAGAAATTATAAAACTCCGGAACTGAAATTATAAAAGTTTACGGAAGGAATTATAAAACCTTTATGCTGAAATTATAAAATAATCAAGCAACTTTTATAAAACATCTGCATTGATTTAATAAAAGGCTATCCCTAAAATTATAAAAGGTCGGCGGTAAAATTATAAAAATCCGTCTTTGATTTTATAAAAAGTCGGTCAATGATTTATAAAAGTCTAAATATTTTTTATAAATGTTCTGCAATCCTTTATAAAAAAGCAGGCATTTTTTATAATCGGTTTTATAAAAAACAAAAGAGATTTTATAAAACTTTTGACAATTTTTATAAAACCTCTAATATTGTTTATAATGTGTGGAACTTTGCAACACAACCAATTATGCATATAAAAATGCCTTTACAATTCAATTTCTCTTTGAAATTTCAAGTAAAAGTCCGTTCCACAGAAAATCGAGTTATAGGAAAGATTACATATATTTCGCGCCCTGATACGTATTCCTTCTTATCAATTCCTTATCAATCTCGTTAAGAACAACAAACTTTTTAAGACTCCACAAAGGACCAATAAGCGAGTCGCGCCCACCGTCGCCCGTAAGACGTTGAATAACCGTCTCGGGAGCAAAGACCTCAAGCTGAGAAACAATAATATCCACGTACCTCTCTAAAGATAATAGCTCAAACTCACCGTTTTCGTATTCCTTTGCAATTTGTGTGTCCTTTAAAACGTGCAGAAGATGTAGCTTAACACAGTGCGGCTTGAGTGCTGCCACTGCCTTTGCGCTCTCAATCATCATTTCCTTTGTTTCGCCCGGCAGACCGTTTATGAGATGAACACAGATATTTATATTATGCGCCCTTAGCTTGTTAAACCCTTGCAAAAACTCCGCGTAGGTATGGCAGCGGTTTATTCTCTCACCCGTTTTATCAAAAATCGTCTGCAAGCCAAGCTCAACTATCAAATATGTCCGCTCATTAAGCTCGCCAAGATATTCCACCACGTCGTCATCTAAACAGTCGGCGCGTGTAGCAATACTCAACCCCACAACATCTTTTTGTGAAAGTGCCGCCTCAAACTTCTCTTTTAGTACATCAACTCTTGCATATGTGTTGGTATTCGCCTGAAAATATGCTATATATTTTGCGCTTTTCCACTTTTTGTGCAAAGCGCTCTTTACCTCACTAAACTGCTCGCTGATGGATTTTTGCACATTGCCTGCAAAGTCGCCGCTACCATATGACGAGCAATAGCTGCAACCGCCAACGCCCTTTGTACCGTCTTTGTTGGGGCACGTAAAGCCTGCGTTTAGCGAAACCTTAAACACCTTTTGCCCGAATTTTTCGCGAAGATGGTAGTTCCACGAGTGATAGCGTTTGTTGTCGTTTGAATATTTAAACGGATTTTGCATGAGGTAGCCTCCTTTTGTGTAAAAGCAAAGGGGTCTGTCTGTGTGAATTTGATATTGCGAGTTTCAAATTCGTAAGAATTTGTCTGTTTGAGCAATAAAATTCATACAGATTGGCGCCTTTGCTATGCTTCTTTCACATATTATTTTAATAATTTTACATACCCTTTGTCAAGTGTTTTCAAAATTTAAAATTAAAAAAAGGTAAAAATTATATTTTTAATATAGACAATTAAGAGATTTTATTATATAATATATAGGATAAGTACATAAAAAATATAAGTTACCGTATATAAAGGGAGGCTACCTGATGAAAAAACAAGACCTGTTAGGGTTGAGAGATTTAAGTGCACAAGAGATACTAAACATTCTCGAAACTGCAAAGGAAATGAAAAAACTGATACAAAGCCCTGTAAAAAAAGCACCAAATCTGCAAGGCAAGACAGTTATTAATCTGTTTTACGAAAACAGTACAAGAACAAGAATGTCTTTTGAGCTTGCATCAAAGTATCTTGGTGCAAATGCCGCAAATATAACTGCAAGCGGCTCGTCGGTAGAAAAGGGCGAAACCTTGGAGGATACTGTAAGAAATCTTAATGCTATGGCGGCGGATATAATAGTAATGCGCCATAGTATGAGCGGTGCGCCGCACTTTATTGCGCCGATGGTAGACGCGCACATTATAAATGCAGGCGACGGTATGCACGAGCACCCCACACAAGCGCTGCTCGATTTATTTACAATGCTCGAGAAAAAGGGCAAAATAGATGGCTTAAAGGTTGCAATAATCGGTGATATTTATCATAGCAGAGTAGTAAGAAGTAACATATACGGACTTTTAAAATTGGGTGCAACGGTAACGGTTGGCGGTCCGTCGACACTTATTCCAAAGGACCTTGAGCAGATGGGTGTTAAGGTGTTTAGAACCGTTCACGAGGCAATAGTTGACGCAGACGTTGTAATGGGTCTTAGAATTCAGCTAGAACGTCAGAAAAAGGGACTTTTCCCGAGTGTAAGAGAATACCACAGATTTTTTGGTATAGACGATAAACGTCTTAAATTTGCCAAGCCAGACGCGCTTGTTATGCACCCCGGCCCCGTAAACCGCGGTGTTGAATTCTCATCATCAGTTGTGGATTGCGACCAAAGTGTCATAAATGAGCAGGTTACAAATGGTGTGGCAGTGAGAATGGCAGTAATGAGTTTATTAGCAAACCACAACAGCTTTTTGCCGCAGGCTTGATAAATTTGTGTATCTTGCATTCTTTTGCTCATTTGCGTATAAAACATACGCGGCAATCGCAAAAAAACACAATCTACGCAAATTTCTCTGCGCCGTGAAAATATACGCCGTCGCTTTTTCAAACGGCAACCTGAACAATTTTCTTGCAGATTTGAATTAGTTAGCAATCGCAAAAAAATACAATCTACGCAAATTTCTCTGCGCCATAATGGCGAAAACATACTCCCACAGAAAGGAATAGATATAATGAAAATTCTAATAAAAAACGGACACGTTATTGACCCTGCCAACAAAATTGACGGGGTAATGGATATATTTATAAACGACGGTAAAATTTCAGACGTGGGCGCTGATTTGTCAACCGAGCTTAACGGACTTGATATTCAGGTGATTGACGCGTCGGGAATGGTCGTTGCTCCAGGACTTGTGGATATGCACGTACATCTTCGTGAGCCTGGTTTTGAATATAAAGAGGATATCGAATCGGGCACAAGAGCCGCAGTTATGGGCGGAGTAACATCAGTTGCGTGTATGCCAAATACCAAACCCGTTACAGATAACGAGGCAGTTATAAAGTTTATTACCCAAAAAGCAAAAGAAGTGGGTTATGCCCACGTTTACCCCGTAGGTGCAGTATCAAAAGGCTTAGAGGGTAAGGAACTTTCCGAAATCGGCGAGATGAAGTTTGCGGGTGCAGTTGCAATTTCCGATGATGGCAGACCCGTATACAACAGTTCGCTTATGCGCAGAGCAATTCAGTATGCTGATATGTTTGATATGCGCGTTATTTCTCACTGCGAGGACCTCTCTCTCGTAGACGGAGGCTCTATGAACGACTCCTTTACCGCAACAAAGCTTGGCTTAAAGGGAATACCCAATTCCTCTGAGGACGTGCAGATTGCAAGAGACATTTTAATTGCCGAGGAGCTTGGAATGGGCGTGCATATTGCTCACGTTTCAACAAAGGGCGGTGTAGAGCTCATACGTCAGGCAAAAGCAAGAGGCGTAGACGTAACGTGCGAAACCTGTCCGCACTACTTTACACTAACAGACGAGGCGTGCGACGGTTTTAACACAATGGCTAAAATGAATCCGCCGCTGAGAAGTGCAGATGATGTTAAAGCAATAAAAGAGGGACTAAAAGACGGAACAATCGACTGTATCGTAACAGACCACGCGCCGCACCACCCCGACGAAAAGGAGTGCGAATTTGCGGCGGCGGCAAACGGTATTGTGGGACTCGAAACTTCTTTGGGACTATCCATAAAATATCTTGTAAACGAGGGCGTTCTCACAATGAGCGAGCTTATCGAGAAAATGTCGTACAACCCGTCAAAAATCTTAGGAATTTCTAAGGGCACTTTAGGCGAGGGCAAGATTGCAGATATTACAATCTTTAATCCCGACGAAGAGTGGACTGTTGACGTATCAAAGCTAAGCTCCAAGAGCAAAAACTCGCCGTTTCATAACTTCGAGCTTTTTGGAAAACCGCAGTATGTAATAGTAGGCGGAAAAATTATTGTTAATCAGGGGGTACTTCTATAATGTCAGTAGATTTATTGGTAAAAAAGATAAAGGAAAAGAACAATCCGTCAGTTGCAGGTCTTGACCCTGTGGTAGACTATGTTCCCGAATATATAAGAGAAAAAGCATACAAAGAATACGGAAAAACACTAAAAGGTGCGTGCGAGGCTATCTGGGAATTCAACAAAGGCCTTATAGACGCGCTTTATGATGTTGTGCCCGCTATAAAGCCACAGAGTGCATTCTACGAAATGTACGGACTCGAGGGCGAGGCAATCTTGCACAAAACAATTGGGTATGCAAAGGAAAAAGGCTTATATATAATTCTCGACGTTAAAAGAAACGACATAGGCTCAACTGCGCAGGCATATTCAAGCGCATATCTGGGCAAAGTAAACATAGGCGGCGAGGAGATATCTCCTTGCGACGTTGACTGTGTTACAGTAAACCCATACCTTGGAACAGACGGAATTGCACCTTTTGTTGATGATTGTAAAAAGTATGACAAGGCAATATTTGCGCTTGTTAAAACATCAAATCCATCGTCAGGTGAGTTGCAGGATTTACTTAACGAGGACAAGCACTTCTATGAAAGAGTTGCCGAGTGTGTAAACAAGTGGAATGCAGACACCATAGGCGAAAGCGGTTATGGTGCAGTTGGTGCAGTTGTGGGAGCAACATATCCCGAACAGGCAGAGGTACTAAGAAAGCTAATGCCACAGTCCTATTTCCTTGTGCCGGGCTATGGTGCTCAGGGCGGCAAGGCAAAAGACGTTGCAAAGAGCTTCAACCAAGACGGCTTGGGTGCAATAGTGAACTCATCAAGAGGAATTATGTGCGCATACAAAAAAGGCGATTGGAAAGAAGAACAGTTCGCAGAGGCGGCACGTGCAGAGGCAATCAGAATGAAAGAGGAACTCAATTCTATTATTAAATAAATGACGGTAAAAAGCCATCCCCTCGAGGGGAAGGGGGGTTTTGCGTAGCAAAATACGGATGAGGTGAAATTGTAGGGCACAGCCTTTAGGATGTGCCGCAAACAAACCAATGCGGTTCGTCGGGAACCGCCGAACCCTACCAACACCTCACCACCGCCTGCGGCGGAGCCTCTCCTCAAGGAGAAACCTTTGCTCCATAAAACAACCCATTTTTTCGAAAGGAACATATATAAATATGAAAAAAACCTATAATTGCAAACTAATTAAAAAGGAAGAAATTGTAAAAGGCATTTTTGATTTCACAATCGAAAGCGAAGAAATCGCAAAGGAAACGGAATGCGGACAGTTTCTGCATATTGATTGCGGTGCCTCCACATTTTTAAGACGACCAATAAGTATTTGCGATACAGGTGATAACACCGTAAGATTTATCTTTGAGGTAAAGGGCGAGGGCACCGAGGCACTCTCTAAAAGAAATGTAGGCGACACTATAAACATTATGGGCCCGCTTGGCAATGGCTTTGAGGTTAAGGAAGAATACAAAAATGCAGTTATAATCGGCGGCGGAATAGGTGTTTTTCCCCTTTATAAGCTTGCAAAGGAAATAAAAGCAGACGTATTCTTAGGTTTTAGAAACAGTGAAAGAGTTGTTATGGAGGAGGAATTTAAGGCCGTGGCAAAATCTGTTACAGTAGGAACAGATGACGGCAGCTATGGCTATAATGGCTATATCGCACAAAAAATGGAGGAGTTTATAACCTCTAACCCCTGCGATATAATCTATTGCTGCGGACCAATGCCAATGCTAAGAGCAGTAAAAAAGATTGCAGAGGAAAGAAATATCCTGTGTCAGCTATCACTCGAGCAGAGAATGGGTTGCGGAATAGGCGCGTGTCTTGTATGTACGTGCGAAACCACAAAAAGCGGAACAGACAAGCAACAAAGAGTCTGCTTAAACGGTCCTGTATTCTATTCTACGGAGGTAACACTAAATGCGTAATTTAAAGGTTAATTATTGTGGTATAGAATTTAAAAATCCAATTGTAACCGCGTCGGGAACTTTTGGTTTTGGTCTTGAATTTGACGAATACACACCGCTTAGTGAATATGGCGGTTTTGGTGCAAAGGGACTCACACGTCAACCGCGCGAGGGTAACAAAGCACCAAGAATTGCCGAAACTGCAAGCGGTATCTTAAACAGTGTTGGACTTCAAAACCCTGGTGTTGAATTTTTCTCTAAGTATACAATGCCGTATCTTTCAAGATTCGATACAAATGTCATTGCAAATATGTCGGGTAACACCATAGAGGAATACTGCGAAATGGCGCAGATTTTATCAGATACTGCAGTTGCGGCAATAGAAATGAACATATCGTGTCCCAACGTAAAGCATGGCGGACTTGCGTTTGGTACAGACAAAGACGTTGTCAACACACTAACCAAAGAGGTTAAAAAGAACTGCAAAAAGCCACTTATAGTAAAGCTTTCGCCAAATGTTACAGACATAACCGAGATAGCAAAGGCGGCAGAAGATGGCGGTGCAGACGGTCTTTCGCTTATAAACACTCTTATGGGTATGAAGATAGACATCAACACAAGAAGACCAATACTTGCAAACAACACGGGCGGACTAAGCGGTCCTGCCGTAAAGCCTGTTGCCATAAGAATGGTACATCAGGTATATAATGCAGTTAATATCCCCCTCATAGGAATGGGCGGAGTTATGAACGGAAACGACGTAATCGAATTTATGATAGCAGGTGCGTCGCTTGTTGCGCTTGGCACAGGTCTTTTTACAAAGCCTGATATGATATTTGATGTAAAAAAAGAAATTTCAGAATATATGGAAAGACATAATATAGAAAATATAACCGATATTATCGGCACATTACAATTAAACTGATATTTCACAATATAACAAACACTAAGGTTGCGGATTTTCCGCAACCTTACGTTTTGCCACTTAGGTATAAATTAAGAAAGGAAAAAACTATGTTGCCGCAAGACCCCATTTTATTATTGAGTGTAATAAATACAAAGCTCAGGGATTTTTACTCCTCACTTGATGCCCTGTGCGACGATTTAGAGGAGGATAAAGAAAAAATCATATTAAAACTCCGTACAGTCGGCTACGAATATGACCAAAATCGCAATCAATTTATATAATTTTTGAGAAAAAGGCTCCTTTGTAACAAAAGTGTAACAATTCAAAACTTTTTTAAAATATTAATTTCTCTTTTTTCACCTTGTTGACAAAAAACCACGTAAAACATAGCTATTTTGACGACAAATGCTGTCGTTTTTAAAGCAATTTGCACACATAAAAAATCTTTATATTACAGAAATATTACAAGATATTTAACTTTTTGGCCTGAAAATTTTAACATATTTGAAAT
The DNA here is from genome assembly GCA_045532455.1 of Clostridia bacterium. Taxonomy (GTDB): domain Bacteria; phylum Bacillota; class Clostridia; order UBA1381; family UBA1381; genus Ornithomonoglobus_A. Next base: position 34,562 of record JAZSFX010000041.1, read on the forward strand.
ATTTCTTAAAAATTACTTGACAAATTTGAAAAAAAGTGTTACAATAGTGAGCATAGAGTGGAGAGTGCTCATAAAATTTGAGTCTCACCGCTTTGGGAAAGAAAAAGGAAAGACAAATGTAGACGCGAAAAAGTCTTAATAAAATGCATTTTGGCACAAGGTTTTTACATATACGCGGTGCGATTGCAAAAGATTAAGATAGTTTGTGAAAAGGATTAATGGCTATAATATGAAGGAGAGATTAAACTTGAGAAAGCAAGTGAAAAAAATTGCCCTGTTCGTTATATCCCTTACAACGTTATTCACATCAACGGCTATGGCGGCGGACCTAAGTAGTTGGGCTCTTGGCGAATATCAGTCAGCCAATGAGTCGGGACTTGTTTCTTATAACGTAGTTTCTAAAAATTTAAAGGCTAATATAACAAGAGAAGAGCTTTGCGAGCTGGTTATGAACCTGTACCGCAAGCTTACTCAGGAGGAAATGTATGTTCCTCAGCAAAACCCGTTTTACGATACAGATAACGTAGCAGTTGCACAGGCATACTGTTACGGAATAGTAAACGGTACGGGCGACGGTTCTTTTGACCCGCAAAGACTTGTAACAAGACAAGAAATGGCAAAGATGATTGTTTCTACTCTTGCGGCAAGCGAGGTGAACTTTACATTATCAGACGGAAGCGACACTTCTGCAATAAGCTCTTTTGCAGACGCTTACCAGATAAGCGATTGGGCACAGACATCGGTGCTTACAGTGCTTAATAATTCACTTATGAACGGAATAGACTCACAAACTCTTGCACCGCTTGGCTCAACCACAAGAGAGCAGGCAATAGCAAGCGTTAACCGTACATACAATACATACAAAACAGATAATTATTCCATAGAGTTACCTACTATTATAATACCTCAGAACAACGGTGAGGTAGAAGATGGCGACTTCAATGTTGAATGGACATCTATCTCAACAGCGCAAAACTACAGAGTTATAATAAAAGATGCGTCATCAAGAGTTGTTTACGACGAGGTTGTAAACTCTACACAATGCGTAGTCAAAAAGGGAACTCTAAGAGGTACAAACCAATATTCATTAACAGTCGGTGCAGTGCTTGCAGATGGCAGTGAGGTGTACAGTATGCCTGTTGACTTCACATACAAAAAGCAAGCAAGCTCACAGTATCTTGCTGAGTCGCCATTGGCACAGGCAATACTGAACACTGCAGATATGTATACAGGTGTTCCGTATGTTTGGGGCGGTACAACACCAAAAGGCTTTGACTGTAGCGGATTTGTTCAGTATGTATATTCCAAAAACGGAATATCTTTATCAAGAACAACATATACTCAGTGTGTTGAGGGTACATACGTATCCAGAGAATCGCTGCAACCGGGAGATTTGGTATTCTTCGGCAGTGCAGCAGCGCCGAACCACGTAGGTATATATGTTGGTGATGATACTTATATACACGCACCAAGAACCGGTGATGTTGTAAAATATGCAAGTCTTGAATACAGAAAAGATTTCTGTTATGGCAGACGCATTATAAATTGATTTTTCAAATCTCGGTGGATTGTATAAATTTACCGGGATTTTTTTACTGTATAGGAAACTTCGTTTCTATACAGTTAAAACTTTAATTATATTGCCGTGCAAAAATGCACATAGCTAAAGAAAAGCGATAATGCTCCGCGCTGCCGCTTGCTAAGCGGTGTGGCGAAGCCGCTTTTCTTGAGAAAGGAACAATTGTTTTGGAAGCTATAACACAAGTGGAATTTTTAGTTTTAGATTTTATACAACAGATAAAAAATCCTTTTTGGGACAGTATATTCTTGTTTTTTACACGGTTAGGCAATGGAGCATTTGTATGGATACTTATTGCCATAATAATGTTGTTTTTAAAAAAATATCGCAAAACGGGAGTTTTAATACTTGTATCAATCGCGGTTGTTTCGGTAATCTTTACACTTATTGTAAAAAACCTTGTAGCCAGGGAGCGCCCGTATTCTGTTTTGGGAGTTCCTCTGTTGTTTGACGCATATCTTGCCGGAATACCCGAATCGGACACATTCTCGTTCCCGTCGGGACACTCCGTATGCTCGTTTGCTAGTGCAACGTGTATCTTTTTAAGACATAAGTATGTTGGTATAGCAAGCTATATATTAGCTTTTTTAATATCATTTTCGCGCCTTTATATGTACGTTCACTTCCCAAGCGACGTGCTTTTTGGCGCAGTATTTGGAATTTTAAGCGCATTGGTGGTGAATTGGTGTGAGAGTAAACTATCAGCTCGAATTAGAAAAAGAAATAGCAAAAATTGATGGCACAGTACCAACACTGCTGCTGCATAGCTGTTGTGCTCCGTGCAGTAGCTATGTTTTAGAGTATTTAAGTAAGTATTTTAAAATAACGGTATTTTACTATAACCCAAATATTTACCCCGCAGACGAGTTTTTTAAGCGCGCCGAGGAGCAAAAGCGCTTTATAAGTATGTTAAACACAACTCACCCCATAAGATTTATACAAGGAGAGTTTGAAGATGATAAGTTTTATCAAGGAGTAAAAGGGTTAGAAAAAGAACGCGAGGGCGGTGAGCGGTGCTTTAAGTGCTACCGTCTCCGTTTGGAAAAGAGCGCAGAGATAGCAAAGGAAAAAGGTTTTGATTATTTTACAACCACGCTTTCTATAAGCCCCCATAAAAATGCACAGGCGTTAAACGAAATTGGTACTGATGTTGGAAAGCAGTACGGTGTAAAATACCTTTTATCTGATTTTAAGAAAAAGAACGGATACAAGCGCTCGTGCGAGCTTAGTAACGAGTATGGAATGTACAGGCAGGACTATTGCGGCTGCGTTTATTCAAAAACGAAAGGAAATAACAATGGGAAAATTTGACGGATATTTAATATGCACTGACTTAGACGGTACACTTTTAACCGATGACAAACAGATATCGGAGGAAAACAAAAAAGCAATAGAATATTTTATAAGCGAGGGCGGACTGTTCACCTTTTCAACAGGAAGAATGCCAATGGGAATAAATGTCGTGTTACGTGAGGTTATGCCCAATGCACCTATAGTCTGTGCAAACGGTGCATCTATATACGACGCCAAAAGTAATAAGTTTCTGTGGTCAAAGTTTTTGGAGGACAAGGCTTTTGCGTTGGTGGAATATATCGAGGAAAAATGTCCATTCGCGGGTATTGAGGTAAATGACGAGGATACCATATATTTTTCCAGACCGAACAGACTTACACAGGAGTGCAGAGTTTTTGAGGAAATACCGGGAGATGACATAGACTATCGCTTAATCCCACAACCATGGAAAAAGATTGTATTTATGGTGGAAGCAGAGGATATGGAAACCCTTAAAAACACACTAAAGGAATACGAGTATTACGATGACTTTACATTTTTGCAGTCAAATGCAAACTATTTAGAGGTAGTGCCAAACGGTTGCTCAAAAGGCGAGGGCGTTATGCAGTTGGCGCAAATTGTTGGTATAGAAAAAAGCAAGGTTATTGGTATAGGCGACGAGGAAAATGACTACGAATTAGTAAAGCAAGCAGGGATTGGTGTCGCAGTGGAGAACGCAACACCAAGACTAAAGGAGATTGCAAAATGGATAGTAAACGACAACAATAACCACGCAATAAAAGCATTAATAGAGAAAATGGAAAAAGAATTGTTCTAATTAAAAAGCACTTCATATGAAGTGCTTTTTTCACACACCTGACAGGACTTGAACCTGCGGTCTTGAGAATCGGAATCTCACGTTTTATCCAGCTAAACTACAGGTGCAAAACTTGTAACAGAAAAAGCAAAGAGGGCAGTCTGTATAAATTCTGTTGCTCAACATTGCGGGACGTCGAGGACGCCGTCCCCTACAGGCAATATCAAAATTACACAGATTGCCCTCTTTGCTTTATAAAAGTTAAGATAAAAGCTTCTATCTCAGGCGCAGAGATTTTTGCGTAGATTGCGTTGTTTGCACGAGCGCCGCGTATGCAGATACGCAAGCGAGTAAAAACACGTAAGATATGCAAAAATATCAAGCCAGCACCTTAATAAGCCTTGCCCCAATATACCAACGCCTTCGGTTTTTTGCCGCAGCATACACACTTGTCGCTGATGTTTTCCTGCTCAAAAGGCATACATCTCGAAGTCAAACCTGCAACCTCTTTTACCTTTTCTTCACACGCGAGGTCGCCGCACCACATAGCCTTAACAAAACCGTTGTTATCCTTAGAATACTCTGCCATTTCGTCAAGAGTCTGTACGCTTATGGTATGTTCTTCTCTTATTTTTCTTGCATTCTCGAGCATATCAGCTTGCATTGTTTCGAGAATTTCGCCCACTTTTGTTTCTAACTCGTCAAGCGAAACTACTATCTTTTCGTGATTATCACGTCTTGCAACTACTGCCTGATTTGCCTCTATATCCTTTGGACCAAGCTCAATTCTTAAAGGAATTCCTTTCATTTCGTATTCCGAGAACTTCCAGCCTGGTGATTTGTCGCTGTCGTCAATCTTAACGCTATATTGCTTCTTTAAATTCTCGTAAAGCTCATATGCCTTATCAAGAACGCCTTCCTTGTGTTGCGCAATAGGAATTACAACACACTGAATAGGCGCAATGTTTGGTGGCAGAACAAGACCGTTATCATCACCGTGCATCATAATAATTGCACCGATAAGTCTTGTTGATACACCCCACGAGGTCTGGTGTACGTACTGTTGCTGACCGTTTTTATCTGTAAACTGAATATCAAAAGCCTTTGCAAAGCCATCACCAAAGTAGTGCGATGTACCCGACTGCAATGCTTTGCCGTCGTGCATTAAGCTTTCGATTGTATAAGTTTCCTCTGCACCTGCAAATTTTTCTTTGTCAGTTTTCTGTCCCTTTACAACGGGGATTGCAAGAGCCTCCTCACAAAAATCTGCATACACGTTAAGCATTTGACGTGTTTCGGCAATAGCTTCCTCTGCAGTTTCGTGAATTGTGTGTCCCTCCTGCCATAAGAATTCCGAGCTTCTAAGGAAAGGTCTTGTTGTCTTTTCCCATCTTACAACAGAGCACCATTGGTTATAAAGCTTTGGCAAATCTCTGTAAGAGTGAACAATCTTAGAAAAATGCTCACAGAATAGTGTTTCGGAGGTTGGTCTTACACAAAGACGTTCTGCCAACTTCTCTGCACCGCCGTGAGTTACCCACGCAACCTCAGGCGCAAAGCCTTCTACGTGGTCCTTTTCCTTTTGAAGAAGTGATTCGGGAATAAACATAGGCATATACACGTTTTCGTGTCCCAGGTCCTTAAAGCGCTTATCAAGGTTTGCCTGAATTTTTTCCCATATTGCATAGCCGTAGGGACGGATAATCATACAGCCTTTAACTGATGAATATTCCACAAGCTCTGCTTTTTTTACAATATCTGTATACCACTTTGCAAAATCCTCGTCCATTGACGTAATGTCTTTTACAAATTTATTATCATTTTTAGCCATTGCCATTCATTCCTTTTGTATAATATATTCATATAATATATTAACACAAAAAGCCAGCTTCGTCAAGGCTTTTTTGCCAATCTTTGTAATTGAAAAGAATACAAAAGCACAGAGGGTTGTCTGTATAAATTCTGAGTATTGCGAGTTTCAAATTCGTAAGAATTTGTCTGTCTGAGCAACAGAATTTAGACAGATTGCCCTCTGTGCTATATAAAAAGCGCAAAAGCAAAATTATTCTCCAAAGACCGCTATATCGCCAAGCTCCTCCTCAATCCTGAGAAGCTGATTATACTTTGCAACTCTGTCGGTACGTGATGGCGCGCCTGTTTTTATCTGACCTGTGTTAAGTGCCACTGCCAAATCGGCAATGGTTGTATCCTCACTCTCACCGCTACGGTGCGAAATTATTGCACTGTACCCGTTTTTGTGCGCTATTTCTATTGCGTCAAGAGTCTCGGACAGTGTACCAATCTGGTTTAATTTAATCAGAATTGCATTACCGCATTCCTCGTCAATACCCTTTTGCAGACGTTCGGGATTAGTTACAAACAAATCATCGCCCACAAGCTGAACGCTGTCGCCCAAAGCTTGTGTAAGCTTTTTCCAACCCTCCCAATCGTCCTCGCCAAGAGGGTCTTCGATAGAAAAGATGGGGTAATTTTCGCACAGGTTTTTCCAATACTCTATAAGCTCGTCGGTTGACTTCTTCTCCTGAGCTTTTGGCAGTGTGTATCCGCCTTTAGAAACCCACTCCGTGCTTGCCGCGTCAATGGCAATATAAAAATCCTCGCCTGCTTTGTAGCCTGCCTCCCTGATTGCTTCAACAATGAGTTTTAGTGCGTCCTCATCTGTTTCGAGGTTTGGTGCAAAACCACCCTCATCACCAACAGAGGTCGAAAGTCCGCGCTTTTTAAGAATTCCCTTGAGCGCATAAAAAACCTCCGAGCACCAACGTAGTCCCTCGCTAAAAGTTTCTGCACCAAATGGCATAATCATAAATTCCTGAATATCAACGTTGTTGTCGGCATGTGCGCCTCCATTTAAAATGTTCATCATAGGCACAGGTAAAATGTATGAGTTTACACCGCCTATATATTGGTATAGTGGAATACCCAACGCGTTAGCACTTGCCTTTGCCACTGCGAGCGACACACCAAGTATTGCATTTGCGCCGAGCTTTCCTTTGTTGTCAGTTCCGTCAAGTGCAATAAGCGCCTCGTCAATTTTTCGCTGACAGAGTGCATTCATTCCGATGATTTCGTCGGCAATGGTAGTGTTCACGTTGTACACTGCGTCTTTTACACCTTTGCCGCCATAGCGGTTTTTGTTATTGTCGCGTAGCTCTATTGCCTCAAAAGCACCTGTGGACGCGCCCGACGGCACAATCGCACTGCCACAGGAACGGTCGGTAAAAACCTCAACCTCAACGGTGGGGTTTCCGCGCGAATCAAGTACTTCACGCGCAACAATATCAATGATTTCTAAATATTTTCTCATATTCTCACTCCTTTACCATATATTGTGGCAAAGAAATGGAATTTTTATACTTAAATTAAAAACAGAAAAGACTGTCTGTATAAATTCTGTTCTGGATTTTGCGGGAGGAGCAAGCCCCTCCCCTACAAGAGCAATAGAATTTATATAGATTGCCTTTTCTGTTATAGAAATTTATTATTTCTCTTTTTTAAATGCAAATATCTTCATAAATAAAAACGTAACAGGAACACCAATTATTGCGGCAATTATATATGCAATAATGCTTGGTCCGTTTACAAGCTTTTCGTATAACCCCACAATAACGGTCTGTATTATAAAATTGGGAATATACGATATAAAGAACTTTATAAACTTTACAAAACCAAGCCGCTCCTTAAAGGTAACATAACTGTTCAGGAGATACGATACAATATTTGCACTTATATACCCTGGTAAAAATGCAAGCGTTGTGCTTGGTATAAAGAGCGAATATATCGTAGAAAAAAGTATGTTGCTTATTGTGTTAATTGCGCCTATTATTATAAACGATAAAAACTCACGCGATTTAAACATACTAAGCTTTGAGGGAGTGTAATCACACCAATCGATTAATGTGTCCCCCTTTATTATCTGCGCCTTTTTTGCAATGTTTGCAAGCGGCGTATCGGAAAGGGAGTCGGAATAAAACTCGTCGCATATAACATCGCCAAACTCCGCGTTTAATCTTATAACCTTTTCTTCGCCCCAGCAGTTTTCCCCGTTGTATTTTCCGTTGTGCTTATCCACACGTGATGCAATAAGATTTTTTATTCCCAACCGATTGCATATGGGGGACAGTAAAAATTCGGGTGAAGCGCTGATTATAATATCACTGTCTTTTTTGCGGGTTTTATACCATTCTTTTATTTTGTGCTCGTGTCCGTTCCAGAAATCCTCAAGGGCACTGTCAATGTCGGGGACGTATTTTAAAAAGGTGTACATTTTTTCTTTAAACTGCGTTTTTGTTTTTGCACCGATAATATAAAGAAAAGACGCCCATATCATAGAGGGGACACTAAAAAGCATTTTTGGAAAGTTCTTTAAGCAGTAAAAATAAAAATCCTTTGTACTGTCGCTGTAGTATATGGTTTCGTCAAAATCGTATATGTTGTACATTATTTTTCCTCCAACAAAGCTACTGCCATTGCGCTTATTCCCTCTCCACGACCCTCAAAGCCAAGCTTTTCGGTTGTGGTTGCTTTTATGTTTATATGGTCTGTGTCCACTTCTAAATCACAAGCCACATTTTCTCTCATTTTTTCGATATACGGTAACATTTTCGGCTTTTGCGCAACTATGGTAATGTCCGCATTTGAAATTTTAAAGCCTTTAGCTTTAACCATTTTAACAACCTCTCTTAAAAGCACGCGACTGTCAGCGCCATTATATGTGTCGTCAGTATCGGGAAAGTGTCTGCCGATATCGCCAAGAGATGCCGCACCAAGAAGCGCGTCGGATAGTGCGTGCAGTGCCACGTCTGCGTCGGAATGTCCCAAAAGACCTTTGTCGTGTGGAATATCTACGCCACAGATTATTAAACGTCTGTTTTCTACTAATTTATGAACGTCGTAGCCTTGTCCTATTCTCATAGCCTTAACTCCTTTTTTGTAGAATTTGTTCGGCGGTTATTATATCCTCGGGCGTTGTTATTTTTATGTTTTCGTAACTGCCTTCGCTTATTTTAACGCTTATGCCTACATACTCCGCTATCATACAGTCGTCAGTAGCAATAAAGCCATCCGCAAGGGCCCTGTCGTGAGCGCTTTTAATTTCAGTGGTTTTAAATGCCTGCGGAGTCTGGATATGATATGTTTTTTCGCGGTCGGGCGTTGATATTATAAACCCGTTTTCGTCGGCAGTTTTAAGTGTATCCTTGCATTTTACACCAAGAGAGGCCGCACCGTATTTTACTACGTCATCAATTACGCGCGTTATTTCTGCTTGTGTGATAAGCGCACGTGCGCCGTCGTGAATTAAGACAATATCACCGCTCACAAAAGCAAGACCGTTATACACGCTCTCCTGCCTCAGCGCACCGCCCGTTGTTGATACGCGGAATTTTGTTATGTTATATTTTGCGGCAATTTCGGCAATTAGTGTATGCTCACTTTCACCGCTGACAACAATAATCTCGTCAATCTGCGGATGATTTTGAAACGACAGCATAGTATGAGCTATAATTTCTTTGCCACAGAGCATTAAAAAAACCTTATTCTTATCAGCACCCATACGTGTGCCTTTGCCGCCTGCGGCTATTACAACACTTATCATTTTTATCTCCTTATAAATTATATTGCATCTGAATTCCACCAAAAAGAAAAAAACAGCGCAAAAACACCAATATATATAAATCGGTGTTTTTTCCGCCTAAAATGGTGTAATGTCTTTACAATACTACAATAGCTCCAGGATGGTATCCTCTATAATGCTTTCTATATCGCTTTTTGAAGCAAACGAGGATAAAATCAGCTCACTTAAAACAATTTGCTTTGCACTCGAAAGGACTTTTCTCTCGTTTGTGGAAAGCCCTTTCTTTTTCTCGCGGTACATAAGGTCTTTTAAAACTTCAAGAACCTGATATATATCGCCTGATTTGAGCTTGTTGATATTTTCCCGTTGTCTTTTGTTCCAATTTGTGTCGTCTTTTAATGAGATTTTTCTGAAGGTTTCTAATATTTTTTTTGCTTCGTCAGCGTTTGCAACCTCTCTTAAACCAACCTTTTCGGAACCAGATACAGGAACGCTTGTTGTCATTCCTCCAACAGCCATCCTGATGGTGTAATAATCCTGTTTTTTACCCAGAACTTCGATTGTTCTGATTGCCTCGATAGTGCCTGCTCCGTGCATGGGATGGACTACTGTGTCGCCTACTTTATACATTTTAAGTTCTTAGCCTTTCTGCCCACAAAACTTTATAAATTAAGAAGTTATACGTCATGTTTGGGCAGATGGACGTATAACAAAGAACTTATTTGCTTTGCCATATTGTGTTTATAACACTAAAATCGCTACACAATAAAGTTGCTTGATTGTATTATCGGTGTGCGCCATAAGGCATCACACACAATTTTACTCTATAGTATAATTATACCACAAAAAAACCCAAAAGTCAATTTAATAAACAAAAAAACAAAAAAAAATACTATGTATAAAACAAAATACAAAAGAGAGGGCAGTATGTATTAATTCTTTTGCTCAGACAGACAAATTCTTACAAATTTGAAACTCACAAATCGAATTAATACACACTACCCTCTCTTAGTAGTGCATTATTTTAATTTTATATAGCAAGCATTTTTGCAAGCTCTACAAGGTCATCAGAAACATACTTTGTTTGTGATAAACCCTCTTCTATATCTACGTCGATAATCTCGGAGTCCTTTGAGCAGACAATTCGATTTTGCTTTCCTTCTCTTAAAAGCTCAACTGCCTTTGCACCAAATCGTGATGCCATTACTCTGTCTCGAACGGTAGGATTTCCGCCTCTTTGAACGTGGCCGAGGATTGTTGTTCTTGACTCTACGCCTGTTGCTTTTTCGATTCTCTTAGCCAAATCCATAGCACCGCCTACACCCTCTGCAACAATAACAATTGCGTGGTGCTTTCTTCTTTGCTTTGCCTCGAGAATAGGGCGGATAACGTCAGTATCAAAATCCCACTTTCTCTCGGGGATAAGGATAACGTCTGCACCTGTTGCAATACCACTCTCTAAAGCGATATAGCCGGCAGAGCGTCCCATAACCTCTATAACAGAACATCTCTCGTGTGATTGACAGGTATCTCTTAGCTTATCGACCGCGTCTATAACAGTGTTAAGACAAGTATCAAAGCCTATTGTGTACTCTGTTGAGCTTATATCGTTATCGATTGTTGCAGGAACTGCGATTGTGGGAAGTCCTGCAGCGCATAAGTCCTTTGCGCCGCGGAATGTTCCGTCGCCGCCTATTGCAACAAGACCGTCAAGCGAGAAGACCTTTGCAATATTAACAGCTTGCTCAATGCCCTCCTGAGTTTTAAACTCGGGACAACGTGCAGTTTTGAGCATTGTACCGCCCATATTGATAATACCCGACATATCTCTTGCGTTAAGCTCTCTTATTTCGCCGTGGATAAGACCGTTGTAGCCGCGCTCAATACCCATTACCTTAATACCGTAATATGAGGCAACTCTTACAACTGCACGCACTGCCGCGTTCATACCCGGAGCGTCGCCGCCGCTTGTAAGAACACCTATTGTTTTAATTTCTTTGTTCATATATATTCATCACCTTTCAGGTTGTTTTTCAGTTAAACAGTTCTTCTTCAAATATAAGGTTTTGCGCCGCCTCAAGCTCGGGCTGGGGCACATATACCTCATAAAATATTTCGTCTGATTTTCTGCTTATAACTTTTGTTATAATATTATTTGCTCCAAGAACGGATAATAGTCGTTTAATTTGTTCCTCGTTATGTGATACAAAAACTGTGAGCCACATACAATTAATCTCCCTTCAAAATATCACTATTTATTATTTTAGCTTATTTTGTCGAAAAAAGCAAGCATAATAAAAGAGCAAAAATCAAAGCTTTTTTATGTTATTTTTGTGTGTTTTGTATATTCAGTTTTACACAATCCTCGCCAAAAATCCTCTTTAAATCCTCAATCGCAGACGGGTGGTTATTAAACCATAGCTTTCTTGGGGCTGCGACCTGCTTATGAGTATCCTCAAAGAACAGACGCACCTCAGTATCTCCGCTATACGGCAAAAGCGCGTCGCTTACGTTTTTTAGTGTATCGGGTGAGGAAGTGGGCAGCTTTATATACAGAATTTGCTTTTTGGGACATTCCTTTTGGTTATTCTCTATTGCCTCGTTTACTTCTTTTGCCTCCTGAACAATTATCTGTACGCTTCCGTCTTCTCGCGTGCTTACTCTGCCATATATCACAAGGATATTATCCTCCGACATTATATATGAATAATTTGCAAGCACTTTCGGGAATACAATACATTCCACCGACCCGTAAATATCCTCAACCTCCAGAAAAGCCATCTGTGTATTGTTACGTGTTGTCTTGTTTTTGCGCGAAGCAACAGAGGCACAGATAGTTAAGGGCATATCGTCTTTTACCAAAACATTTCCGTCTTCGTCGGCAATTAAATCACTGATGGTATGTGTTATTATTCCTTTTACTTTTTCGGAATATTCCTCCATAGGATGACCTGAGAAATACATTCCTGCCGCAAGCTTTTCATTTTTTAGCAATACCTTTTTTGGAAGCTCATCAATATCGGGGAACTCCATATCCTTGCCCGATGACGCCTCATCATCAAAAAGAGTAATCTGTCCCGCAACATTTTCGCGGCTGTTTTTCCACGTTCCGTCAACTGCCGATTCGTATACCGACAGAAGCTGTGAGCGCTTTATTCCCATAGAATCAAACGCACCGCAGTTTATTAAACCCTCTAGGGCGCGCTTGTTTAAATCGCAACCCACAATTCTGTCTATAAAATCAGAAAAGCTCTTGAACTCGCCGCGCTCATTTCGTTCCTTTACAAGATTTACAATACAGTTTCTGCCTACATTTTTTATCGCAGACAAGCCAAAACGGATAGCACCGTCCTCTACTGTAAAATCCTCCGAGCTTTTGTTAACGTCGGGCGGAAGTCGTTTTATTCCCATATCGGTACAGTTTGCGATATAGTGGTTTATTTTTGCACTGTCATCTACGCTCGAAATCAAAGACGCCATAAACTCAACAGGATAAAACGTTTTAAGGTACGCGGTCTGGTACGTTACAAACGCATATGCCGCCGCGTGCGATTTGTTAAAAGCGTAGTTTGCAAAGTCGTTTATTTCGTCGAATATTGCAATGGCGGTTGCTTCGCTTATTCCGTTTTTGATACAACCTCTAATTTCGCCATCGTCAGAGCCATAAATAAAGTTCTGACGTTCAATCTTCATGGCGTCGGCTTTCTTTTTGGAGATTGTTCTTCTCATAGAGTCCGCCTTGCCCATGGAATACCCCGCAAGATTACGTACAATTTCCATAACCTGCTCCTGATATACCATACAACCGTAGGTAACATTCAGTGTCTGCTCAAGCAAGGGGTGCTTGTAGGTTATACCCTCGGGATTTTGCTTGTTTGAGATGTACCTGGGAATCTGGTCCATAGGACCCGGGCGGTAAAGAGCAATTCCCGCAATGATATCCTCTAAAGAGTCAGGCTTTAGCTCTTGCATAAACGATTGCATTCCGGCACTTTCCATCTGGAAAACACCCTCAGTATTACCGCTTGATATAAGCGCAAAAACTTCTTTTTTGTTGTAATCGATTTTATCTAAATCTATTTTTATATTATGTGTTTTTTCTATGATTTTTATTGCATTTTCAATTACTGTTAAATTTCTCAGGCCTAAAAAGTCCATTTTAAGAAGACCTAAGCTTTCAACTGTATCCTTTGTAAACTGCGTGGTTACAAAGCCTTCCTTGTTGAGTGTCAAAGGCAGATAATTCACTATCGGCTCGCTTGTTATAACAACACCTGCCGCGTGAGTTGACGCATGACGCGGCAAACCCTCAAGTGCCATCGAAGTATCAATAAGCTCTTTTATCTTCTCGTCAGTATCATATGCACTCTTTAACTCACTTGAAACCTCAAGTGCCTTTTCTATTGTCATTTTAAGCTCGTTCGGTACAAGCTTTGCAACTCTGTCTACGTCTCCATAGGGGATTGCGAGCGCTCGTCCCACATCGCGTATTGCAAGACGCGCTTTCATTGTTCCGAACGTTACAATCTGCGCCACCTGCTCACTTCCGTATTTTGAAACTACGTAGTCTATTACCTTTTGTCTGCCCTCGGGCGCAAAGTCTATATCAATATCGGGCATGGAAACACGCTCGGGGTTTAAAAATCTTTCGAAAATAAGCGAATATTTAATAGGGTCAATACTTGTTATTTCAAGACAGTACGAAACAAGACTTCCTGCTGCACTGCCTCTGCCGGGACCCACCATAACGTTGTTTTCGCGTGCAAAGTGAATAAAATCCCATACTATGAGGAAGTAATCCACAAAGCCCATATTTTCTATAACGCCGATTTCGTATTCAAGCCTTTCATTAAGCTCGTCGGTTATATTTTCATATCTCTTTTTTAGTCCGTCAAAGCAAAGCTCTCGTAAATACTCGGAGGCAGTTTTTCCCTCGGGTACGTCAAATTCGGGCAGATGACGCGAGTCAAAATCAAACTCGACGTTGCACATATCGGCAATCTTTAGAGTATTTTCGACCGCTTGCGGAGCAAATGAGAACAGCGAGGACATTTCATCATACGATTTTATGTAAAACTCCTCTGTTTCGAACTTCATTCTGTCTTCGTCATCGACAGTTTTATCCATTTGTATGCACATTAAAACGTCTTGATATTTCGCATCCTCTTTTGTTACATAATGTGCGTCATTTGTTGCAACAAGACCAACACCAAGCTCTTCACTGAGCCTTACAAGCTGAGGAAGAATTTGCTTTTGCTCGCTAAGACCGTGGTCCTGAATTTCTATATAGTAATTTTCCTTGCCTAAAATATCAATGTATTTTTGCGCGCATTTTTTTGCACCCTCATAGTCTTGTGCCAAAAGCTTTTTTGGTACTTCGCCCGCAATACATGCACTGAGCGCAATAAGTCCCTCGCAGTTCTTAGAAAGAAGCTCAAAATCAATTCTCGGCTTGTAGTAAAAGCCCTCGGTATGTCCCGCACTAACAAGCTTTATAAGGTTTTTGTAGCCTGCCTGGTTTTTTGCAAGTAAAATCAGGTGGCTTGTTTTGTTATCTATATCGTGCTCTTTGTCAAAACGACTGCGCGGTGCCATATACACTTCACAGCCAATAATTGGTTTTATGCCCTGTGCCTTGCATTCTCTGTAGAAATCAATAACACCGTACATAACGCCATGGTCGGTTATTGCGCAAGACGACATTTTAAGTTCCTTGGCACGCGAAACAAGCCTCTTAATCTGGGATTCCCCATCAAGAAGACTGTACTCGGTATGAGTGTGTAAATGACAAAATTCCATTTTCTTCCTCCTCGCTTGATAATTTTGTGTATCTTTAATGGTTCGTGTCAAGTCAAAAACAAAAAATCATTTAATCTCTTTTTCGTGAAGAACTACGCCATTTGCAACAAGTAATTCTTGAAGTTCATTAATATCTATCTTCGAGAAATCATCTGTCATCGATGCCGCTGTCCCTGCTGCCTGACCGGTTACAGCACAGCATGGTATAACTCTCATAATGTCCCACATTGTTTCACTTACTGAAGTGCAACGACCGGCACATATAAGATTTTTCGCTTCGGAATTATACAAAGTTCTGAATGGTACCTCATATACAGGTCCCCTCTTTTTCCAATTTGAAACCATACCTATAGAGTCTTCAAAATATTTGTGCATCTCTGTATGAGATAATTCATACTCTCCAACAATTCGCCTTGTCATTCTTATTTGTGGCGTTGTAGCTATAGTTACCGGCAGAAGAGCATCATCACTTTGGCGCTTTTTCAGAAAATCTGCATATGTGGATTGGTGTGACATACACATTTGCTCAGACAGTTCCTCACCGCAAAGTCCCGAAAACCTCTTAGCAACAAGTGGTTTAACCTTGTTTTCTTCACTTTTTTCTTCATCCGGAATATCTGCACAGCCAACCATATTAAGTTTATAACCATCATTTCCTACCGAATAGTACCATGCAGCAAGTACATTTCCCTGATTAAATTTCTCAGTTGGAACACCTGCAAAATGTGCAACATCGCAATCTCCGGTTGCATCAACCACAGATTTAACCTGATAGGCAGCTCTTCCTGATTTATTTTCTGTAATTATATGTTTAATTTTATTTTCACTTACATTTACTCCAACAGCATATGTTCCATACAGTATGTCAACTCCTTCACCCAGAAGAAGTTTTTCTGCCAGAATAGCAAAAAGCTGCGGATTATACTGAACCTCAAACCTTTTATCTGTTTCTGTGCGTGTTCCTTTATTTTCAAGCCAATTTTCAGGATACTTATCCTCCGCACCATGCAATATTGACAAACGAAGAAGTTCCTCTGCTATACCAAACGATACTTGTCTGCCAAAGCCATCACAAAGCGGAAGATATACTGTTATAATACCTGCCGTACCAAGACCACCAAGCATATACTGTTTCTCAAAAAGAACAACTTTACTACCATGTCTTGCTGCTGCTAATGCTGCAGATATTCCAGCAAAACCTCCACCACATATTGCAACATCATACGCTCCTTTTACCTCTGTCTTCATCTGCTCGTTTATTATCATATTTAACATCCTCTCTTATATTTTCAATAAGCTATCTTTACTATAAAGACTGTACAATCTAGATGCCAAGATTTTTTAGCATATGTTCGTGTCAGGTTTGAAACAAAAAACATCACAACATTTGAGCAATCTGCAAAATTCTTTCCAATCTATGATTAACGCCCGACTTACCAATGGGCGGGTCAAGTCTCTCGCCAAGCTTTTTTATGCTATCCTCGGGATAGCGGTGCCTTAATTCACCAATCTCCTTTAATGTGTCGGGCAACTCGTGCCATTTTTTTGCCGCCTTTATCTTTTTTATTGCAATCAGGTGTTTTGAGGCGGCTTTTGCCACCTTATCTGCATTGGCATTTTCGAAATTAACCTTTCGGTTTATCTGGTTTCGCATATCCTTTTCAATCTGCACACCAAAAAACTCAAGAGCGTCGGCACTGTCGCCCATCAACCCCAAAAGGTCGGCAATCTGATTTGCCTCTTTTATATATACAATTATATAGTTTTTTCGTTGCATAAGCTTTGGTGTAAGTCCGCTGAGGAACAAGAGATTACACAAAAAATCCGCCTCATTGGCATTTTTTGTAATAAACTCAAGATGATAACCCTTTTGCGGGTCGCTTACCGAGCCATGCCCCAAAAATGCACCGCGAATATACGAAGCTATACAACATTGCGATAAATCCGTATTTAATACCTTATGGTTTTTACCCGCCGTCTCTGCTTTTTTGCAATCCTTACACTCAGCACCAACCTGTAAAAGCCTGTCCTTTATCTGAGAGGAAAATGACATTATTTTCTCCTTTTGCTTGATTATTTTTTGCATCTCACATTTTTGTGCTCATTTACGTATAAATATACGCGGCAATCGCGCAAAAACGCAAGCTGCACCAAAATTCTCTGCGCTTATTTTAAATTTCTTACTTATTAATATCACGACAAATTAAATTAACGTTATAATCCAAATCCTTTAAAAAGTCAGAGAGCTCTTGTGCCATAGTAACACTGCGGTGCTTTCCGCCTGTGCAGCCTATACCCACGGTGAGCGATGTTTTGCCCTCTTCTATATACAAAGGCATAAGGAATTTAACCATATCCTTGAGCTTTTCCATAAACTCAACTGCAGACGGAAAGCTTAAAACATAATCGCGCACTTCCTTATCTCTGCCCGTTTTGTGCTTCAGCTCGTCTATATAGAACGGGTTAGGGAAGCACCTTACGTCGTGCACAATATCGCAATCAAGCGGTAATCCGTACTTAAAGCCAAAGGCAACAACGTTTATGTTAATATAATTTTTACTGTTTTTTGCTTTGTATAACTCCTTTAGCTTTGTAAAAAGTCCCATAGGTGTGAGGTTGGTTGTGTCTATAACACAGTCCGCCTCGTTAAGTAAAGAGGATAGTAGAGCTCTTTCCTCCTTAATTGAAGCCAATAACCCGTCGTTGTTTTCTATCGGGTGCATACGTCGTGTTTCCTTGTAGCGTTGTACAAGAGTTTCGTCGGAGGCATTAAGGAACAACAGTTTAACGTCAAAATCCTCACATCGCAGTGCATTAACTCTCTCAACAAGCTCGCTTATCATTTCGCCTACACGAATATCCACCACTATTGCAACATTTTCAAATTTCCCCGAGCTTGACAAAAGCTCACCAAAGGTAGGAATAAGCATCGGCGGCATATTATCTACGCAAAAAAAGCCCATATCCTCCAAAAATCTTATAACTCTTGTTTTTCCCGAGCCGGACATTCCCGTTACTATTGTAAACTGCTTCATCGCCAACCACCTCCGATAAATGTTACTTTATTATTTTAACCTCAGGCTCTAATTTAACACCGAATTTCTCAAAAACAGTTTTTTGAATGTGTTCAATTAATGCCTCAACGTCATTTGCCGTTGCACCGCCCGTATTTACAACAAAGCCCGCGTGCTTTTCGCTCACCTGTGCGCCGCCTATACTTACGCCCATAAGATTGCTATCCTGAATGAGCTTGCCGGCAAAGAACCCTTGGGGACGTTTAAAGGTAGAGCCGGCAGACGGCATATTCACAGGCTGCTTTTCGTTCCTGAGCCTTGTATATTCGCCCATTTTCTGTTTTATTTCATCAGCGTTGCCTTTTTTAAATTCCAGCGAAGCACCAAGAATTATGCATCCGTTTTTCTGAAAAATACTGCTGCGGTAGCCAAATTCTGCATTCTTAGCGCTCATTGTCTGCAGCTGTCCCAGGCTATCTATATAATCAATAGTCTTGACCACATTTTTAATTTCTCCGCCATATGCGCCTGCATTCATAAAAATTGCACCGCCAAGAGTTCCGGGTATTCCCGACAGCTCCTCAAAACCGCTAAGCTCTGCTTTAAGAAGCTTTGAGGCAAGCGTAGAAAGCAAAATACCCGACTGCGCATAAACTGTTTCTCCGTTAATATCGCAATCGGCAAAGTCCTTGCAAATTTGTATCACAACACCTTTTATGCCCTCATCGCTCACAAGCATATTCGAACCGTTGCCCATTATCATATATGGAATATTATTTTGCTTGCAAAAAGCCACAGTGCTTTGTATCTGCTCAATATTTTGTGCACTGATAAAGCACTGTGCCCCTCCGCCTATGCGGAAAGAGGTGTGGTTTTTCATCGGCTCATCAAAAAGAGCATTGGGTATTATATTGGTTATTTCTTTGATTTCAGACATTATAAAATTCCCTTCATTTGATCTTCCATTTGCTGCATAAGACGATTATTCAATTCCACCGCCGCATTATAACCCATACGCTTCTGGCGGTTGTTCATAGCCGCAACCTCAATAATAACCGCAAGGTTTCTGCCAAGCTTTACGGGGATTGTCAGTGATGGTACATTTATACCCATAATATTGGTATACTCATCAACCATGCCAAGTCGGTCGTATTGCTTGCCCTCTTCCCATGGCTCTAAGTGTATTATAAGATTAATATTCTCGGTATCCTTTACTGCACCAATACCAAAAATTTCTTTTACGTCTATTATTCCTATACCTCTTAGCTCCACAAAATGTCTTATTATTTCGGGTGATGACGCAACAAGAGTCTTGTTGGAAACCTTTTTAATTTCAACTGCGTCGTCAGCAACAAGACGGTGTCCTCTTTTAACAAGCTCTATTGCCGCCTCGCTCTTGCCGACACCACTTTCGCCAAGGATAAGAATACCCTCACCGTATACTTCAACAAGAACACCATGACGTGTACGTCTTGGCGCAATCTGCACATTAAGATAGCTTATGATTGCACTCATAAACGACGAGGTTTCATCTTCTGTTCTTAAAAGAGCAATACCGTTCTTTTCGGCATACTCCGTCATTTCGGGAAAGAGCTGCAAACCGCGTGTTATAAGCAGTGCGGGAAACTGCAAATCAAAATATTTGCCCAGCGCCATACGTCTGTCCTCAACACTAAAGCCCTCTAAGAAGTTAAACTCCGACCTGCCCATAATCTGCAGACGGTTAGAGTCAAAGCTATCCAAAAATCCTGCAAGCTGCAACCCCGGACGGTTTGTATTCGAGCTGGATATAAGAATTTCTTCGATATTTTCGGGAGCATATAAAACTTCCATTTCAAAATCATCTATTATCTTTTTAAGAGGTATTGTATAAACATCCTGTATCATTGTTTTGCAATCCTTTCTTTTTCATCTCAAATTTCACATCATACATAATACATTATACATCATTTTTTTTGTTTTTTCAATAACAACAGAGCAAAAACTTGCCACTAATTAATATATTTATCGCTTTTTTGAGCAAATTTTTGTGAAAAATCAAAAAAAAGATGATTTTTGAAAAAAATTTCTCCAAACCTATTGCAAAATTCAAATTATTATGTTACAATAATGTGTGTTGTTTTATGAATTGCAGAAAAATTGTCTGCAAAGTTAATAAGGAGGTGTATTTAGAATGGCTAAATGCGAAATTTGCGGAAAGGGAGTTTCTTTCGGCATAAAAGTTTCTCACTCACACAGAAGATCAAACAGAACTTGGAAGCCAAACATAAGAAAGGTAAGAGCTGTTGTTAACGGTTCAGTAAAATCACTTAATGTTTGCACTCGCTGCCTTCGTTCCGGAAAGGTTCAACGCGCAGTTTGATTTCATAAGAAATTATTTAGCAGCTTGCAAGCATTTTTTCGCAAGCTGTTTTTTTCTTAATTGTACATATTTGTTACGTGCTCAAAAGTGTTGAGCAGACAAGATGACCGGTATATACTTTGGTCAGGGGAGGTGTATCGCATGGAAAAGCTCCTTATTAAAGGAGGAAGTAAGCTCAAGGGCGAAGTGGTTATTAGTGGAGCAAAAAATGCAGCAGTAGCAATTCTGCCTGCTTGTTTGCTTGTGAGAGCAAATTGCCGTATCGAGAATTTGCCGGATATAAAAGACGTTTCCCTGTATCTGAAAATATTGCAGAATATGGGTGCAAAAGTAGAAAGAATAGACCAATCAACCGTTGACATAGACTGTACAGACGTTGATAGTTGGACTCCAAGTAGCGAGCTTACACGAAAAATGCGAGGCTCAAGCTATCTTATGGGTGCTCTTTTGGGTCGCTTTAAAAGGTTCGTAGTAGACCCTCCGGGTGGTTGTGATTTTGGTACAAGACCTATCGACCTGCACATAAAAAGCTTTAAAATGCTTGGTGCAAAAATCGAAACAAGAAATGTTATAAAAGGCGAAGCACAGGAGCTTAAAGGCTCAACTATTTACTTCGACGTAATAACAGTAGGCGCAACAATAAATGCAATTTTGGCAGCCACACTTGCCAAAGGCACTACCATAATAGAAAACGCCGCAAGAGAGCCGCACGTTGTTGATTTGGCAAACTTCTTAAATGCAATGGGCGCAAAAATACGCGGTGCCGGAACAAGTAAAATACGAATTCACGGTGTAGAAAGTCTGCACGGCGGCAGACACGCCATAATCCCCGACCAGATAGAAGCGGGAACCTTTATGGTGGCGGCGGCCGCAACAAGAGGCGACGTAATACTTAAAAATGTTATCCCTACACATCTTGAGGTAATAAGCGCAAAGCTTATCGAATCGGGTGTGTGTGTAGAGGAGCATGACGATACAGTAAGAGTATGGGTAGAAGATGGCGTGGAGCTTTGCGGTGTAGATTTTATTGCCACACCGTATCCTGGCTATCCTACCGATATGCAGCCGCAGCTTGTAACATATCTAACAACCGTAAAGGGCGAATCGTCTGCACGTGAGGGCGTGTGGGACAACCGTTTTAAGTATACAAACGAGTTAATGCGAATGGGTGCAGATATTCACGTCGAAGGTAAGCTTGCAATGATAGACGGTGTCGAAAACTTAGTGGGCGCACACGTAAGAGCAAACGACTTAAGAGCCGGCGCGGCAATGATAATTGCTGGTCTTATGGCAGAGGGTACTACCGAGATAGTGGATATATACCACATAGACAGAGGCTATGAACGTTTTGAGGAAAAGTTTATAAGTCTTGGAGCAGATATTAAGAGAGTACAGGTTGTAGACGATTTTGAATAATATTAAATTTTGTTCGCTTATAAGCGGCTCATCGGGAAACTGTTCGTTTTTTACCGATGGTAAAACCAATATACTTATAGATTGCGGTATGAGTGGCAAAAATTTAGAGAGTGCGCTTATGTCTATAGGCGTTTGTGCACAGGATATTGACGCCATGCTTATTACCCACGAGCATAACGACCACGTACGCGGTGCGGGTATAGTATCAAGGCGATATAACATTCCTGTTTTTGCAACTATGGGGACACATAAATGTGCAAATATCGGAAACATACAAGACGAAAACAGAAAGATTATAACACCCAATACCGACTTCGAAATAGGAACACTTGGCATACGTGCTTTCGAAATCCCTCACGACAGTGCAGAGCCTGTTGCCTACAGTATATTTTCACAAGGTAAAAAATATACCTCAGCAACAGATATGGGATATATTTCGAACAACCTTTTTAACGAAATAAAAGGCAGCGACTACGTTTTGCTCGAATCAAACCACGATATCGAAATGCTTAAATTCGGTCCGTATCCGTATCCCCTAAAGCAGAGAATTTTAAGTAACGTAGGACATCTTTCAAACGAGCTTGCGGCACAAACCGCGCTTGCGCTTGTAAAGACGGGGACACAAAAAATAATGCTCGGACATCTTAGCGAAAACAACAACCGACCCGAAATTGCCCAGCTCGAAACATACAATTACTTAACTCACTCAGGGGTAAAGGTTGGAGAGGATATAACGCTATGCGTTGCGGATAGATACAAGGTAACAATGTTTAGTTAATACCATAGAAAGAGGGTAGTCTGTATAAATTTGATATTGCGAGTTTCAAATTCGTAAGAATTTGTCTGTTTGAGCAATAGAATTTATACAGACTGCCCTCTCTTTTTCAAAAGGAAGATAAAATATGAAAATAACAGTAATCGGTGTGGGAAAAATAAAGGAAAAATATTTTAGTGCTGCAATAGACGAATATTCAAAACGTCTTTCGCGCTTTTGTCAGATAGAAATTATCGAGATAAATGACGAAAAAATTCCCGAAAACGCGTCAGCAAAGGAAATGGATCAGATAAAGCAAAAAGAGGGAAAGGGAATATTATCTAAAATAAAAGACGGTGCATATGTTGTTGCACT
>JAZSFX010000009.1:0-2376 GCA_045532455.1 Clostridia bacterium
AAAAAATAACTTGATTTTTGTTTTATTTCGTGGTAACATATGTATCTGTAAATACGAAGGAGGTGTAACGAATATGCCAAATATCAAATCAGCTAAAAAGCGTGTTCTCGTTAACAAGACAAAGGCACAGCGTAACAAGTCAACAAACTCTGCTCTTAAGACAGCTATCAAAAAGGCAAATGTTGCTATTGAAACAAATGCTGCTGATAAAAACGAGCTTGTAAAGGTTGCTGTTAAGAAAATCGACCAGGCTGCTGCTAAGGGTCTTCTTCATAAGAATAATGCAGCTCGTAAAAAGTCTGCCCTCGTTACAAAGCTTAACAAGGCTTAATCAGATTACGTAGTTCTTTGCCGTTGACGAAAGTCTTCGGCATTTTTCTTTTTCAAAATAATAATTGACATTTATATTTATTTTAGATATAATATTGTTTGTAAATAAACTTTTGGAGGTTTCATTATGAAAAAGGCTTTTAAAATAATCGCAATTATTGTTGGTATTGCTGCTCTTGCAGTTGCAGCTTACATTCTTATCAAGAAATATGTTGACAGCAAAAGAGTTGTAATCGGTAACGATGCTGAAAATTACGTATCATGCTCATGCTGTGACGATAGCTTCGTTTCAGAAACTGTTGCATAATCAAGTTAAAAAATTGTTAAGGACTGTTCAATCTGAGCAGTCCTTTTTGTTTTATTTAAAATCATTTTGATTTTGGCTTTGTTATAAACGAAACAACCAATCCGCACACCATTGCAACAGTTATTCCTACAGATGCAGAAGATAATGGTCCTGTTAAAATTCCCAATGCACCATCTTCACGAATTGCGTCTTTAGTGCCTTGTACAAGTGTATTCCCAAAGCCTGTCAACGGTACTGTGGCTCCAGCGCCTGCCCAATCAACTAACGGTTGATAAAATCCTAGTCCTCCAAGAATAACACCAAGTACAACAAAAGAGACCAAAATTCGTGCAGGAGTAAGTTTAGTGCAATCAATTAAAAGTTGTCCAACAACACATATCAGTCCACCAATTAAAAAAGCTTTAAAGAAATCCATATATAATCCTCCCATATATATTGTGTGGAAGAAAAAAGATTTTTATACAAAAAAATCGCACTCATAAAAAGAGTACGAAAAATAAAAACTATAAACAGTTTATCATTTAAAAAATAAAAAAGCACTTTTTAAAAGTGCTTTTTTTGCGAAAGAGTAACCAAACAGAGCAAAATCGAGGTAAGAGTAAGTAAAAGTAGTGTGAGTAGGGGTAAGAACGACCAAAAGTAATGTAGATTCTATTTAGTCTTATTTTCGTTCTCTCGTATTTCTTGCAGTGAATACGAATTATTGCAAACATTACACTGAAATTCCGTCCATATAAATTTTATATTTCCCACCATGTAGGTATCTCCGGATGAAAAATCGAAATTCTTTGCTTCTTCAGATTTTGAATTGACGACCTTCGACACTTTAATTGTTGTAAGTAAAGCATTGCAAGCGGGACAATGATGTTTCTTGAACCGCACCCAAAAAGGTCTTGACCATTCCCTTTTTACACCATGAATTTTCATACCGATCACCTCCATTAAAAATATTATATCATAAAATTCAGCATATTTCAATGATGCATCGCCTACGGCGATATGATGCATTTGCTACGCAAATATGATGTTGTTCCCGTTGGTCGCAATGATGCGATGTTTGCCACAAAACATTAGGCGAAGCCGACATCATTAGCGTCAGCGGCATCATTAGCGTCAGCGGCATCATTAGTAAAACGACATCATTTGCCGAAGGCAAACATCATTCAAAAAACGCACCTTTGTCGGTAGACAAAAGTGCGTTTTTTGCTGGAGCAGGTAACGGGAGTCGAACCCGCCTCTGTGGCTTGGGAAGCGACCGTTCTACCGATGAACTATACCTGCATTTATGTAGAACATTATGTTTCATTTTTTTAAAATTGTCAAGGCTTAATCTGTCGATTGACAGCAATTTATATTAGGAGTAATATTAAATAAAAACGTCCGGGAAGGAATTAATAATATGAAAAAAATTGCAGTAATAGGAAACATATGTCACGGAAAAACCACTCTTATTTCAGCAATAAGCTTTGTTTTCGGAACAGAAAGAATAAATTGTTCAGGAAACCCGCGCGATATTTTCAGAACCGAAACAAAGGTTGAATTCGATAGTGAAGAGTATCTTTTCTTTGATTATCCGGATATCGAAGATTTTGAAAAAAACCTTGACGGAACTGAAGACGGAGCGGTTCTTGTTGTTGCGGCAACAGAAGGACCTATGCCCGGAACGGAAGAATCTGTGGAACTTTGCAGAAATTTGGGAATAGAAAAAATCGTTGTTTTTCTTAACAACTGTGACCAGG
>JAZSFX010000010.1:0-180403 GCA_045532455.1 Clostridia bacterium
ACATTCGGTGAGGTTGTCTTAAAATGAGTATTACAGCAACAGTTTCTTTTCTCTTTACCCAAAAATGATAATACAGCTTATAATCACAGTTATTATATATCCCATAATCATCATCCTGCTCTTAACTCCACTTTTTGTGAATAAGTAAATTGACGTACCCAATAAACTCATTGCAAGAATTACCATTATTACTTTATAATTGTTAGGCACAAAATACTCTGTATATTTCTTCCAACTAAATTTTGTTCTACCTTCCTGAGTTAACATCCTCAATATCAACATTAAAGGCGATGTTGCAATCATTAAATATATTGAATATGGAAATAATTTTGACTGATTTAACTTTCCATTGTGTCCTTTAGTATTATTTCCGCATACAGAACAAAATTTCTGCCCTTCATCTATAAAACTTCCACATTTATTACAATACATGTTCTTCTCCAATCATTCATACTCGCTTATTATTTCATACTCTCAAACGAATTAATAAGATGTGTGTTATAGTGAATATATTACACTATTTTTGACTTTTCAATGTTTTGTTGTCGGCATACAAATTATCCTCTAATACTGTAAATTTTGCTATCATAGTAAAATTATTTCTAGCCGACCTTTTTACATTTTCTCTGTTTATCTTGTTATAATTACACTCTGCGTTGCTCCGTTCCAATCAACTTTTGCACCAAGTTTTTCAGCAATAAGCCTTACGGGTGTATACGTTCTTCCGTTTTCTATAAATGGAGCACAATCGATTGCTTCATACGCTCCATTTACAATTGCATACGGCAATCCTATTGTAAGAACAATCTTTGTCGCAACCTTTGTAATTATAACCTGCTGCTTTGTGCCGTCCCATGAAACATTCGCTCCAAGGTTTTCTGCAACAAATCTTGCCGGTAGCATTGTTCTGTCATTTTTTATTATCGGCGCAACATCATTAGCTTTTACTTCACCATAAACAATCGCATATTTACTTCCAATAGTCAGAACAAATGTATTATTTTTCTCTTCAACCGGCTCTGTTGTAGGAACTGGTGCTTGAGTTGGTTCAGGCGTAGGCATTGGTGTTGGTATCGCCGTAGGAACAGGTGTAACAGTTGGTATGGGTGTTGGAGCAACTGTCGGTGCCGGCGTAGGCGTTGGTACGGCTGTAGGAACAGGTGTTGGGGCAGCTGTCGGCTTAGGTGTAGATGCAACTGTAGCGCCTCCGTCTGTGCGTTTTAGATACCAAAGCTGATTATTTGCTCCATTATATGTTTGTAAACTGCAGTTTCCATTGTTTGCCCAAGGATTATCACAGCTTATAACAAGACCTCTTGCTGCTGCAAGCTCAACACTATACTTTCCTCCGCCACGGTCAATCAAATACCACTCCTGTGCAGGGGCATCATTTGTCTGCCACAAATCTATATTGTTTCCTGCCTTTAGAGGGTTACTATAAGAATTTCCCCTGTTTGCATCAATTACACGTCCGTTTGATGACTGCGGATAAAAAGCATATTTATTACCCCCACGATGAACAACTTTCATATTCTGCTCACGTGAGCCATCTTTTTCCCATACGCACACATTAACTCCGTCCCAATCGTTACCTGCGTAAACATTAAGATATCTGCCGCCATCCACACACTCAAGATTGTATATTCCTTCATTTATGCTTGATGGATTACCCGCATTAGAAGGTTGAGTAACCGAATTATTAACACCATCCAGTGTTTTAACCCAGTTATCGTACTGTGTTTGTATATATCCATATCCACTGCGACGTGTGTTTCCGTCATATAGTGGATATCTCGCAATCCATTGTGCTATTTGTGATTTTGTAGTTTCTCCCCAATAAACCTTATTTGTTCCACCAAAACCATTACAATCTACAAAATAGACTTTTTCTCCCGAAATATTTGTTATAACAATGGAATGATCCCAATAATTTGCCCGATATCTTACATGGTCACCAACACATAAATTATCTATATTTCCATGAACATACCAATCTCTTGCACATTCATTAAATAAATAGTCATCTACCAAGAATGCAAATCCAATACATTGAGATGCATTCATATATGTACCATTCCAAGTTGTACCAGTAGGATACTTTGTCTTTAACTCTTCAAACTTTCTTGCCATTTCCTCTGCGGAAATCGCAGCCGCATTCGTTGTAACCATAAATTTATTTGGTGCAAAAACAATACACATTGCAAACGTTAAAATTAAGCTTATAGCTTTTTTAAATGTTTTTTTCATAGTATTTTATCTCCTTTAAATTTTATTACATATATTGTTCGGGTACAGTGCCTGAAAATGTGTCAGAATAAGAAATATATACAATTTTTAAATCACCATCCCATTCGACTTTCGCGCCCATACTCTCGGTAATGGCTCTTACGGGAACAAGAGTTCTGTCATTGATTACCATTGGAGCAACATCAAGAGTTACAGAACCGCTTGGAAGCCACATTTCACGGACATTTACCCAAAGTGTCATAATGTTCTCATCGTCTTTGTAAACATTAATCACTCCGTCATCCCATACAACCTCACACCCCATAGCCTCGAATATTGCTCTCATAGGAACTAATGTGCGATCGTTATAAATAATGGGAGGCTGGTCAAATATCAGCATTTCGCCATCTAAAAATACATTAACGTTTTCTCCGATTTTCGAATAATACCATTTGAACCACGAAGAAGACAATCCCGAATATCCTATATACTCAATACACCTGATATTGTATCCGCAGACATTTTTGGTGGTTATTATTGTATAAATATAATCCGATGTGTTCCACTCATCCTGATATTGCCACGTCCAGTACTGTGTATTGTCTTCCATATTTTTACCTTCTATTGGTACAGGACGTGCATCTGTTCCGTGAGGATATAATATTGTTATAAAATAACCATCACGAACTATTATAGTTTCATAGCCATCCAATGATGCCATGTTTATGTTTGTGCCATATGCAGCATTAAATGTTTGTTGTATTTCATCCAAATAAAAAATCTTGGTAATATAGCCTTTCAAGCCATAAGCTTTTCTTATTTTCTCAGCCTTTTCCCCTTCAATTCCATTTAGTTCAAATGCTGTTATAAGTTCCTGAAATGTATTTTCAAAATTTTCTTTTAGCAAATCATGATATGTTTTGTGGTTTGCAGTATCCATAGGCAACCACATAAACCACTCTGCAAGGCTATTTTCCGATTGATTGAAAGCACTATTGGGAATTATTATGTTATTTGCAAAAGCGCAGGTAGTAAAAAGCATCCCAACACTCACCAAAATCGCCATTAACTTTTTCATTTTACCTCATCCCCTTACAATAAGATTATATTAGTATTTTGATAACTGAAGATACGATAATATTTTGCTATTATCAGCTGCAATTTGGGAATTATAGGCTGATATTTGGGAATTGTTCTTAATATCACCTATATCTTGAGATATATTACTAAATTCATATGAAAGACTTTCAATTCGGCTTTGAGTTTCTTTGATTGCCTGATAAAGCATATATTGATTTTGTTTTATTTGTTCCAAAGAGTTAATAATAATTTGCAATGAACTTATAATAATATTTTGTCTAATTTCATTTTCATATAAATTATATGCACCTTCATAACCTTTTAACTGCTCACATCGTCCACTCAGAAAATATTCATGAATAGTCAAAACTGCAACCATATTCCTGTATTTAGAAAATAATATATCCTCATCATATACACGATTTAAATACTGTTTAGCTTGATTTCGTTTACTAATCAAATCTTCCTTTTCTTCCTCAAGAATGGAAGCCTTAACTAAATTAGACTGATACTCTTTATCGTTCATCTTCACTTTATTTTTGTACTTAATAATTTCATTTATATTATACGATAAAAGCAATACGGCACACACAGCAATTACTATCAGTGTCAATATCCCCGAAATTTTTGCAGCTTGTGCATATAATTCAAGCGTACTGTCGTATATTAGTAATATTGATAGAATTGGACTTTCTTCGTGGGTAAATACTAAAAATAAAGAAATAATAACCCACGATATTGGAAAAACCCATAACAAACTCGGAATAAATATAGATTCGTAATCTCCTTTATAAATCTTGCGCTTATTTAGCAGATTGTTAATATTATCTGTGATTTTGTTTATGAGTCCATCAAGTTCATAAATGCGTTTTTCCAGCATTCCTGCAATTTCTAAATGCTTTATAACCGACTGTACACTCACCGAATCAGGTGAACGATGAGCAATCTCGTCCACAACTACATCCTCTCCACAAAAACTGCAAAATCTGTCTGTATCCTTAATTTCGTTATTACAATTCTTGCAAATCATACTACCCCTCCCTATCTAACAACATAACAATTCATAATAATTATTTTCGTATGTATTATACTATAATAATTATTAAAAGTCAATACATAATCGTATAAAATATAACTATAAAAATAAGTATTATATATTAGGAGAGTGTTTTTATGAACGTGCTGGATAGAATTTTGGAATTGCGTCTTGAAAGAAACTGGACAGAATATCGCTTGTCAGAAGAATCAGGAATTGCACAAACCACCATTTCATCATGGTTTAGCAAGGGAATTACTCCCACTGTTCCGTCGCTGATAAATATCTGCAAAGCATTTAATATAACATTGTCAGAATTTTTTGCTTTTGATAACTCTCCCGTTGTTCTTACAGATGCACAAAAAGAAGTGTTATCAGCATTTAATAAGCTTAATTTACATCAACAAAGGAACATCATAAATTTGATGAATTGCATGAATGAATATTAAATTAATTCTTTAATCTTTTTATACTGTAATATATAAGAGATATAATATACCCAAAACACGACACGCAGCAAGCTTTGTGTATAGTTGAAGAACTCAGAAAAAAGAAATCTGCAATTTTGGGCAGATTTCAAATTTAACTCATTGGTCAACTTTGATGATTTAAGCTAATGACAACCACTCTTATTTTTATACTTCTTTTAGCATAACCGTTATTACACTCATATCATCACACACTTTTTCACCACTCTTGTGGATTGCTTCCTTTATTATTGACTCCGAAAGCTCCTGCATTGAATTATGGGGAGTTTTTATTTGTGCTTTTAACCAGTCTGATTTTATTTCGCCCGCCTCTGTTATGCCATCTGAAACCATAAGTATTATATTTCCGTCCTCGAGACGTTTGGTTTGTGCTTTTATCTGCAATCTCGGTAACATTCCCGCAGGCAGAGATATACTGTAAATGGAGCTTACCTCTCCGCAGTTATACACAAGCGATATTGCAGAGCCTATTTTGTAGCTTTGCATAATTCCTGTTATTAAATCAATTTCAACCAAATCAATAGTAGAAAATGTTTCGCGGTCCGCTTTTAAGCACATAGAGGAGTTTATCATACTTATTGCAGTTTTTACCGAAAAACCTGCACTTATGAACTCTTTTAAAAGTGTTACTGTTATGTCGCTTTCGGCTCTTGCCTTTTTACCGCAGCCCATACCATCGGAGATTATGCAATAAAGCATATGGTCATCGGTGGTAAATATAGCCACGCTATCTCCACACTCTCTTTCCTTTGCCTGTTGCATAACACCAATATCCACACTGTACTTTGGTTTTGATACAAGACGGTAAAAGCTCTCGGATAAAACCTCCTCAACTCCCACATTTGTACTAAGCGCTCCCGAAACAACCTTTTCCACAACGTTCATATCCGCTTTCTTGCCTATATGCAACAAAATCTCATATTTACCAAAACGGTTTTCGGAAATATCTATACCCTTAACGTCTACTCCCTGCTCACTGAGTTCGTGCACGGTAAATATCTCAAGCTCGGGGCAATATACAAAGCCCTCGTCTATATCGGCAACAATCCTGTCGAGAATATCGGATATTTCTCCGTACTGCAGAGCACTGAGCTCTCTTGATGTTTTAGTTTCATCTATGTGCATAAGTTTTGTTTTATGCAACTCATATGTATGCGAAAATTCACGTATAAGCTCCTCAAGCTTCATACACTTGTCCCTGAAAGAAAGCGGCAGATTATTTACCCCCAGCTCGCCCTTTGTTTCTATTTTATCGAGCATTTCCAAAAACATATTATATGTCTTATTAAATTCTCTCTCGAAGCATCGCGTATATCTCTGACAACCTATACAACTCCGTTGGGCAACGTCATCAAACAGTTCGCCCGCCTCGTAGTTATATATATCAATTCTTTTCTGCGTTGCATTCACAAACACCTCTTTAAGACTTGTAAATGCCATAGAACATTTTTTTATTCTGTCGCGCATATAACCCACTGCTCTCTCCTCTACACTTTTGGAGATATACATTTTGGGCGAAAACAGGTCGGCAATTTTCTGGTAGAGTTTTTTTGGAGTAACCATAAAAAGAAGTGTGCCTATACCAATATCAATCAACGAAATAGGGAGGGTGGCGACATCGGAAATATATAACAAAGATACCCCGAAGCCGCCGATGAAACCAAGTGAAATACCGACTTTTTTAAAGCCTTTTAAAACAGATGCAAACACCGCACCTATACCCATAACGCCTGCAAGTATAATCGCCTGTTCGTTTATTGCACTTATAAAGCCTATTGTTATTCCCATTGCGGCAGCAGATGAAGTGTTAAGCGAAAGTGCGCCGAGAAGAAGTATGTACACACAAAAAATCTTCGATAGACTTGTCCCATACGGAAGCGAAAAACCGCCTAAACCCATAACAATAACACCCACTGCTATTGCCAGACTCATAAGCTCATCACGTTTTGGCTCTTTGTTTATATTTTTTAAAAATGTATTGGCTCTTAAAAAAACCTCGTACATTGCATATACTGCAACGCTCTCCGTAAGCACCATAACTGATCCATATAACCCCGATTGCGTTGTAATTATCTGTATAAGTCCTGCAACAAGCACCGCCCCCGAGCATATAAGCACACCAAACTTTTGTACTTTATCCTCAAAAAATTTTACGAAAATCCAGAAACATAGCGAGGCAATTATGTACTTTACCGCCACCGTTGCGGCTCCTGCACTAAGAAGTGCAAGATACATAACAGTTATGCCAAGATATGCAATGTTTTTATCAAAGCACGCGCAAAAGAGGGCAAGTCCAAACGGAAAAAAACCAAGCAGTGTACCGCGTGATACAACAAACATCAAAAGGCATATTGGTATATCCTTAAGCTTTGGAGCGCGAAGTAAATCGGTTTCTTTATTTATAACAGGTATATTCATAATTTTCTTCCTTTTTCCATTTTTTAATAGATTTTACCATATATTGTTAAAAAAAGGTGTCGAAATCAGGTGTCGATTATGTAAAAGTGTTCGACAAAATACTCTGTTTTTAAGGTTGTGGTTTTATGTTAATTAAAAATTTACATAAAAAGTATTGATATTTCTATTGACTATCTTGCTTATTTAATGTATAATGAAAATGTTATAAAACTATTGTAAAATAAAGGAGAATAATTATGAAATTTACAAAAATTGCGGCAGTTATTTTATCGGGCGCACTGCTTATGAGCGGCTGCTCAAGTTCAAAAACTGCTATATCAGCAGGCGACGTTAAACTCCCAAAAGGCGACGTTGAGTTTTTAATAAATGACTACGTTTCACAAGGCGGCGACCTTGAGGGTGCAAAGGACTATGCCATAAAAACTCTTAAGAAGTCAGTGCTTATCAAGGCAATTGCTGATTTTGAGAAGATAGAACTCAGCGAAGATGAAAAGGCGCAGTTATCATCTGCAATAGCTCAGGTTAAATCAAACTACGGCGGACTTTCTGCATTTAATAAAATGCTAAAAGAATACGGTGCAGCAGGCGATTTTGTGGAGCTTATTATCGGACAAAGCTTATATCAGACTGCTTTGCAGGAAAAGTTTGCATTAGAGGATCCTACAGATGATGAGTTAAAGCAGTATATGAAAGAAAAGTACAGACGTGCAAAGCACGTGCTTATACAGGTTGGCGAGGACGTTGTAACAGGCGACCTTGAAAAAACTGAGGCTGAGAAGATTTTAAAGCAGGCACAAGAGGGCGCAGACTTTGATGCACTTATAAAAGAGCATTCTGACGACCCTGGCAGCCAATCAAATCCTGACGGATACGTATTCACAGACGACGAGATGGTAAAGGAATTCCAGGACGGTGTTGACTCTATAAAGCCAGGCGAATTCACTATGGTTAAATCAAGCTACGGTTACCACGTAATTCAAAGACTTCCTCTTGATGAGTCAGATGCAAAATTCGAGGAATTATTCAATGCAAATAAAGACGCAATACTTTCTGCCTGTGCACAGTTGAAGTTTGAAGAAAAATTAGAGAGCTATGCAAAAGAAAATGGTATAGAGGTTGTTGTTGATGAAGAAGTTATTAATTCTATAACACAAAAGGAAACAGAAACTGAAGAAGTAAGTGAATAATAAAAAGGCTGTTGCTTAAAGCAACAGCCTCTTATTTTTATACATATCCGTAAATTCCGCGAACACTAACCTCGCCCGAATTTATTTTTAAAACTCCATTTTGGGTTTCTACAACAATCTCGCCATCATTTGTAATATCTGTGCACTTGCCAAAAACCTCTTTGTTTTGGTATGTAGCTTTTATTTCTCTACCTATGTTAATACAATTATTTTTGTATTTTGGCGCAATACCCCAAAATCCGCTCTTTAAAAAAACATTATATGCTTTTTCAAATTCCTCTAAAAGCTTTCGTATAATATCCTCTCTTTTGAGATGTTGTTTTGTTATCTCGTAAAGCGATGTTGCCTTATTCTTAAGCTCACCCCCGAATGATTCCTGATTTACATTTATGCCTATTCCGCATACAATATAACTCTCACCATCAGCACTCTGTGAGCATTCCGTAAGAATACCGCATACTTTTTTTGTTCCTATTACTATATCGTTGGGATATTTTATTTTTGCGCCATAACCAATAGCCTCACACGCCGCCACACCTGCTACAAGCGTGATTTTAGACACCTCATCTATCGGAATTTGTGGCTTTAGTAAAATACTGAGCCACACTCCCATACCTTTTCCCGAAACCCATTCTCTGCCGAGTCTACCCTTGCCTCTCGTCTGTGTATCTGCAATAAACACAGTACCGTTATCTAAATGCGAATTTCGTTTTGCAAGGTCGTTTGTTGAGTCGGTTTCTTCAAAGTATACAATATGCCGACCAATTAATTTTGTTTTAAGATCGTTTTTTATTTTATTTTCCATATTTCTCTCACTCAGGCTTATACTCAAACGAGGGCATTAATTGCAACTTAAACAAGTTCTGCGCGTGTTTTTTGTCTATTATCTTTTTAATTTCTGCGTCCTCGCACACGCCATCTCTTATATATTTATCGAGCATTGCATAGGTAAATCCAAGGTTCTCCTCGTCTGTTTTTCCGCAAAGTCCGTCGATTGGTGTTTTATCTACCAAATCAGCGGGAAGCTTTAAAAAATGTCCTATTTGCTTTATTTCCGTTACCGTCAGGTGTGAAAGCGGTGAAAAATCGCCCGCCGCATCACCGTATCTTGTGGAGTAGCCTACCCAATCCTCCGACAGATTGCACGTGTTTACCACTCTGCCATTGTTGCTTTGAGATATTGCATAGAGTGTTGTCATTCGTATTCTTGGCGGAATGTTTGTGGTGGTTTGCACTGTTTTTTCAAACCCTGATGGCAGATTTTTTAAAAGTCCGTCAACCGCGTCTTTTATGTTAACAGTATAATTTTTTATTCCAAGATGTGAAACAAGCTTTTTTGCGCAGTCTATGTCTAATTGCTCACCGCAAGGCATAAGTACTCCTATAACCCTGTCTTTTCCGAGTGCTTCGACGCATAGTGCAGCCGCAACAGAGCTGTCCTTTCCGCCCGAAATTCCGATTACTGCATTGCAGTCTTTTCCGTTTTCTTCAAAAAAATTTTGTATCCACGCTATAACATCTGAGGTGGTTTTTTCTACATTAAACATATCCATTCTCCAAACTATCGTTTTTTTAAAAATATAATATCGTATTTTAGCCATAATGTCAAGTTTTATGTAAAATTTTTGCAAAAAATGCTTGACAAAGCGTAATATAATTGTTATAATAGAAAAGGTGTCTGAATTTAGAATCGTATTAAGGACAATCAGTCTGGATTGTTAGATTAACAGGAGGTGCAATAGAATATGAAAAGAACATTTCAACCGAAGAAGCGTCAGAGAGCTAAAGAGCACGGCTTCAGAAAGAGAATGACTACAAAGTCAGGCAGGAGAATTTTATCTTCAAGAAGAAGAAAAGGCAGAAAGTCTTTGACTGCATAAGCTTTGTTATATGGGCAGAAAGTGTTAATGCTTTTTGCCTTTTTTAACATTATGAAAATAACAGATAAAACTATCAGCTTAAAGCTGAACACAGATTTCAGGCGAGTTTACAGACGAGGAAAAAGCGTTGCTGGCGGTTACGTTGTTGTATATGCCCTACCCAACAAAAAGCAGCTAAACAGATTGGGATTAAGTGTTTCTACCTCTGTTGGCAAAGCGGTAGTGCGAAACCGCATAAAGAGAATAATGCGCGAGAGTTGGCGCGATTTAGATGCAAAAATCCCAATTGGTTTCGATTTTGTTATAATTGCGCGCACAAGAGCAGTGCAAAAAACAAAAGAGCAAATTGAACGCGATATGGGATTTTGTTTAAAAAGCCTGAATTTAACGTAAGTTATGAAAAAAATACTTATTAAGTTAATTAAGTTTTACAGACACTGTATATCACCATACAAAGGGGGCGCTTGTTGCAGATTTACCCCTACTTGTTCTCAGTATGCAATAGAGGCTATCGAAAAGTATGGTACAATAAAAGGCACATACCTTGCAATAAGAAGAATTTTGAAGTGTCATCCCCTGCACAAAGGCGGATATGACCCTGTGCCTTAAAAGCAACACAATTAAGCGATATCTTAATCGTAATTTGAGCCGAATGTATCGGCGTGGAGGACTAATATGTTTGAATATCTTATCACTCGTCCGCTTGGCTGGATAATAGAGCAAATCTATAATCTGGTAGCGAACTACGGTCTTTCTATTATTATATTTACCATAATTGTTAAATTAATTTTGTTGCCTCTTAACGTAAAATCGCAAAGAGCAATGAAGAAGCAACAAAAAATTCAGCCGATATTGGCACAGTTGCAGGAAAAATATAAGAACGACCAGGAAAAGCTTCAAAAAGAAATGATGAAGCTCTATAAAGAAAACAACATATCAATGACGGGCGGTTGTCTGCCTACACTTATTCAGATGCCTATTCTTGTAGGCTTGTATCAGGTAATAAGATGGCCTCTTACATTCCTTTTTGGTGTAGACTGGATGAACCAAGGCGTTATTGATAAAGTGTATGCACTAAGAGATGCAATGGCACCGCACATAGGAAAATTAGCACAATATACAGAAGAACAGCTGGCAAATATGTCGCAGATTCAACTTTCGAAATGGGCACAGATAATAAACGGTCCACAGGATGAATGGGCAATAAACTTCAACTTTTTAGGTCTTGACCTGTCAAACACACCGTCGGTAGTAACCGACTATATTATGCGCCTTGATTTTTCAAACCCGGGCATATATGCAATGCTTTTAATACCGATACTTGCGGTTGTTACATCAGTTCTTACTGCAAAGATTACACAGGCGCAATCAGGACAAAGTGCAAATCAAGAGGGACAAGCTGCGCAGATGTCAAAGACAATGATGTATATGATGCCAATTACAACAGGTATATTCACATTTACATTGCCATCAGGTATAGGTCTTTACTGGATTGTATCATCACTTATGCAGATAATACAACAACTTTTATTAAATAAAATGTTAAAAAATGAATCGGAAATAGAAATAAAGATTCCGGAAAGGAAGCAACTTCATGGAAAAAAGAGCAAAAAACGTTGAAACCGCAGTTGATTTGGCACTTGCCGAATTAGGCGTTACAAGAGATAAAGTAAATGTTAAGGTTATTGATGAGGGAAGTAAAGGTTTTTTGGGTATTGGCGCAAAGGAAGCAGTTGTAGAGGTTACTTTAATACAAACAAAAAAGGCTGATAAAGCAAGCTCTCCAAAAAAAGCACCACGCAAAACCGAAGCTGTTGCAGAAGAAAAAGCTGCGGAAGCACCAAGAAAACCTCGTAAAGAGATTAAACCGCTTACTAAAGAAGTGGCTGATATGGCAACCGAAACATCAAAGAAATTCCTTGCTGAGATTTTTGAGGCTATGTCAATAGACGTTAAGATTAATGTGTCTATCGAAAATGAGGATACTGTTTTAGTTCATCTTGATGGCGAAAACATTGGTATTGTTATCGGAAAAAGAGGCGATACACTTGATGCATTGCAATATCTAACCTCTCTTGTTGTGAATAAGAATTCTGAAAGTTACATAAAAGTAACTCTTGATACAGAAAACTACCGCGAAAAGAGAACAGAGGCGCTTGTTGCACTTGCCCAGAGACTTTCATCCAAGGTTGCGTACACAGGCAGAAAGTTTACTCTTGAGCCGATGAATCCATACGAGAGACGTATAATTCACGCAACATTGCAATCAAACGACGATGTTACAACATACTCAATAGGTCAGGAGCCTTACAGAAAGGTTGTAATTGCGCCAAAAAATCCAAAGCCGAGAAAGAGCTCCAAGAGCTATGATTCAAAGAAGAAGTCATATTCTAAAAAAGATACAGAAGAAGTATCAGACATTCAAGCAGAAAAGAAAGGTTCTTACACAACAACATACAAGGCAGACTTTAAGCCACAACAACACAAGGCTCAGTATGCTTCGTATGAGGAGTATCTGGCTGCACAAAATGCTCAAAAAGAAGAATAACAACAATATTGGGGAATGTAAAAATTTTTTACATTCCCTTTTGTAGCGGAGGAGTAAAAAATGTACGCAAACTATCATACCCATACAAAAAGATGCAATCATGCCACAGGCGAGATGGAGGAATATGTTGAGGAGGCAATAAAATCGGGAATAAAAATTCTCGGTTTTTCGGACCACGCACCATATCTTTTTGACGGTGATTACTATTCATATTTCAGAATGAGGCCTGAGGAGGCCGAAGCTTATGTAATGGATATATCCACTTTACGTGATAAATACAAAAACGACATAACAATATACACAGGCTTTGAAATGGAATACTATCCTCAGTTGTTTGAAAAAACACTCGAATTTTTAAAAGGAGTGGGTTATGATTATCTTATTTTAGGACAACATGCACTCAATAACGAATACGACACTCTGTATTCTTCAAATGCAGCGCGAAATAACAAACACGACCTCACACTCTACGTTAATCAGGTGATTGATGGGTTGGAGAGCGGCGAGTTTTTATATCTTGCTCACCCCGATTTAATATATTACCGCGAGGATTTGGAATTTTATAAAGAAGAAATGACAAGACTATGCAAAAAAGCAAAGGAGTTAAATATTCCGCTCGAAATAAATCTTCTTGGTTTTGAAGATAAGAGGGCTTACCCTTACGATGAATTCTGGAAAATTGCCGCAGAGGTGGGTAATGATACAATTCTGGGTATTGACGCTCATAAGGTATGTGCCCTGAGCGACAAAAAAACCGAAGAAATAGGCTTGGAATTTGCAAAAAATTTAGGTATAACACCGCTTAAAGAGCTTAAAATAAAGTAATTTGCAGGGAGAATAATATGAAAAGAATATTGATTTTTTCTGACACTCACGCTGATACAAATGCAATGATAGATATAATTGGCGAGCAAGAAAAGGTTGACGCTATAATACATGCGGGCGACCATGCAAGAGATGCAGAGGATATCGAAGCAATATTTAATCCTGTACCTGTGTATTATGTATCGGGAAACTGTGATTTTTATTCGAGCTTTGCACCTGGTGAATTGTTTGTTGAGCTTTTTAATAAAAAGTTTTTTATAACTCACGGGCATTGTCATAATGTCAAAAATGAGGTAAACAGTAACTATCCCACCCTTGCAAACGCAGGAGTTGCAAAATGCGCTGACGTTACGGTTTTTGGTCATACACATATTCCGTATGTGGATTATTATAAAAATATGGCTATGGTAAATCCCGGCTCGCTTAAATATTCGCGCACGTATTCAGTATGTGAAATAGACGGGGATAAAATTTATATTAAGAATTTAAAAATGGTGTGAATAATCACACCATTTTTATTATACGTTGAAACGGAACAATACTATATCTCCGTCTTTCATAACATATTCCTTGCCCTCACTTCTGACAAGACCTTTTTCCTTTGCGGCAGTCATTGAGCCGCATTCCATAAGGTCGTTAAAGTGAACAACCTCTGCTCTTATAAAGCCTCTTTCGAAGTCGGTATGAATTTTACCCGCCGCCTGAGGTGCTTTTGTGCCTTTTGTGATTGTCCATGCTCTTACTTCGGGCTCACCTGCGGTTAAGTAGCTTATAAGTCCCAAAAGCGAATAGCTTGCCTTTATAAGTCTGTCAAGTCCCGATTCGCTCATATTAAGCTCCTCTAAGAACATTGCTCTTTCCTCGCCATCAAGCTGAGAAATTTCTTCTTCTATTCTTGCAGATACACTCATTACCTGTGAGTTTTCCTCTGCTGCATATGCTTTAACCTTGTTTACATACTCGTTATTTTCTATTCCCTTTGCAAAGTCGTCTTCTGCAACGTTTGCCGCATAGATTACAGGCTTCATAGTAATTAGGAAAATATCCTTCATTATAGCCATTTCATCGTCGGTATAATCGAGTGTACGTGCACATTTACCTTCCTCAAGCTGCGCTTTTACTCTTTCTAAAAGCGCCATTTCAGTTGCAAGAGATTTATCGCCCTTCATAGCCTTTGAAGTTCTTGCAATACGTCTTTCTATCATTTCCAAATCAGAAAAAACAAGCTCCAAGTTAATTGTTTCGATATCTCTTATGGGGTCTATTGAGCCGTCAACGTGTGTTATGTTTGAGTCCTCAAAGCAACGTACCACGTGAACAATAGCGTCGACCTCTCTTATGTGCGATAAAAACTTGTTACCAAGTCCCTCGCCCTTAGAGGCACCCTTAACAAGACCTGCAATATCAACAAATTCAATATACGCTCTTGTTACTTTTTTGGGGTTATACATTTTAGCAAGTGCGTCGATTCTCTCGTCGGGCACGTCAACAATGCCCACGTTCGGCTCTATTGTACAGAATGGATAGTTTGCCGATTCTGCACCTGCCTGTGTTATTGCGTTAAATAAAGTAGATTTTCCTACATTTGGGAGTCCCACTATGCCAAGTTTCATAATTTATCATTCCTTTGTTTTGTTTAATATCATAATACTTATACTATTGTACCACAATATTCTTGTTTTGTAAATAATTTAATTTTTCCTTTCGGGTATTTTTTCTAAAATTTCCTCAATCAGCTTAAGATTACTCCTTATTGCCTCTTTCATTGTAAAACGTATTATCGGCTCTGTCTGCGACATAATACGGATACAATACGGATATGCCTTATCGAGTGTTTGTATAATATCCATATTAAGACAATCTTCCATAAACCTAAGCGTTACAATTCTTTCCTTTTGAGTTATTTCAAAAACACCTCTGTTGCGCGCCATATACTTGATTTTTGCAACATTTATTATATTTGCAACAGGCTTTGGAATATCACCGTATCTGTCGATAAGCTCGTCTTCTACCTCGAACTTATCGTCTTCGCACGATATTGATGCAATTTTTTTGTACATATCAATTCGCTGATTTGAGCTTTCGATATACTTTTCGGGCAGGTACGCATTTACACTTATATCTATTGTAACCTCTTTTTGCTCATCTTCCTTTATGCCCTTAGCCTCATTCACACTCTTAGCAAGGATTTTGCAATACATATCATAGCCCACGCTATCCATATGTCCGTGTTGCTCTGCACCCAGGAGATTACCTGCGCCTCTTATCTCTAAATCGCGCATAGCAATTTTAAAGCCTGAGCCAAACTCGGTAAATTCCTTTATTGCCCGCAGTCGCTTTTGCGCCACCTCGGATAGTATTTTATCACGTTCGTATGTTAAATACGCGTATGCCGCCCTGTTTGAACGTCCCACTCTGCCGCGAAGCTGATATAGCTGTGCAAGACCCATTTTGTCGGCATTTTCGATGATTATGGTATTTGCATTCGGAATATCGAGTCCTGTTTCGATAATGGTTGTGCACACAAGCACGTCAATTTTACCCTCGACCATATCGTACATAATTTCTTCGAGCTCTTCCTCACGCATTTTTCCGTGCCCTACCGCAACCTTTGCTGAGGGAATTTTAGATTGTATGAGTTGCGCCTTTCGGTAAATATCGCTTGTTTTGTTATGAAGATAAAACACCTGACCACCACGAGACAGTTCATTTTTTATGGCGTCAACAAGCACTTGGGTATTGTTTTCCAAAACATACGTCTGTACGGGGTATCTGTTTTGCGGCGGGTCGGTTAAGACACTCATATCCCTGACACTTGTCATTGCCATATGCAACGTTCTCGGGATTGGTGTTGCTGTCATTGTTAAAACGTCTATATTGCTTTTTAATTCCTTTAACCTTTCCTTGTGCTTTACTCCAAAACGTTGTTCCTCGTCTATAATTAAAAGTCCTAAGTCGTTAAACTTAACGTCGTCGGAAAGGAGTCGATGAGTTCCCACAACAACGTCTATTTCGCCCGTTTTGAGCTTTTTTATAATATTCTTTTGCTGAGCGGCACTTCTAAATCTCGAAATCATTTCCACCTTGATTGGAAAATTCTTCATTCTCTCCAAAAACGTTTCGTAGTGTTGCATAGCAAGAATAGTTGTGGGGCAAAGATATGCCACCTGTTTTGAGTCGTTTACCGCCTTGAATGCCGCGCGCAGTGCAACCTCAGTTTTACCAAAGCCCACATCGCCACAAAGGAGTCGGTCCATAGGCTTTGGTTTTTCCATATCCTCTTTGACCTCCTCGATGGAACGCAGTTGGTCGTCGGTTTCCTGATACTCAAAGGTGTCCTCAAAATCCTTTTGCCACGGTGTGTCTTCGCTGAACGCATAGCCTGCAACACTCTCTCTTTTTGCATATAGCTTTACAAGCTCTCGGGCAAGCTCCTCGGTTGCCACCTTAACCTTGGCTTTTGTTTTGTTCCATTCCTGAGTGCCAAGTTTATTTAGCTTTACGGTCTTTTCGGCACTGTTGCCTATATATTTATACAGTTCATTCAGCTGGTCAACGGGTATATAGAGGCAGTCTGTTCCCCTGTACTGAATTTTTAAGTAGTCCTTGCTTACACCGCCTACGTCCATTCTTTGTGTGCCCTTGTATTCACCTATACCGTGAGCGGGGTGCACAACGTAATCGCCTACACTTATATCGTTATACGAACGTATTCGTTGGGTGTTTTCCTGTTTGCGTTTTGCACGTGAGCGCTTTTGCTCAAAGATTTCGCTCTCCGACACAAGTACAAATTTTATATCGGGATATTCAAAGCCTTTTTTAAGACTTCCGCGCATTACCGATACCTGACCCTCTTTGAACTCATCCGAATCGTAAATACACTTTGCCTTTATGCCACGGTCGTTGATAACACCCGTCAGGTTTTCGGCTCTGCCGCGTGTGTTGGCTAAGATAACTACAGTGTATCCGTCTTTTACGAAGTTTTCGAGGCTATCGAAAAGATAGTCAATTTTTCCGTGAAAGGATATTGTTGACTTTGTTGTGAACGCTATAAGCTCTTTATATTTTATATCGTTTGAGGTATGTGTCAGAATTTCTAAAGCAATTATTCTTTTGGTGTTAATTTTATTAAAATATTCCTGATACGGTAAAAACAGCTCGTTACTGTTTTTATCCATTATACCTTTATTTATGAGATCGGTAATAATCTCACCTTTTTCCCATTCAAATGTTTTTGCTCTGTCCTCTATTCTTTTGGGGTCAACAACAAAAACCATATCCTCTGGTTTTAAATAGTCTAATATTGTGGGGATTTTATCGTAAATTAAATGCACATACTTATCCAACGACGGAAAATATGTTCTCTCCTGCAAGGCTTCTTTTTCCTGAGCCAATATGCTTAGTAAATGCTCACCGTCCTCATTTTGTTTTTTTGCCTTTGCTATTCTTTTTTCTATTTCATTTAACAGAAGTTCTTTTTGTTTATCATCCAGCAACAACTCTCTTGCAGGAATTATTTGCACCTCGTCAATATTTTGAGTTGAACGTTGTGAGTACGGGTCAAAGATACGTATTAAATCAACTTCGTTATCAAAAAACTCTATTCTTACAGGGTTATCCAAGCCAGGCGGATAGATATCTAATATTCCGCCACGGATTGCAAACTGTCCCTCGCCCTCAACAATCTCCTCACGTGAGTAGCCCATATATACAAGTGTTTTTAAAAGCTCGTCAATTTCGAACACTTCACCTTGTCGGAATGTGATGGCAGCTGAAATTGCGTCTTCTTTTTTTAGGGTATATTGCAATATTGCATCGAGCGAAGAAATTATAATCTTTTTATCACCGTGCATGAGTGCTGAAATTGCACTAAGACGTTGATTTGTATTTGTTCTTGCAGTGGTTTCTATGTTGTAGAACACATATTCTTTCGAAACAAAAACCTCAAAGTTGTTTGTGTACGTGCCTAACATATCCGCAAAGGCACGTGCTTCCATATCACTGTAACAAATTACAAGCGAACAAACACCCTCTCTCTTTTGCAATGAGTATACAAGCTGAGCCTGTGCCGACTCCTCAACTGAGCAAACAGATATGGGGGTGTTATTTATGTTATTTATTAGTTTTTGATATTGGTCGTAATTGTCTAATACGTTCGAAAAATCCATTATAGTCCTCATAACAGCATAGATTTGTAATTTATCCGTTGTATTTGCTCATTGCACTTTCTACGCCATTTTTTATTATTTCTTCAACCGCTTTTTTAGATTTTATTATGGTTTCTTCTAAAATCGGGATTTCATCTTTGCTAAATCTTCCCAAAACATAGTCGGCAAGCTCGTAGTCCTCGTGTTTTGGCGCACCCACGCCTATTTTAAGACGCACAAAGTTATCGCTCCCAAGCTGATAGATTATTGATTTTAAGCCATTGTGTCCGCCTGCGCTTCCCTTTGCACGAATACGCAGTTTACCGGTACCAAGTGAAATGTCGTCGTTTATAACAAGAACATTTTCGATTGGTACTTTAAAAAACCTCACAAAATCAATCAGGCTTTCTCCGCTTAAGTTCATATACGTCTGCGGTTTTATAAGGAGTACCTTTTCACCGCCTATTGAACACTCACCGTATAGAGCCTTATATTTTAATTTATTTAC
Source organism: Clostridia bacterium (assembly GCA_045532455.1). Taxonomy (GTDB): domain Bacteria; phylum Bacillota; class Clostridia; order UBA1381; family UBA1381; genus Ornithomonoglobus_A. The sequence goes on from JAZSFX010000010.1 coordinate 19,344, forward strand.
TTTTACTCTGTATTCGTTGGCTATATAGTCTATTGTGTGAAATCCTATATTATGACGTGTCATATCATATTGTTTGCCTGGATTTCCAAGACCTACTACAAGATACATTTTTTATTCTCCTATATTTAACAAAATTTTTGTTGCTCTTTCTTTATCTTTTGAAATTTGCTCAACTAAATTTTCTATGCTATCAAATTTTATATCGTCTCTTATGCGACAAACAAAGCAGATTGTTGCCTCCTCACCGTAAATATCCTCACTAAAATCTATAATATGGCTTTCTACAGTGATTTTTTTACCGTCAAAGGTCGGGTTGTTGCCGACATTTATAACACTTTTATACTTTTTACCCATAACCTCGGTAAAACCTGCATACACTCCGTTTTTGGGTAGTTCGCCATCGTGCTCGATTGAGATATTTGCAGTAGGAAAGCCAAGCTTTGTGCCGTTTTGCAAGCCTTTTTCCACCTTGCCCGTAATAGTAAAGTGTCTTCCTAAAAACTCTGTTGCTTTTTCTATATTACCGTCTTCTATGAGTTCTCTTATGTAGGTAGAAGAAACCGTTTCACCGTCAATGGTGAGCTTTGGTGCTACAACAACTTCAAATCCATATTTTTTTCCTAGGCTATACATTGTATCGACATTCCCCTGCGCCATATATCCAAAGCGATAGTCATATCCGATACACACTGCTCTCATACCAAGTTCTTTGATGAGCATTTGTATAAATTCCTCGGGTGTTTTTTTTCTTAAATTATCGTCGAATTTTTGTATATATACAAAGTCTGGGGATAATTTTTTAAAAATTTCAAGTTTTTCTTTGTTTTGTGTTATAAGCTTTGCATTTTTTGTGTTATTTTCAAACATAAATATTCCGCTTTTTAACGAATGATTTTTGGCATATTCCATACCTTTTTGTATGACTGATATATGCGCAAGATGTACGCCATCAAAATCTCCAAGGATTATTAATGCATCTTTTATCTCTTCTGGTGATGAGTAAAATATATTCATTTTTATACACACTCCTTTCTTTTTTGATGGTACAATACCAAGTCTGTAAGAAAATTGTTCAGATTGTCGCTTGAAAAAGTGCAGGCGTATGTTGATACTCCAAGCTTTTGAAAGTGGCAAAATGGGCAATTTTATTCAGGCTTCCCTTACCAAAATGATTTTTGTAATTTGAGCTTGCCATCTTTTATTTGCGATATACATAAAAACTTACCAAAGTTATCGTAAACTCTTACGCTCTCGCCCTCGTCTATACCGCGCCAGCTCATACGTACACCGTTTATGACACTTTTTGTCTGCTTTTCGTTAAGATGTATACTTTGCATATGCGAGAATACACTGTCCACACTTTTGAGGTAATCCTCCAACTTTCCCTCATTAGCAAGACTTTCAATCTCTTTTGTGGTTAGAGCATTATCAATGTTGAAAATCCCCGATTTTGTTCGTGTGAGTCTGTTCATATACGCGCCCACACCGAGTTTTATACCAATATCCTCGCAAAGTGTTCTTATATATGTACCTTTAGAGCAATCCACCGATATTGTAACGGTGTTATCTTCCTCGTTTATATCTAAAATACTGATGTTTTGTATTGTTATTTTTCGCGGTTTTCTTTCTACTTCTATACCCGCCCTGGCAAGCTCATAGAGCTTTTGCCCGTTTTGTTTTATGGCAGAAAACATAGGCGGAATTTGTTCAACTTCGCCTACAAAACTCTGTATTACATTTTCTATTTCCTCACGCGTACACTTAACCTCACACTGTGATAGTATTTCGCCCTCACTATCTAACGTGTCGGTTGTCATACCCAGAACAAGCTCGGCAACGTACGATTTATTATCGGCAGTGAGCATATCTGCCACCTTTGTTGCGTTACCTATGCATATGGGCAGTACACCCTCTGCCATTGGGTCGAGTGTGCCTGTATGGCCTATTTTTTTTATGCGCGTAACACGGCGCATAAACGAAACCATATCGTGCGAGGTTTTGCCAAGTGGCTTATTTATTATAATTATTCCGTTCATATTTCCAAAAGACAAGCCTCTACAAGCTTTTTCTTTAATTCCTCAAGCTCCATATTTTTTACTCTGCAGCCTGCTGCCCTTATGTGTCCGCCGCCACCAAATTTTGTAGCTATGTCGGAAACATTTGCATACTCGTTTGCACGCAGATTAACACGGATTTCTTCGTTGTTTTGTATGAGTGCTATTGCAATTTCAGTACCCTCTATGCCCCTTGCAATATCCACAATAGACGGTGAGTTCTTTTTATCAATACCGTATTTTTTAAGCATTTCATCACTCATACATACAATTCGCACCTTATCATCACAATAGCTCTCGATTGAACTCATCACTTCGGCTCTAAGCCTCGTTTCTTCTATTGTGTAGGTATCAAAAAGTGCTCTTGCAATTTTGTGGTGCTCAATATCGAATTTGATTAGTTCTGCGGCTATGCACATAGTCTGGGGGGTTACTGAGCTGAACTTAAAGCTGCCTGTGTCGGAGCATATTGCGGTAAATAAAAATTTAGCAATATCTTTGTCTATTTCCTGACCCATTTCTTTAAATAGCTTATATAACACCTCGCCCGTTGATGAGGCATCGCCCTCAACATAGTTTGCATCACAGTACATTGTGTTTGTGTAGTGATGGTCTATGTTTACGCTATTGCCGATTTGTTCAACCAAAGCTACTCTGTCGCCAAGCCTTTTTATGTCGCCACAGTCAAGACATACGCACAGGTCGGCTTCCACCTTGGTTTCGCTATTATATATAACATAATCATTACCTAAGAATTTAAGCCTGTCCTCAACCTCATCATTTACATATACTGTTGCATTTTTGCCCATTTTAGTGAGCATATGAAGCATAGCATAGCACGAGCCCATTGCATCTCCGTCCTCAGATATGTGAGAAAGGATTGCAATGGTTTGTGCATTCTGGAGTTTTTCAATTATTTGTTTCATTGATTTTTCCTTTTTTAAGAAGTGCGTCTATCTTTGCACCGTGCTCAATCGAATGGTCAAGCTCAAAAACGAACTCGGGGGTGTATCTTAAATCTACCCTTTTACCCATCTCCCGACGGACAAAACCTGCTGCACTCCTAAGACCCTCCATTGCCTTTTTTTGTGTTTCGCTATCGCCCATAACGGACACGTACACCTTTGCATAGCGTAGGTCGTTTGTTACATTTACTGCAACAACGCTCGTCATAAGCGGTATACGCGTATCCTTTAAATCGCGTATTACGTTTGCAACTTCACGTCTTACTTCTTCGTTTATTTTATCTATTCTTGCCATATTACCTCTTATCTCTTTACTTCTTCCATAATAAAGCATTCCATAGTATCGCCCTCTTTAATATCGTTAAAGTCCTCGATACCGATACCGCACTCAAAGTTTTCGCCAACTTCTTTTGCATCATCTTTAAATCTCTTTAGTGAGCTTATCTTACCCTCGTGAATGATGATACCATCACGAACAAGACGAATTTCGGCATTACGCTGAATCTTACCCTGAGTTACGTAACAACCCGCAATAGTACCAACACCTGGAACCTTGAATGTTTGACGTACCTCGACATAACCAAGAACATTTTCTTTGAATTCGGGGTCAAGCATACCTTTCATAGCTGCTTCCATTTCTTCTATTGCCTGATAAATTACACGGTATAATCTTATATCTACCTCGTGTTGTGTTGCGGCACTAAGAGCACCCGCGTCCGGTCTTACGTTAAAACCTACTATAATAGCATTTGAGGCATTTGCAAGCATAACGTCTGTTTCGTTAATAGCACCAACACCGCCGTGTATTGCTCTTACTCTTACTTCTTCGTTAGATAGCTTCTCTAATGATTGTTTTACCGCCTCGACACTACCCTGTACGTCTGCCTTTATAATTACTGCAAGCTCTTTCATATTACCCTCGTCAATCTGGCTGAACAGGTTATCGAGTGATACTTTTACAACCTGATTGAACTTGTTCTCCTGAAGCTCCTGCTTTCTTTGCTCTGCAACATCACGCGCAAGCTTTTCGTTTTCTACAACAATAAATGTATCGCCGCCTGACGGTACATCGCCAAGACCCAAAATTTCTACAGGTGTTGACGGCGGAGCGCTCTTTACACGTCTGCCCTTGTCGTTTACCATTGCTCTTATACGACCTACCGAAGTACCCGCAATAACAAAATCGCCGACATTCAGAGTACCGTTCTGAACAAGTACAGTTGCAACTGCACCTCTGCCCTTGTCTATTTGTGCTTCGATTACTGTACCTGACGCACTTCTGTTTGGATTAGCCTTAAGCTCCTGCATATCTGCAACAAGCAATACCATCTCTAAAAGACCGTCAATATTTTGTCTTTTCTTTGCACTGACTTCAACACAGATTGTGTCGCCGCCCCATTCTTCGGGAACAAGCTCGTGCTCAACAAGCATTTGTCTTACTCTGTCGGGGTTTGCACCCTCTCTGTCTATTTTGTTTATTGCAACTATAATCTGTACGTTTGCTGCCTTTGCGTGATTTATAGCCTCTATTGTCTGCGGCATAATTCCGTCGTCTGCCGCAACAACTATGATTGCAACGTCTGTTACCTGTGCACCTCTTGCACGCATAGTTGTAAACGCCTCGTGGCCCGGAGTATCAAGGAATGTTATATCACGACCGTTTAAGGTTACACTGTACGCACCTATATGCTGAGTAATTCCGCCAGCTTCGGTGTCGGTTACGCTTGTATCTCTTATAGCGTCCAAAAGCGAGGTTTTACCGTGGTCAACGTGGCCCATAACAACAACAACGGGTGGTCTTTCTACCAAGTCCTCTGCCTTGTCTTCTTCCTCAACCTCCATCATAAGACGTTCTTCTTTTGTTATTATAACCTCTTGCTTTACAGTTATGTCAAATTCAAGACCTATAAGCTCAGCAGTTTCGAAGTCTATGGCCTGATTCATAGTAGCCATAATTCCGTTCTTCATAAGCTTCATAATAACTTCTGCGCCTGTTTTACCCATTTTTGAGGCAAACTCGCCTACTGTTATTGTTTCGCCAATTTCGATTTCGGTTATAACCTTTGCAGGAATTACTTTCTTTTGCTTTACAGGTTGGTTCTTAATTTTTTCTTCGGGACGCGGACCTTTTTTGTTGTGCTTGTTTTTATTTCTGTCGTTTATTCTGATATTTGAGGGAACATAATCTTCTATACGTTCTCTTTCGTTTATTTTCTCGATTTCAACGGTTGATTGTCTTGTATCAACATAGCGTCTTCTCTCAGTTGTTTTAACAATATATTCATCAGAGCTGTTGCTTCTGTCAACATTAGAAAGGTCAACTCTTTGTCCGCCCTGCTTTTTAGCCTGATTTTGATACTGCTTTTTATCCTTTTTCTTGTCTGCAGCAGGCTTTTGAGGTTGTTTTTGAGGTTGGGGTTTTGCACTCTCTTTTGCCTTTTGGTCCTTAATCTCTGTCGCTTTTTTAACCTCTATCTTTTCGGGAGCTTTTTTCTCCTCTTGTGGTTTTTCCTCCGCTCTCTTTTCTTCCACTTTAGGCTTGTTGCTTTCCTCTTTCGCCTTTTGGGCTAATTCCTGTTCTTTTATTTGTTCAAGCTCTTGTTGAGTTGTTGCATACTGCTTAGAGAAAAAGTCGAGAATAAAGCTCGCATTTTCAGCGCTTATAAGGCTTGCAGTGCCTTTTACAGATATGCCATACTCTTCTAACTTAGCTATAATTTCTTTATTTGTAACGCTTATTTTTTTAGAAATTTCACCAAATTTAATTGTTGATGCTTCTGCCATTACACATCTTCCTTTCTTTAGATATCAGCACGAAGTTTCCTCCGCATTTTTTATTGCTTTTGCCAAATTTTCATCATTTATTGATATAACTGCTCTTTCACCGCCGCCGGTGAATTTTCCCAAATCCTGCATAGTTGCACATTCTATGTACTTGACCTTATAAAATGCACACGAATTTTTTATTGATTTTTTAGTGTTTGATGAGGCGTCGCGTGCGATAATCACAAGCTTTGCCTTTTTACTTTTTATTGATTGCTTGCATATGAATTCACCGCTACTTACCTTGCCTGCTCTTTTTGCAAGACCAATTAATCCTAAAAGTTTTTCACTCATCAGTTCTCGGCCTCCGCTATTTTTACAAGCTCATCGTAAAAGTCTTGAGAAATCTCGGTTTTCATATGACGCTCAACAGCTCTTTTCTTTTTTGCAAGATTTATGCAAGTTTCATTTTTACATATATATGCGCCTCTGCCGAATTTCTTTTTTTCTAAATCAAGCTCGACTATGCCCGATACATTGCTTTTAACAAATCGTATAAGGTCGTTCTGGTTTAGCATTTTACGACACGCGACGCACATTCTCTGTGGTATATGCTTTATCATTTTGCGCTTATATCAATCTTCCAGCCCGTGAGCTTTGCCGCAAGTCTTACGTTTTGTCCCGACTTACCTATTGCAAGAGAAAGCTGATTTGCAGGTACTACTACCTTTGCACTCTTTTCTTCCTCGTTGATTTCTACTGATAAAACCTTTGACGGACTAAGTGCCGCTGTTATAAATTCTGCAGGGTCCTCGCTCCATTTTACAATGTCTATCTTTTCATCTTTAAGCTCGTCGCCGATGTTTTGTACTCTTACGCCTCTTGGGCCTATGCAAGCGCCCTGTGCGTCTACATTTTCGTCGCTTGAGTATACTGCAATTTTTGTTCTTGAGCCGCCCTCACGTGCAACACCCTTAATTTCTACTATGCCCTCTGCAATTTCGGGAACTTCGAGCTCAAAAAGCTTTCTTACAAGATTCGGATGTGTTCTTGAAAGCAGTAGTTGTGCATAATCTCTGCCGTTTCTTACACCGCTTACGTAGCATCTTACCATCTGACCAATCTTGTATGTGCCAACCTCATCGCAGGTTTGCTCTTTTTCGTAGAGTACACCCTCGTTGCCGGCAACGTCTAAGTATACATTTAAGTTTTCTATTCTTTCTACCTTACCTGTTACTAAAAGATTTGCTTTTTCGTTATACGCATCATTTATAATTTCTTTTTCCGCTTCTTTTATTCTTTGTGTTATAACCTGCTTTGCCGCAGCTGCACTTATTCTGCCGAAGTCCTTTGGTGTAACCTCTATGTTTACTATATCGCCCAATTCGTAATTGGGGTCGATTTTTCTTGCATCCTCAATGTCGATTTCTTCGCTGTCCTCAAACACAAGGTCAACAACCTTTTTCTGTGCCATTACCTGAATTTTACCTTTTTTCTGGTCTATAAATATTTCGACATTCTGTGATGCGTTAAAGTTCTTTTTGTATGCCGCAACAAGTGCCGCCTCAAGAGCCTCTATTATTACCTCGGGGCTTATACCCTTTTCTTCACACAATGCTTTTATAGCATTAAGCAGTTCCTTATTCATTTTGTTAATCAATCCTTTCTTTTTATCTTAAAATTTGAATGACAGTTTAATATATGCCGCGTCCTTTTGCGGAACACTTATCTTTTCACCGCCCGCATTAATATATGCCACCTTATCGGAAAACTCCTCCAATATACCGCTGAATTCCTTTTTGCCGTCATCGGCACTAAAGAGTTTTACGTCTACTTCACGTCCGATATAGTACAAAAACTCACGTTCCTTTGTAAGCTTTCTGTCTACACCTGGTGATGAAACCTCAAGGGTGTAGTTATCGTCTATCGGGTCTTTTTCGTCGAGTATGGCTTCGACTGCGCGCGAAAATGCCTCGCAATCGTCTATGCCGACTCCGCCCTCCTTGTCTACGTAGTAGCACAAGGTATAGGCTTTGCCCTCTTTTTTGTAGGAAACATCAACTATATAAAGTCCCATTTCCTCAGCAATGCTCTCGCCTATTGCGATGGCTGTTGCCTCTGTTTTATTGGCCATATTAAACCTCCTTAATAAATATGAAAGAGTAGGCTCTGCCTACTCTCCCGACTAACAATATTCTTCTCGCGTCTATTGTAACATATTTTTTTATAAAATTCAAGTCTTTTTTAAGATTTTTCCAAATTTATTTTATAAATATTCTTTTTATACCGATACATTTTCCGCTATCTTCGTCAATTTCGAAAATGCAACCGTTAAACTGTCCTTTTCCCTCTGCTATTTCGAACTTTTGCGGCAGACCGTTTGTGAAGCGGTCCACTACAATTTTTACACTCATTCCAAGCACGGAATACTCAGGACCTGTCATACCCAAATCAGTAATGTAGCCCGTACCGCCAGGTAGAATTTTTTCGTCTGCTGTCTGCACGTGTGTGTGTGTGCCAAACACTGCCGATACCTTACCATCAAGGAAATATCCCATTGCTTCTTTTTCGCTTGTTGCCTCTGCGTGAAAATCCACCAATATTATATTCGTCTTTTTTGTTAATTCTTCAACCGCCTCAGCAACAGCCTCAAACGGTGAGTCGCAGGGGTCCATATACGTTCTGCCTATTGCATTAATTATACCTATCGCTTTTCCGCTTTTGGTGTTTATGGTCATATAACCCTTACCCGGATTGTTTTTGGGAAAGTTTATGGGGCGAATAACATTGCCCTCATATTTCATAATAGAGTTTATATCCTTTGCGCCCCACGTGTGATTACCCATTGTGATTGCATCAACACCCGCACTCATCATTTCTTTGTATGCATCTTTTGCAAGACCTCTGCCGTGAGTCGCATTTTCACCATTGGCAATAACGAGGTCGATATTATCCGTATTCTTTATTTCGTCGATGTATCGGTAGAGCATATCGCGCCCTACGCGGCTTACAACGTCGCCTATACATAAAATTTTCATACTCATTCTCACTTCCATATTTCCCTATTATGAAAAAAAAGGAATAATCACCATTTGGGGTAGAAGCTAATCACATACTCCCGATATAGTACCTTTATCGCACTACGTCGCAGAAAATATGTAATTACCAAATTGCAATCATTCCATCTTTTACTTTTTGTGTAACAGACTAAAGCTGTTTTTGGGCTCTTGCTTTATGCTTTATTTAGCATAATCTACAGCCCTTGTTTCTCTGATAAGGCTTACTTTAATTTGTCCCGGATATTCGAGTTCACTTTCGATTCTCTTAACAATATCCTTTGCAACCATTACCATACCTGCATCGTTTACTACCTCAGGCTTGATCATAATTCTTATCTCACGACCCGCCTGAATAGCATATGACTTATCAACACCGTCAAACTCGTTTGCAATTTCTTCGAGCTTTTGCAGACGCTTGATATATGTTTCGAGGTTTTCACGTCTTGCACCTGGTCTTGCTGCAGAAACTGCGTCTGCTGCCTGTACCAGTGATGCAACAAGTGTTTGCGGCTCAACGTCTCCGTGGTGTGCCATAATAGCGTGAATAACATCTTTGTTTTCGCGGTATTTCTTGGCTATGTCAGCACCGATTGTAACGTGTGAGCCTTCAATTTCGTGGTCAACTGCCTTACCAATGTCATGAAGCAAGCCGGCACGCTTTGCAAGAGCAACGTCTGCTCCCATCTCTCCTGCCATAACTCCGGCAAGATGCGCAACCTCTATAGAGTGCTTCAGGACATTTTGTCCATAACTTGTTCTGTACTTCAGCTTACCCAATAGCTTGATAAGCTCAGGATGTAATCCGTGAACGCCTGTTTCGAACGTTGCACTTTCACCCTCTTGTTTAATAATTGCCTCAACCTCTTTACGAGATTTTTCTACTGTTTCTTCTATTCTTGCCGGATGAATACGTCCGTCAACAATAAGTTTTTCGAGTGCCATCTTGGCAACCTCACGGCGTACAGGGTCGAAGCTTGATACAACAACCGCCTCCGGAGTATCGTCTATTATAAGGTCAACTCCTGTTAAGGTTTCGAGTGTACGGATGTTTCTACCCTCACGGCCTATGATTCTTCCTTTCATTTCATCACTTGGAAGATTTACAACAGAAACAGTTGTTTCGGCAACATGGTCAGCGGCAACTTTCTGGATTGAAAGCGCTACAATATTCTTTGCATTGCGCTCTGCATTTTCCTTTGCCTCTTGCTCAATTTCTTTAACCATTATAGCGGCATCATGTCTGGCCTGACTCTCAACGCTTTGCATAATCAAATCCTTAGCTTCTTCCTGAGTCAGTCCCGAAATCTTTTCTAACTGTGCCATTTCTTTTTCTTTTATTTGTGCTATTTCAACCTCTTTAGCCTCAAGGTTTTTAACCTTAGCCGCCAAAGATTGCTCCTTGCGTTCCAAATTATCGGTCTTTTTATCCAAGGTTTCCTCTTTTTGAGCTATACGTCGCTCCTGACGTGTCATTTCGTTACGTCTTTCTTTAAGCTCCGCTTCAAACTCTGCTCTGGCTTTTTGAATTTCTTCCTTTGCCTCGAGAGTGATTTCTCTCTTTTTGGCAATGGCAGATTTCTCAGCCTCACTAACGATGGATTTTGCCTTTTCTTCTGCGCTTATAAATTGAGCCTCCGCAACTTTTTTACGATGCTCAACTCCCGCTTTGAACGAAATAAAACCTGTAGCAAGACAAGCAAGGATTGCAATAGCAATAACAATCGTTATTATTATCATTGTATCCATAATAACGCACCCCTTTCTCGTCAAAAATATGCTATCCCATAAAGCAAAAAAGGGGGTATCTTAAATTTGCCTTCCATAAATGATCTACGAATAAGATTGCTTGCAGGTAATTACTCCTATCCAATATATCACAAGCACTTTAAGAACCACCCTGTCTATATGGGTTTAATATCGTAAGTTCACTTTACAGAAAACTGAATTCTAAAGAATATTAAGCAATAATATTATATACAAAAACTCTATTCTTGTCAAGTTTATTTTTTTATTTGTTACAACCATTATATGAATTTGAAAAGAAATTTTAACATTTTATGTAAATTAAATGGATAATATACGATTTTTTGGCATATTTTACAAACAATTGATTTATTTTTATTCAATAAATAGTCTTTACTACCAAACAAAAATGTGCTATAATGTAGTAAAGGCTTTTAGAATACAGAAAGGAATTGCTCTAACATATGGAAGAAACACTATCAAACACAAACGAAACAACAATAAGTGATTTTCAGACATATCTTTTTAATATTGGCGAAAACTTCAAAGCATACGAGTTTTTGGGTGCGCACCGCACTGTTAAAGACGAAATGATAGGTTGGCAATTTTGCGTGTGGGCGCCAAATGCAGTATCGGTAAATGTCAGCGGTGATTGGAACGGTTGGGCAACGGATTGTAACAGTCTCCAAAAAATTGGCGATACGGGACTCTGGAGTGCTTTTTTTACAGATGTGAGTGAGAAATCACGATATAAATACGTTATAAAAACACAAAGCGGTGAGATTTTGTGGAAGTCTGACCCCTACGCATTTATGTGCGAGCTAAGACCCGAAACCGCCTCTGTTGTGTATAATCTTAAAAATTACAAATGGAGCGACAAGCGCTGGCTTGCAAAGCGTGCAAAAACAGATTATCTTCACTCGCCCATGAATATATATGAGGTACACGCAGGCTCGTGGAAGGTACACGATGACGGGAGCTTTTACAGCTACGAGGAGCTTGCAGATGAGCTTATCCCCTACGCAGTGGATATGGGCTATACACATATTGAGCTTATGCCCTTAACGGAGTTTCCGTACGACGGCTCGTGGGGGTATCAGGTTACAGGCTACTTTGCCGCAACCTCACGTTACGGAACTCCCGAACAACTTAAATATTTTATAAATAAATGCCACAACAACGGCATAAGTGTTATAATGGACTGGGTGCCTGCACACTTCCCGCGCGATGCGCACGGGTTAAGGCGATTTGACGGCAGCGCCGCTTACGAGTATGCAGATTCGCGAATTGGCGAGCACAAGGAATGGGGCACACTTGTTTTTGATTATTCAAAGGGCGAGGTTATTTCGTTTTTACTATCCTCCGCATACTTCTGGGCGCACGAATACCACATTGACGGTCTCAGGGTTGACGCAGTATCTTCGATGTTATACCGCGACTATTCACGAAACGATGGTGAATGGATTCCCAACAAATACGGAGGCAACGGAAATCTTGAGGCGATTGAATTCTTAAAACGCCTTAACAAAATACTCTGCACCGAATTTGAGGGCTTTTTGATGATAGCGGAGGAGTCTACTGCATGGCCTCTTGTTACTGCTCCACCCGAGAATGACGGTCTGGGTTTTAACTTTAAATGGAATATGGGCTGGATGAACGACACACTAAGATATGTTTCTATGGACCCGTATTTCAGAAAGGATAACCATTCGCTTCTTACATTTGCTATGATGTACGCTTTTTCGGAGAACTTTATTCTGCCACTCTCGCACGATGAGGTTGTGCATGGTAAACGCTCGCTCATTGACAAGCAGTTTGGCTCATATGAAGAAAAGTTTTCCTCATACCGCGCATTTTTAGGATATTATATGTCCACATGCGGAAAAAAGCTTATGTTTATGGGCGGTGAAATAGGGCAGTTCCTTGAATGGAAATACGACGATGCTTTAGAATGGCATTTGCTTTCAATGGAAAAACACCAAAAGCTAAAAAGTTACGTTAAAGACCTGAATTTTATATATAAAAACAACGCGCCTTTCTGGGAAAATGAAACAGGCTGGGAGGGCTTTAAGTGGATAAACGGAAACGATAACGAAAATTCAATTTTAACATATATAAGAAAAGGCAAAAAAACGGGTGATGATATTATTGTTGTTGCCAACTTCACCCCCGTATCAAGACCAATATACGAGTTTGGTGTGGAAAAAGACGGAATATACGAGGTTATAATTCATTCCAACTCAATCGAATACGGAGGTAACAGGCTTATTAAGGCTTTAAAGTACAGGGCAAGAAAAAAACCAATGAACGATATGCCATATTCGCTATGTGTGGCAGTAGATGCTAACTCAACAATGATGTTGCAATTTCGCGAGGAAAAGAAAAATAAATAATGTGAATTAAAATATAGGAGATGATTTATATGGTAAAAAAGGACTGCGTGGCTATGATTCTTGCCGGAGGTCAGGGCTCAAGACTTGGTGCTCTTACAATTAATATAGCAAAGCCTGCTGTCCCATTCGGCGGAAAGTACAGAATAATAGACTTTCCTCTCTCGAACTGTGTTCATTCGGGAATTGACACAGTAGGTGTTTTAACACAGTATCAGCCTCTTGAGTTAAATACCTACATAGGTAACGGAAATCCCTGGGACTTAGACAGAAGTATGGGCGGAGTATACGTGCTTCCGCCATACCAGAGCGCAAAAACGGGAGAGTGGTATAAGGGTACTGCAAATGCAATATACCAGAATTTAAGTTTTCTTGATACCTTTAACCCCGAGCACGTGCTTATTCTTTCGGGCGACCATATATACAAAATGCAATACGACCAGATGCTTAAGGCTCACAAAAAATCGGGAGCAACTGCAACAATAGCGGTTATGCCTGTTCCTTGGGACGAAGCAAGCCGATTTGGTATAATGAATGTTGATGATAACGGTATAATTACAGAGTTTGAGGAAAAGCCGAAAGAGCCAAAGAGCAATCTTGCGTCGATGGGTATTTATATATTCAAGTACGATGAGCTTAAAAAATATCTTACAGATGACGAAAGAGACCCCAACTCATCAAACGACTTCGGTAAAAATATTATACCATCTATTCTTAACGACAAAAAGACACTTATGAGCTACCGCTTTGACGGATATTGGAAAGACGTGGGAACTATCTATTCTCTTTGGGAAGCTAATATGGATTTGATAGACACTCCACCAAAATTCAACGTAGACGACAGAAAGTGGATTATCTATTCGCGTAATCTTGCAAGAACTCCGCATTATGTGGGTGAGGGCGCAAAGATCAAAAACTCAACTGTAACAGAAAGCTGTACCATCTACGGTGAAATCGAACACTCCGTTATATCGGGAAGTGTTTTTGTAGATAAAGACAGCGTTATAAAAGACTGCGTTATAATGCCTGGCGCTACAATAGGTAAAAATGTCAAAATAAACAAGGCAATTATCGGGTCAAACGCTGTTATAGAGGACAATGTATCAATCGGTATAAACGAAAAAAGCGAAAACCCTTATGCCTCTGCAATGTGCACTCACGATATAGTGCTTGTTGCTGACTCGGTGAGAATTAAATCGGGCGCAGATATAGCTAAGGGCAGTATGGTTACAGAGTAATTAGGAGAGGGGATTGAATGATATGAGAAGAACTGATACAATGGGAATTATTCTCACAAGGGAAGATACAATTCCGCCCATTACCGATATACGTGCCATCGAGGCTTTGCCTATTGCGGGAAGATACCGTATTATTGACTTTATTATCTCGTGTATGGCAAATGCAGGCATACAGAATATAGGTATTGCCACAACATACAACTATTCATCGCTTATGGAGCACCTGCGGGTTGGCGAGCCTTGGGATTTGGACCGTAAAAACTGGGGACTTCGTGTTTTACCGCCAAACGTGGAAAAAAAGGGCACAAACATTGCAAAAGGTACGGTTGACGTATTAGATGGAATACGCGAATATATTTCCTCAAGTACACAGACCTACGTTGTACTTTCCTTTGGCGGTGGTATATACAATGTGGATTTGGAAAAAGCAGTTGAAGACCACATAAACAAGCAATCGGATATTACTATAATATATCAGGATAAGAGTAACGAGTCGGCCTCCGACAGTGATTTATCACGTTTTACACTGCTTCAGGTAGACGAAAACGAAATAGTAACGGATATTGCAATACAGCCGTTTTATCCTAACTCTGCACTTGTTTCTTTAGATATTCTTATTATGGAAAAGGCGCTTTTGGAAAGCATTATTGATGAATGTATTTCACGAGGCGAATACGACTTTATGAAAGATGCAGTTGTAAAGAGAATTTCCTCGCTAAGAATTTCGGGGTATAAATACGAGGGTGCATTGTGTAAAATAGATTCGATGAAATCGTACTTTGAGGCAGGAATGTCGTTTTTGGAAAACGATTTCAGAAATGCAATCTTCAGTAAAGAGCGACCCATCCAGACACGTTCAACCGCGCAAAGCCCCACCTCTTACGGTGATGAGGCCATTGCGGAAAATTGCTTTATCTCCGATGGCGGAAGAATTGAGGGCGAGGTTTACGACAGTGTTCTCTCAAGACGTGTTGTTGTAGGCAAGGGCGCAGTGGTTAAAAACTCGATAATAATGCAGGACTGCATTATCGAAGATGGAGCACAGGTGGTTAATGTTGTTCTTGATAAAGACGTAAGAATAACACACGGAAGAAGACTCATAGGCTCAAAAACCTATCCGCTTGCAGTTGCACACGGTACGGTTATTTAACTCTCACGAAAGGATTTGACAACATTATGAAAGTTTTATTTGCTACACCCGAGGCCTCGCCGTTTATGAAAACGGGTGGTCTTGGCGATGTTGCAGGCTCTTTGCCTCCCGTTCTTAATCAAAAAGGAATTGATGCAAGGGTTATATTACCTCTTTATAAATCCATTCCTCAAAAGTACAAAGACCAGATGGAGTATATAACAAATATATACGTTGATATTGCCTGGAGAAAGCAGTATGTCGGTATATTTGAATTGGAATATGAGGGGTGTATTTACTACTTTATCGACAACGAGTTTTATTTTAGCGGTGATAAGCCCTACGACCATATACACCTCGATTGCGAAAAGTTTATTTTCTTTTCGAAAGCAGTTCTTTCTATACTGCCTACAATAGATTTTAGACCCGACGTAATAAACTGCAACGACTGGCAGACTGCACCCATACCCGTATTTTTGGATACGTGTTTAAACAATCCGTTTTATCAGGGCATAAAAACAGTTATGACAATTCATAATCTGCGTTTTCAGGGCAGATGGGATTTTAACGGAATAAAAGACGCTATGGGTATTGGCGACCACTACTTTACTCCCGACAAGCTCGAATTTTACAAAGATGCCAATCTCTTAAAGGGCGGTATGGTATATGCCGACCTTATAAGCACTGTTTCGGACACTTATTCACAGGAGATAACAACCCCGTTCTTCGGTGAGGGGTTAGACCCCCTTCTTTGTGCACGCAAAGACAGTATCCGCGGTATTGTAAACGGAATTTCGTATACAGAATGGAATTCGTCAAAGGATAAGCTTATCTACAAAAATTACGGAATACGAAGCTTATACAACAAGAAAATAAATAAAACTGAGTTACAAAAGGAACTCGGTCTCCCCGTTGATGAAAACAAGATGCTTATAGGCATAGTATCGAGACTTACCGACCAGAAAGGCTTCGACCTTGTGGCGTTCAAGTTAGATGAGCTTTGCGCAAGTGATGTGCAGATAGTTGTTCTTGGTACGGGTGATGAAAAATACGAGAATCTGTTCCGTCATTACGCGTGGAAATATCCGCAAAAGCTCAGTGCGCAGATTTATTTCTCAAACGAAATGTCGCACAAGATTTATGCAGGTTGCGATGCGTTTTTAATGCCATCTTTATTTGAGCCTTGCGGTCTTTCGCAGCTTATAAGTATGCGATACGGAACACTGCCCATCGTTCGCGAAACGGGCGGATTAAAGGATACCGTTATTCCATACAACGAATACACAGGCGAGGGAACGGGATTTTCCTTTGCAAACTATAACGCCGACGAAATGCTCGGCACAATATATTATGCACAAAAGATTTACTACGAATGTCCTGATAAGTGGAATAAGATTATTAAAAACGCTATGTCTGTTGACTATTCGTGGAATACGAGTGCCGACAAATACATAGCAATGTATCGCGAAGTTACGGGCATTTGTGAGTAATTCCAAAAGATAAATAATTTAAAAACAACATAGTATTTATAGAGGAGATGTGATTATTAATATGGCAACAAAGTCAAACACAAAAAAATTAAATGCAGAACAAGAAATACTAAAAAAGGAAATTATAGGCAAGGTATCAAGGCATTTTGGTAAAGTGCTCGAGGATGCCACACCGCGAATGATTTATACCGCCTGCGCACTTACCGCACGTGATAAAATTATGGAAATGTGGGCAAAGTCGCACAAGCAGGTAAAACAGGAAGGCTCAAAAAAGCTTTACTATCTTTCTTTTGAGTTCCTTATGGGAAGACTTTTAAGCACAAATGTGCTTAATCTTATGCAGACCGAAAATTACGAGGCAGTTTTAAACGATTTAGGTTATTCTCTAAGTGAGATTACCGAGCTTGAAAATGATGCAGGTCTTGGTAACGGAGGTCTTGGCAGACTTGCCGCTTGCTTTATCGACTCATTAACAACTCTCGATTTACCCGCGTATGGTTGTACCTTGCGTTATGAATACGGACTTTTTCAGCAAAAAATTGTAGACGGTTATCAGACAGAGCTTCCTGACCCGTGGCTTGAATACGGTAATGCGTGGGAAATTGCACGTCCCGAGGAGTCAGTTGAGGTAAAATTCGGCGGTAATGTGTGGTCGGAATGGGTAGGCGGAAAGCTTGTTTTCCACTATGACAATGTCCGTACAATTATTGCAATGCCATACGACGTTCCGCTTGTTGGCTACGATTCAAAGATTGTAAACAAGCTGAGATTATGGAGCGCAAAATGTCCCGACCATATGAATATGCAGGCATTTAATCAGGGCAATTATGTACGTGCCACTGAGGAAAAGGAGCTTGCTGAGGTCATCTCAAAGGTACTTTATCCTGAGGATAATCATATTGAGGGTAAGGAACTGAGATTAAAGCAACAGTATTTTCTTGTCAGCGCTACACTGCAATGGATTTTACGTGAGTTTGAGCAACGAAACGGTGCTAATTGGTCAAAATTGCCCGAAAAGGTTGTTGTTCATATTAATGATACTCATCCTACAATGGCAATCCCCGAGCTTATGAGAATTCTAATGGACGAAAAAGGTCTTGGCTGGGAAGAAGCGTGGGATATTGTAACAAAAACCTTTGCTTATACAAACCACACAGTAATGTCCGAGGCGCTCGAAAAATGGCCTCAGGATATGTTCAAGAGAATTTTACCAAGATTGTTTATGATAATTGAGGAAATGCAAAACCGTCTGCAAGCAAGACTTGACGCGTTCTATCCCGGTGATAGTGCAAAGCATAAATGGATGGCAATTCTTGCTGATAATCAGGTGCATATGGCTAATATCTGCCTTGCAAGCTGCTTTGCAGTAAACGGTGTTTCCAAGCTTCATACACAAATCTTAAAGGATGATATTTTCCGCGATTATTATATGATGAATAAGGAAAGCTTCCACGCAATTACAAACGGAATTACGTTCAGGCGCTGGATTTGCAACTGCAACAGCGAACTTGCCGACCTTATATCCTCAAAAATAGGCAATGGCTGGAAAAAGAACAGTGAGGAGCTTAAAAAGCTCGCCAAATTTGCAGAAGACGAAAAGTTCCGCAATGACTTTGCTGCTATTAAATACAACAACAAGGTTAAGCTTGCCAAGTACATTAAAGAACACAATAATATTGACGTAGACCCCGATTCGATTTTTGACGTTCAGTCAAAGAGATTGCACGAATACAAGCGCCAGATGATGAACGTGTTGCATATAATTGCAGAGTATCATATGCTTTTGGAAAATCCGAATATGGAATACTACCCCAAAACATATATATTCGGTGCAAAGGCCGCACCAGGCTATGTACGGGCAAAGCTTATTATTAAGCTTATAAACTCTGTTGGTGATATGATAAACAACGACGAGAGAATAAACGGAAAAATCAAGGTTGTTTTCTTGGAAAACTACAGTGTATCAATAGCTGAAAAGCTTGTGATTGCTGCTGATGTTTCGGAGCAGATTTCTACTGCGGGCAAAGAGGCTTCAGGCACAGGTAATATGAAGTTTATGTTAAACGGTGCCGTTACTTGTGGTACACTTGATGGTGCAAATGTTGAAATGCTTGAGCAAGTGGGCGAGGATAACATATATATCTTTGGTCTTAAGGCTGATGAGGTTGCATCACGCGCAAAACTTGGTATAAATAATGCCGACGAGGTTAAACAGATTTATGCACAGAATCCGTTACTAAGACATGCGCTCGACTCCTTAATAGACGGTTCGATAATTCCAGGTGCAACAAAAATGTTCTATGACCTTTACAACACCCTGCTCTTTGGTGATAATGGTACACCTGACGTGTATATGGTTATAAGAGATTTTGAGGAATATATGAAAACACAGGCTCAGATTTCTGCCGATTATCAGGATAAGAAGAAGTGGTGGAAAATGGCTATAATGAATACTGCAATGGCAGGCTTCTTCTCAAGCGACAGAACAATATCGGAATATAACGAGAAGATTTGGAGCTTAAAACCAATAAAGTAATTTGATATGAAGGATAGAAATTATAAAAGAACAGTGTTTTTTATTTCCAATCCCTCAGTCGCGTTCGCGACAGCTCCCTTTACACAAGGGAGCCTTTTTACCTGTACAAAAAATATAGTTGGAGAACATTTATGAACATGGAACATAATTCGCAAGAGCTTTTTTATCGGAGTCCTTTTGGTGCGCTTGAATGTGATAGCGAGGTATGCCTCAGGCTTGCAGTTTCAGGTGTGGGTATTCCGCACTCGGTAAAGGTGCTATATAAAGAAGATGCGTCCACAGAAAATGCACTCGATATGGCTTTTGTTTTCAGCATAAATAACAGCAGTATTTATGAGGCAACTCTGAAAATGCCCCCTGCCCCTACACTCATCTGGTACTGTTTTGAGATTAAAACTGATGATGGTGTTTTTTACTATGCCAATAACGACGAGTGTCTTGGCGGTGTGGGCAAGCTATACACCGATAAACCAAAAAATCTTTTTCAAGTAACGGTTTATGATAAAAGCTACAGAACACCCGATTGGTTTAAAACTACTGTTGCGTATCAGATTTTTCCCGACAGATTTTGTAACGGGAATGATGATGGCTCTTTTTGTGGAGACCGAAATGATATAATAAAAAGAAGCTGGGGCGACACCCCATATTACAAAAGCGAGCAGTTTGGCGGTGAGTACAAGGCAAACGATTTCTTTGGCGGAAATCTTATGGGTATTATAAAAAAGCTACCGTATCTTAAGGATTTGGGGGTATCGGTAATATACCTCAATCCTATTTTTAAGGCATATTCCAATCACAAATACGACACAGGCTCATATGAACTCATAGACGAAATGTTTGGTGATGAAAAAACCTTTAAAGAGCTTTGCAAAAAGGCAGAGGAGATGGGAATACGAATAATACTCGACGGAGTATTTAACCACACAGGCTCGGACAGTATGTACTTTAACAAAAACAACACCTACGACAGTGTGGGGGCTTTTAAGTCACAAGACTCACCGTACTATTCGTGGTTTAAGTTTTCAAATTGGCCACACGAGTACGAGTCGTGGTGGGGTATGAAAACACTACCTCACGTCGACGAGGAAAGCAAGGAGTTAAGAGAATATCTTCTAAGCGGTGATAATGCCATAATAAAAAAATGGCTAAAGCTTGGTGCTTGGGGGTGGCGGCTCGATGTTGTTGACGAGTTACCTGACTTTTTTGTGAAGGAATTAAGAGAAAATGCAAAATCGGCTAAAGAGGACTGTGTAATAATAGGCGAAGTGTGGGAAGACGCGTCTAACAAAACCGCATACGGTGAAAGACGTGAGTATTTTATGGGCAATGAGCTTGACTCTGTTATGAACTACCCAATGCGCGATGCGCTTATACAAGCCACTCTCGGTAAAATAGATGCCGACACACTAAACAGACGTCTTATGAGCTTAAAGGAAAACTATCCAAAACAGGCATATTATTCGCTTTTAAATATGGTATCAAGCCACGATGTCGAAAGAATTGTAACTCTTATGGGTAATGCACCGTCGCGCCACGAGGTTGACAGAGAATTCCAGAACTCATTTAAATTATGCTCTGATGAGCTTGAACTTGCCAAAAAGAGAGCAAGGCTTATACTATCACTTCAAATGACACTGCCAGGTGTTCCGTGCATATACTATGGTGATGAAATAGGTATGCAGGGCTATGGCGACCCGTTTTGCAGAGGTACGTATCCGTGGGATAACATAGGCGAGGTTGACCCCGATAATGTTATGTATAACCATTTTGCAAAAATGATAAGCTTGCGCAATTCCTCCGATGCATTTTCAAGAGGCGAGTTCGAATGTGTGTACAAAATAGGTGCAGTTTATGGTTTTATACGATATAACCATAACGAAAAATATGTGGTATTGGCAAACTTCTCCAATAGGGATGAGCGCATACGACTTGATGTATCGCGTTTTTGTGTAAAAAATATGATATCACTTATAAATGATACCACACTCTCATCACCAAACGGAATTTACTTTGCAGATACAAATGCATACTCGGTAAATGTTTATAAATGTGAATAAAGTAATATAAAAAGAAGGCAATCTGTGTAAATTCTATTGCTCAAACAGACAAATTCTACCGAATTTGAAACTCGCAATAATGAATTTACACAGACAGCCTTCTTTTCTTTTATCCCTTATTTACATGGTATAATCAAACTGTCGCCTACAGTAATGCACGAGCCATCGAGATTATTTATTTCCTTAATCTCGTCAACTATTTTTCGGATATTTTCATCAGGATACATTTTGCTTACAATACTCCACAAAGAGTCGCCTGCGCTTACGGTAACTGCTATGTAATCACCATCATTTGCAGAGGTTGACGGTATACCAATCATAGCCATCATAGTACAAATTACTAAAATTGTGCTTATTACTGTGCCAAAAAATCTTCTGCGTCTCTTTAACATTTGCTTTCTTCTGTTTTTTCTTATTCTCATTTTAATTGACATTTTTCTCATCTCCCAAATTTTCTGCCGAATGTTTGTTCGTCTTATAAATACATTTTACCAGAAAATTTGTTCGTTGTCAATAGTTTTTGACAAAAATTTGTTCGCTTTTTGCAAAATTTTGTAATTTTATATCAAAACCCGCATAAATCCTATGTATTTTAACTCATTACATCAGATTTTGCGGGTAATTTTATAATAATTCTTTCCATGATTTTATATAAATATCTGCTTTTTCTTTTAAGATATCTGTTTCATTTTCGTTTGACATATCATACACTGCACAGGTTTTAAAGCCGCCTTTTTTTGCACCCTCAATGCCCGAAACAATATCCTCGTACACAAAGCAATCCTCGGGGGTTACTCCTATTCTCTGCGCAGCTAAAAGATACACATCGGGGTTGCTTTTATCGCAACCGACCTCCGTAGAAAAGGCATATGCGTCTATGTAATCCGAAATACCTAATCTCTTAAAAGCGCTCTCGCAAAGCTCTTTATAACTGCTTGTAGCAACTGCTATTTTTACTCCGTCATTATGCAGTTTTTTTATGTATTCACACACATACTCTTTTGACGGTATGTTATTTTTGTATTCGTCTTTTATCATTTTGCGCATAGTATTGATTGCATACTCGACCTCAATATCCAAAGACCATAGCTTAATAAGATACGGGAACGATTCCTCCAACTGCATTTCTTTTATTTCGTGTTTGATTTTATCGTCAATTTCGCAGTTATACATAGCAAAAAACTCTACTGCAACCTCGCCCCATACATTCATTGAGTCGAGTATTGTTCCGTCAACGTCAAATATTGCGCCTTTCATTTTGCTTGTTCCTCTCTTTGCATATTTTTAATAGAGCATAGCTTTTCACATAAACCTGTGTATCTCTGCGATGTGGTCGTATTCTGTGTCATATATTTTACAGTGGGTACTGCGCCCACAAGCACAACCATATCCCTCGCTCTTGTAACTGCAGTATAAAAAAGATTTTTGTTCATAAGTCGCGAAAAATATTTACCGACAGGAATTACTACAATAGGGAATTCACTGCCCTGACTTTTATGCACGGTGATTGCATATGCAAGGTCTAAATCTTTTAATAAGTCAAAGCTATACTCAACTCTCTTTTCGTCATCAAAAAGAATGGTCATAATACGCTCGGTGGGTAAAATTTCTTCTATTATACCCATATCACCGTTGAAAATTCCAAGACCCACACTGTCATCTTCTAACGTATATTCAATATCGTAGTTGTTTCTCGTCTGCATAACCTTATCGCCAACCCTGAAAATTACACGGTTATAGATTGTCTCATTTTTTGCGGGTGATGGTGGATTTATTGCCTTTTGAATTTGTGTATTAAGCTCAACTGTTCCCGTTTCGGTCTTTTTGGTAGGCGATATAACCTGAATATGCGACAGAGGATTTACGTCATAGCTTTTAGGGAGTCGTTTTGTATACAACTCAACCGTTGTGGCTCCAATCCCTGCAAGGCTCTCACGTCTTAAAAAGAAGAAGTCGTTTGTTTTGTTATCAAGCTCGGGCATTTCGCAACAGTTTATTTTATGCGCATTTACGATAATAAGACTTTCCTGTGCCTGACGAAAAACCTTACTTAGCTTTATAACGGGAATGGCATTACTCTCTACAATACTTCTAAGCACCGTGCCCGGACCTATTGAAGGGAGCTGGTCGCTGTCGCCTACAAGAATTAACTGCGCACCGTATTTTACCGCCCTAAGAAGCGACGCCATAAGCAGAGTATCCATCATACTTACCTCGTCGACAATTATAACGTCTGCTGTCAGGGGATTTGACTCGTTATGCTTAAAGGTATGCTCAGTACCCGAAATTTCAGTTTCTAATAGGCGGTGTATTGTTTTTGCATCAAGACCTGTAACCTGTGTCATTCGCTTTGCGGCTCTGCCCGTTGGTGCAGCAAGTGCAATTCTCAGGTTCTGCTCCTTAAAAAGCTTTATAATAACATTTATTGTTGTAGTCTTTCCCGTACCTGGTCCGCCCGTTATTACCATACAGCTTGACGAAAGTGCGCTAAACACCGCATCGTACTGCTCGCTAGCAAGTGTTACTCCGTCATTTTCCTGAAGTGCTTCTATTCTCTTTTGCGCCTTTTTCTCGCCCATAAAGTTCTTTGGAGGAGTTAAAGACATCGAAATGAATCGTCTTGCAATATAATATTCAGCCTCGTATAGCTCAAACAGGTACAACACGTCGGTGTTATCCACTGTCTCTGCTATTATCTCTCTATCCTCCAAAAGAGCGGTATAGGCATTTTCTATCTCTTCATCTCTTACACCTATTAAGTATGAAATATGCTCGCTCAGGAGTGCTTTTGGCATAAATACGTGTCCCTCCTGATACGCGGCATTTTTAAGCGTATATTTTATTGCCGCTTTAATTCTGTGAACACTGTTTTGAGGCATACCGATATTCATTGCAATTTTATCCGAAACTGCAAAGGTGATTCCTTGCACCAAGTCGGAAAGAACGTACGGATTTTCCTTAATTCTATCAACAGAGCTTGCACCAAAAGTCTGGTATATGTTTGTTGCATAGCTTATTGAAATGTTGTATTTTTGCAGAAAAACTACTATTCCCTGCATCGACTCAACCTCTTTTAGTGAGTCTGAGATTTTTTGCGCTCTTGCCTCGCTTATCCCCTTGATTTCGCTCATTCTCTGCGGATCATTGAGCATTATTTTAAGCGTATCCGCACCAAACTTATCTACAAGCTTTTTTGCAGTTGCGTGGCGCACGCCCTCAACTATTCCCGAAGAAAGATACGTGAGTATTGTATCCTCATCAGTTGGCAAAAGTGTCTGGTAATATTCCACACGGAATTGCTCACCATATGTGGGACTCAGTGTATAATGACCGCTTGCGCTTATATGCTGACCATTTCTCACAAGCGGCATATAGCCAACAAGGTCGCAGTATTCGTTATCATCAGTATAAATACAGCAGGCAGTATATCCGTTTTCTTCGTTTACGTAGTATATTTCATCAATTATACCGCATATTGTTTCTAATTCTGACATATCCAAACTAAATCCTTTCACAAACGCTGATTAACCCGTCATTTAAACCCGTTACCAATGCGCCATTTTTTTCGTTTTCTTTTATGTACTCTATTACCTCTTTTTTTATTATCTCACCCTCGTACAAAACGGGGATTCCGGGCGGATATATTGTTACAGTAGCTCCGCTCATTTTGCCAATGCTTTTTTCTATATCCACCTCTGTAGTTTTGTTTGCGTGAGCAATAAATGGCAAAATTTCTTCGTTATGCTCTATATTTATTATACACTTTTTAGTGTCCCTTTTTTGTGTCTGCGCTAAAATTTTATTAAGTGCATTTTTAAGCTTATCAAGCTCGTTTTGTGTGTTTGATGGCGTTACAATAAGCACAATGGCATTCATTGTTGCCATTTCTATGTCTATACTATAATTTTCGCAAAGCTCTTTACCAACATCAAAGCCTAATATATTGTAATTATCAAAGCACAGCACAAGTCTTGTAGTATCATCATTTTCTAAAAATTCAATATCCGTTGTGTTTTTTATTGAAGTTTTAAAATCTTCACACATCCTTATTGTTTTATCCCACATAGCACCGTCATCAAGTTGTGCCCTTGCAATATCTGCAGACGCTGCAATCATATACGACGGACTCGAAGAATGAAGCATATTAAGTGTTTTCTCCACTCGTTTCGGGGACACTAAATTGCTCTTTATGTGAAGAAATGCCGCACCCGTCAGGGCATTCAAAGTCTTGTGTGCACTCTGGCACGACATATCTGCCCCTTGCTCTATTGCAGTTTTTGGGAGGTTATTGCTTGCTATAAAATGCGCACCGTGTGCCTCGTCAACTATAAGGGGAATACCGTAGCTATGGCACTCCTCAGCAATTTTAGAAATATCCGAACACACACCGTAATAGTTGGGTGAGGTTACAATGCACGCCTTAATGTCAGGGTTTTCTTTTAATATTTTTGATATTCCAACTGTTTTTGTTGGTAGATTATTCTTGTACTCCTTGGGTAACAATCTTATTTTTATTCCCATAAGTGCACAGATATTTACAACACTCATATGACAATCTGCTGAGGCAAGTAATGTGTCTCCGACATTTAAAACCGAACATAACATTGTGTGGATTGCAGTTGTGGAACCGCTTGTTAAAATAAAGCTTTTATCTGCTTTATACGTTTTTGTAAGTAACTCGAGTGATTCTTTTGCATACTCACCGGGGTGGAACAAATCCTCTGTTTTTTCAAGCTCGGTAGTATCGCAGTTTAAAAGCTCGCTAACAAGACCGACACCGTTTTTGTGTCCCGGCATTGCAAAAAATATTCTGTTTTGGTTGTGATAATCAATTAGTCTTGTATAAAGCGGTGTTTCCATACTATATCCCTTTTATTCCTAAGATTACTGTTACTTACATAAAACTCTTTGGAAAAATTTGTAAGGAGATTGTTATTTTTCAGAGCGCAGTCGTACAAAGGTACTTCAAGCTCTGAAAAATGATAAGATTCTCTTCAAATTTTTTCAAAGCTACTTGCCGACACAGAAGTTGTGAAATATTTTACTTACTATATCGTCCGATACTGTTTCGCCCGTTATTTCGCCTAAGGCATCCATTGCCATATTCATATCTATCGAGGCTATATCCTGAGGCATTCCGTCCTTTAGTGCATCAACTGCTCTTTTAAGAGCCTCATATGCCTCGCAAAGTGCACCTATATGACGCATATTTGTTATTATAGCACCATCACCTTGTGTTAGTTTATCGAGCTTGTATATATTTTTTATACACTTCGAAAGCTCGTCAATTCCCTTTAAGGTTTTTGCACTTATTTCTATAATCGGGCTGTTTTTGTGTCCCTCCAATTTGTGAGCAAAATCACACGACGAAATATCGGTTTTGTTTATTAATATTATGCGGTTTTTATTACTTGTGGTATTTAGAACTTCAATATCCTCCTGAGTTAACTTTTCCGACGCATCAAGCACCACTATAACAAGGTCTGCATCGTCTATGGACTGTATTGAACGTTCAACGCCGATTTTTTCTACAACGTCATCGGTATCGTGTATTCCGGCAGTATCTATAAGCACAAGTGGAACACCATCAAGATTTACTCTTTCCTCTATAATATCCCTTGTTGTGCCTGCAATTTCGGTTACTATTGCTCTGTCTGTTCCTGACAGGGCATTCATAAGCGACGACTTGCCGGCATTCGGCTTACCAACAATAGCGGTACGTATTCCGCCGCTTATTATCTTACCGTTATGTGCGCTATCAAGCAGTTTTTTCACGTTTATGGCACATTCCTCGGTTATATTTAATATATCATCGTGTGTTATATCTTCGAGGTCTTCATCTGGATAGTCTATTGTAACCTGCATTTGTGCACCAAGATACAAAAGTCTCTCTCTTATATCGTGTATTTTTTGTGAGAGCACGCCCTCAAGCTGTGATAGCGCATTTTTTCTCGAAAGGTCGTTTTGTGCATTAATAATATCAATTACCGCCTCTGCTTGCGAGAGGTCAATCCGACCATTTAAGAATGCGCGCTTTGTAAACTCACCCGGCTCTGCCATGTGCGCACCTGCACGTATGATTGCATCGAGCACATTATGAGTTGTGCGCACTCCGCCATGGGTGGTTATTTCTACTGTATTCTCTCTTGTGTATGTTCTTGGGGACAGTAAAACTGTTGCCAATACCTCATCTATTTTTTCACCGTCACTATTTTTTATATAACCGTAGTGGACAGTGTGCGACGACACTTCAGAAAGCTTTTCCTTACCAAAAAACACCTTATCGGCAATATTTATGGCATCATCACCGCTGATTCGTATAAGCGCAACTCCGCCTACTCCCTGAGCAGTAGCTATGGCGGCTATTGTTGTATTTTTGCTCATAATTTTCTCCTTTTATGTTATCTTAAAAAAGAGGCTGCAGCAAAAGCCGCAACCTCTTTTTGACGAAAGAAAACTCCTACTGTTTATCAATTAATCCCTGAAGCTCATTCATAAATGTATGTATGTCGTTAAATCTTTTATATACCGATGCAAAACGTACATACGCAACTTCATCAAGACTTTTCAGCTTTTCCATAACCTTTTCGCCTATCATACCGCTTTCTATTTCACGAGTCATAGACTGCATCAATTCGCCCTCGATATCGTCTGTAATTTTTTCCATTTGAGCGAGCGAAATAGGCCTTTTTTCACATGCAGTAATTATGCCCTTTAACACCTTTTCACGATTATATTGCTGACGTGATTGGTCTTTTTTTATAACTACAAGCGAAAGTGATTCTAATTTTTCGTATGTGGTAAATCTTTTGTTGCACTTTAAGCATTCACGTCTTCGTCTTATAGCTGATGTTTCATCTGTTGGTCTTGAGTCTATTACCTTACTTTCTCCAAAACCGCAATACGGACACTTCATAAACCATCCTCCTGTATGTAAATTTTAAAACCATTATAACTATAATAATTATAGCTCATTTTCTTAAAATTTGCAAGTATATTTTTATAAAAAATTACAAAGTTTCGAACATTTTTACAAGTATAACGTCTTTGCCTACAACCTCTATAAGCTCCCACGGTATAATTACCTCTGTGCCTGTGAGTCGACTCCATAAGCCACCGCGTCTGGGTACTATCAAAGCCTCTATATTTCCGCTTTCGTCAGCAAATTCGACGTCCGAAACATAGCCTATCCTCTCGGCAGTGTTGACATTTATAACCTCTTTGTTCTTAAGCTCATAGCCTCTTGACATACAAAGCATCAGCCCCTTTTAAAATTATTCCAATACAGGTGCAATCTCTCCCGCATATACGGGCACTTCATATGTAAATATCGCATTCGGGAAGATTTCGTACATTTCTGCCATGTTCTGTGCTTGTTTTATTGCCCAGCTTATGTCTGTGGCATATTGATGTGTGCCAGGCGATTCGGGATTCCATATCATATCATAGAGCGTGTTCTGACGGTGCTTGGCATTATTTATATAATTCTCGCTTATCCATTTTGCTCCGCCACGAATGGCCTCCTCAGGCGAGAACCAGCCCTCCTTATATGCCATTTGCGAGCCGGATAATACCGCTGTATCATCATATGCACCAATGCCGAACATATTATATACTTTTTTACCGTTTACCGTAACTCCGCTTGCAAGTGTGGATTTTCCGTACCCTGTTTCGTGAAGAGCATGCACAACAAGGTATATCTCGCTAATATTATATGCGTTTGCCGCATCAATAAATGCCTGTCCCATGCCTTTGAGAGTTCCTTTATCCTCAAGGTAGCGGTTAAGCTCATCGGCACTTAAACCGTTAGGCCGCAACAGGTCAAGGAATTGGAATTTATACACACCCGAGCGATAATTTTGCGGATTCATATACTCTAAAACCTGCGCACGTGTTGCAACAGATAACGGATTATTATGTGTCCATATTTTTCGCGGTGTTGATGTGCTCATCTGTTTATTAAGCGCTTCCTCGAGTGTTGCTGATATGCTTACATACCTTACACTTCCATCACCATAGTATGCCCACACATATGAGTTTCCTAAAATGTTTCTTGGTATTTCCTTCGACGACGTTTTTTTATCATATAGCACAAGTGCATTATCGCCACTGCCCTTTAAAACTCTAAGCACAAACTCATCACTGATACCGTTTGAGGTCTTTACTCTTATGGTGGTTGTTCCCTCCGCTATAGCTTTTATTTTGCCTATGGGCGAAACAGTTGCCACGCCGGTGTTAGAGCTTGTCCATTTAAGTGTTTTGTCCTTTGCATTTGACGGTATGATTGTTGCTATCATCGAAATTGACTGTCCCTCATCCAAAATAGCACCGTCTTTGTTTAATATTTCTACCGCCTGCGGCTTTATAATCTTATTAACAACGTTTACAAAGCACTTGGCACTCTTTTTGCCATCTTTTGTTTTTGCAGTAATCTCTGCCATTCCCTTGCCAATCGGTTTTAGTGTCCCGTTATCGTCAACCACTGCTACTCTCGGATCTGAAGAAGTCCACACAAGAGTTTTGTCTGTGGCGTCTTCGGGATATATAATGGTTTTTATTTTTTTGTATGAGTCCTCTTTGTTTATTGTTATATTTGCCTCGGGCAGAAATATAGAGCTTACCTCTCTTTTTACAGTGAGCTTTGCGTAACATTCATAACCGTTATTCTCAAGTGTTGCTTTTATTATTGCCTCACCCGGTGCTTTTACTTTTATGTCCCCATCCTGTGATATTTCTCCCACTGCGGTGTTTAGTATTTCGTATTTTACATTTTTGTTATTAAGTGATATGGGGTATATTATTGCTCTTTGCTTTATAATGTTTTCGCCATCTTTGATTGTATATGTAAGGTTGTCCCACATAAGTCGAATTTGTCCTGTATCCTGCTCTGTTAAAAAGTCGGTGTAGTGGTCAAATCGCCACGAATATTCACCTACGTAATTTTCCTCTAACTTGTTTTCGTCGCTTAAATCGGTGGTTTTTGTCATTAAAATAAAAGGCACTAAAATAACTGCAACAAAAATAAGTGCCATTGATATTATTCTCTTTTTTGAAATTTTTTTGAAGTATCTTAGTGAAACTTTACTCACAAAACCACCCTTTTAATTTTACTCTTATAATCTGATTTTAAATATATAACGGTTAAAAGTCAATACATAAAACCAATAATTTAAAAAATGTTAAGATTTATCGTCGATTAAATCTGTGTAGTATTTTTCAAGCTCGGGATAGTCCATAAGAGAACGTCTTCCCAAGGTGGTTATATCATAAACACCTCTGTCCACCTTTTTGAACCATCCGTAAGCGTTCATTTTTAAAATGTTTGCACATTTTTCGTCTGCGCCCAGCTTTTTCAGCTTTGGCGCATTAAGAGGTCCGTACTTATCGAGTATGCAGGCAATATGTATACACTTTTCGGTATAGGCGGTGGCAATTTTTTTGCCTCTTACACCGCCCGTGTTTGTATCTATTGTACGTCCTTCAATTTCTGTTTTTATTTTGTTTAACCTTTGGTAATTCTTCCTTGGAGGATAAAATTCCTCAGGCTCCAATATTATTTGCGCATAGGAATGAGCGCCCCGTAAAAATACAAATATGATTCCAAGCTCTAATTTTTTTAATAAAAACATAGTGTCTGCATATGTTTTTGGCGAATAGTTTCGCGGCGTGGGTATTGCAACATAAACATCCGCACCGCTTTTTTGCCGCTCAAGCGCCTGAGTTAAGAGTGCCACGCTTAAGTTCTTTTTCATTTCGATTATAATAAGCTCGTCGGCTTTTGTTGCGGTAATGTCGCAACCCTTGACCTCGGCATTTACCTTATAGCCCATATCTTCAAAAAGCTTTTTTATAGGCTCGTAGAGTTCGGACTCTTTCATTTGTTTTTCCTTTCTTTTGATTGTGTTAAATGTCCTTTGCGGGACGTCATAAATGCCGTCCCCTACAATGCTTTGAAAATGGTGAGATTGGCAATTTTATTCGGATTTTAATGTTACTACGGTTATTTCGGGTCTATTAAACAATCGCGGTATAATCATTGGATTGCCTAACCCCCGGTTTACTATCATTGTTGTATTCTTGTAGGTATATTTTCCGCCAAAATATTTAGGGAAAAACACAGGTTTACCCATGGCAAAGCTCGAGCGGGGTGCAAATACTCCGCTACCCCAGGGCAGACGGATTTGTCCGCCGTGCATATGTCCTGCAAGAATTAAATCAAAGCCAAAATGCTTAAGTTCATCGAGAAGATTTGCTCTGTGAAACAACAAAGTGTCAAAAATCTCGGTACGTGATAGCTTTGAAAGTGATTTTTGAACATTCTCGTTTATATTATCATTAGAAACGGAGAACGGGTCGTCGATACCGGTAAGTGCTATTTTTTGTCCGTTTCGTTCTAAATAAATTCTTTCATCGTGCAAAGTTTTAACACCAAGCGCACTTAATTCCTTTTCGAACTCATTGTAATCACTTCGCCATACGTCGTGATTGCCTGTAACCGCATACATTGGCGCTATTTTGGTTAACGTATTGCAAAGGCTCACCGCCGACATGTACGGTCCTTTATCGTCAGCGAGGTCGCCCGTAGATACAATAATATCAGGATTAAGACGTTTTATTTCCTCACAGATTCCAGGGAATGGGTCGCAATGGAAATCACTTATCTGCACAATTTTAAAACCGTCAAATTCCTTTGGCAGTTTTGCAGAGGTAATTTCATATTCAGTTGTTTCGAGACGGTTGTCGAAACCTCTGGCAACGCACAATACACCGCCGGTAAGCGCAAGAGCCTTTATTATTTTTTTCATATTAATATATCTCTTTCATAAGGATTAGTGATAAAAAGATTTGCATATTATAGCCTGATTGTTACATTTGTATAATCAATATTATGCGGTTCGTCGGAGACCGCCGAACCCTACAATTAATTTGATTATATCATAAGTTCTTAAAAATTACAATACACCAAAAAAATTTCCAATTATAAATTGAGTGTTTTAATGCTTTCCTTTAAAGTGTTTGCACTGTCTCTTAATCCCTGAAGTTCCTTTTCATCAAATGGGACTTCAAATATATGCTCAACTCCCGTTCCCGAAACCTTGGTGGGAACACTAAGGGCAATATCCGAAATTCCGTACTCTCCCGAAAAAATACTCGATACCGTCAGAATAGAATTCTCCTCGCCGGCAATGCACTCTACTATCCTCTCTACTGCAAGGGCTATTGCATAATAGGTCGCACCCTTTTTTTCGATTATATCATAGGCACTGTGCTTTACCTCCTGATAAATCGCCTCGCGTGCCTTTGGAGTGCATTTTCCAAAGCGTCTTGCGTATTCGTCCATATCCATACCAGCTATATTGGTTATACTCCACGCTGCAACCTCACTGTCTCCATGCTCACCTATTACATACGTATGACAGTTTCTTGCATCAACGCCTGTGTGTGCAGAGAGCATAAATTTAAGTCTTGAAGTATCAAGCACTGTGCCCGAGCCAATAACCTGATTTTTTGGCAGACCCGAAAGCTTATATGTGATATACGTTAAAATATCAACCGGATTTGAGACCATTAACAATATTACATCTGACGGTGCATATATCAAAAGTTCTTTGACGATACTTTTTAAAATATCTGTATTTCTCTTTAGTAAATCGAGTCTTGTTTCTCCTTTGTTCTGATTTGCTCCTGCAGTTATAACAACGATATCTGCATCAGCGCAATCACTCCAATCACCTGAATATACATTTACCGGCTTTACAAACGAAACACCGTGCGCCATATCCATTGCATCACCGTACGCTTTATCCTTGTTTATGTCTATTAGAACAATCTCGTTAAAAAGACCTCCGCACATTATTGTATATGCTGTGGTTGAGCCAACAAAACCTGCACCTACTACTACTATTTTGCCTCTGAACATAATAAATTTCTCCTTTTTGTTTTTATTTTATTATTTATCATAATACGACTATTTATTCTGCATTTATCACACGCGGTTAAATCTTTTCATATTATATCAATATAAAACTTTTTAAAAGAGGTGAAAAATAAAATGTATATAGTAACGGGCTCAATAACCTCGGCAGTAAGGTTATCGAAAGCTATCGAAAAATATAGCGGAATTCCGTCTTTGGTGTTGCATACTCCCTCAAAAATAAAAAACGGGGGTTGCTCATACTGCGTAAAAAGCGATATAAAATCGGTTGATATAGTTTATGATTTGGCTTCACAAACAGGTGTGAAGATTAAAAATATATATAACGAAAAACAAGAGAATGGGGGCAGAGTATATTATGATATATCTCGATAACGCTTCCACAACAGTACACAAGCCAAAAGCAGTGTATGATACCGTTTATGACTTTTTGGTAAACCACGGGGCAAACGCATCGCGCGGAGCTTATAGCGAAAGCTTAAAGTCATCAGGTGTTATTGTTGATACACAAAATATTATTGCTAAGCTTTTTAATATAAAAAATCCGCAAAATATTATATTTACGCAAAATGCAACATATGCTCTTAATACTGCAATTTTGGGGACACTAAAAACAGGGGACCACGCAGTTATAACACAAATGGAGCATAACAGTGTAATAAGACCCGTAAACAGTGTGTGTTCTTATACCGTTGTAAAGGCAGATGATACGGGTTATGTTTTACCACAGGATATTGAAAATGCAATAAATCAAAAAACAAAGCTTATTGTAGTAAATCACGCATCGAATGTGTGCGGTACAATTCAGGATATTAAAAGTATTTGCAAAATTGCAAGAGCACATAATATTAAAATACTCATCGACACCGCACAGAGTGCTGGTATTTTAACAGTGGACAATGCCATACTTGATGCGGATTTTATAGCATTCTCAGGGCACAAGGGACTTATGGGACCTATGGGCTCGGGGGGATTATATATAAAAAATCCCAACGAGGTTACACCCATTATATATGGTGGTACAGGAAGTGAGTCAGATAATTTAAACCAACCCGAAATTATGCCCGATAAATTTCATTGCGGAACACTTAACGTATGCGCTCTTGCAGGACTCATTGAGGGTGTAAAATTTGTTTTGGATATGGGGACACAAAAAATATTTGAGTATGAAAATGAATTGACGTGCTATCTTAAGAATGAATTAAAAAGTATAAAAGGCGTTAAAGTATACGGTGCTGATTATGCAATAGGAAATGTTGCATTTAATATTGCATCACTCGATAGCGGTGAGGGTGTAGGTTTGCTTGGTGATTTTGCGCTAAGGGCAGGGTATCACTGTGCACCGCTTGCACACGTTGCATTAGGGACACAAAACATAGGTGCAATACGTGCATCTGTGGGTGTTTTTAATACAAGAAAGGATATTATGGCACTTGTTGATGAGGTAAATAAAATAGCAAAAACAAAATAATATTGCAAAGAAAAAGAGGGCAGTCTGTATAAATTCTATTGCTCAGACAGACAAATTCTTACGAATTTGACGGACCGTCGAGGACGCCGGTCCCTACAAGCAATATCAAATTTTATTTGAGGCTGATTGATTTTAGATGCAGAATGCACGAAACGAAGTAAAATGCGGACACTCCGCATTTTACCTTGCCCGAAGGCGTACGAGTGTACGTCGAGTGGTGAGTTTTGTGGATAATTAAAAAGGCAATTTCGCAAAAAGCGAATTTGCCTTTTAATGATCTGCGCTAAAAGCAACAGCCGTAATTAGTTTTTTCCGCAGCAATGCTTATACTTCTTACCGCTTCCGCAAGGACAAGGCTCATTTCTGCCCGGTTCCTTTTTGGCTTTTACACCCTTTTGCTTAAGAGTGCCATCACCGCCTGTATCAAGCGGTTTTGCAACCTGTTCACGTTCGATTTTTATACGCGGTACTGCTGATAAAACATATTTTACAACGTCGCGTTTTATTGCATCAAGCATACCTTGATATAGCTCTGTACCTGTTTCGCGGTATTCAACAACAGGGTCGTGCTGACCGTATGCTCTTAAACCGATTTCGCGCTTAACGTGCTCCATCTCGTCAAGATGCTCCATCCACAGAGTATCAACCACCCTTAGCATTATAACTCTCTCAAGCTCGCGCATATTTTCGCCAAAGATTTGTTCCTGCTCGCTATAACGCTCAGCGGCAATTTCCATTAACATATCCTTAATGTCGTTACGTGTGATTGTTTCCATATCATCACCATCAACATTGAATTTACCCTCTGCTCTTAAGTTAGTATTTGCAAATTCAGAAAGTGCGTGTAAATTCCATTCCTCAGGAATTTCAGAAATACCGATATAATCGTCTATGGCACTGTCTATTGTACTTTCAATCATAGATTGTATAGTGCCCGAAATATCCTCGCCATCAAGCACACTCTGACGTTGAGCATATATAATCTTACGTTGCTCGTTCATAACCTCGTCGTATTGCAATACGTGTTTACGCGAGTCGAAGTTTCTGCTCTCTAAGTTCTTCTGAGCATTTTCTATGGCGTTTGTAAGCATTTTTGCTTCGATAGGCTCATCGTCCTTGAGTCCCATTGCATCAACCATATTCTTGACTCTTTGCGAGCCGAAAATTCTCATTAAATCATCGTCAAGAGATAGGAAGAATTTTGAAGTACCAGGGTCGCCTTGTCTACCCGAACGACCGCGGAGCTGATTATCTATACGCCTTGATTCGTGGCGTTCTGTACCGATAATAAACAAACCGCCAAGACTTTTTACTTCTTCCTGCTCGGGAGCAATTTGTTCTTTGTATTTACCGTATAGCTCCTGATACAATTTTCTTGCATTTATAATTTCTTCGTTATCAGTATCTGCAAAGCCGGTTGCTTCAACAATAAGCTCCTCGTCTATGCCTTGCTTTGCCATCTCGCGCTTTGCCATATACTCAGCATTACCGCCAAGCATAATATCAGTACCACGACCCGCCATATTAGTTGCTATTGTTACTGCACCTTTTTTACCCGCCTGAGCAACTATTTCGGCTTCCTTTTCGTGATATTTTGCATTTAATACTTCGTGCTTTATGCCCTGTTGCTTAAGCAGTTTGCTCAGAACTTCGGACTTATCTACATTAACTGTACCAACAAGTACGGGTTGACCCGTTGCATTACATTCCTTAATCTGATTGATAACTGCCATATATTTGCCAAGCTCGGTTTTATATACGCTATCTTGCATATCCTGTCTTACAACAGGTTTATTTGTAGGAACTGCAACGCAGTCGAGCTTATAAATATGCTGGAATTCTTCTTCCTCGGTAAGTGCAGTACCCGTCATACCGGAAAGCTTTTTATACAAGCGGAAGAAGTTCTGGAATGTGATTGTAGCAAGCGTTCTTGACTCTGCCTCAACCTTTACACCCTCTTTTGCTTCTATCGCCTGATGCAAGCCATCGCTGTAACGTCTGCCCGGCATTATACGACCCGTGAATTCATCAACTATCATAACCTCACCGTCTTTAATAACGTACTGTTGGTCGCGGTGCATAATACCGTTTGCATGAAGCGCCTGATTTATATGGTGCATAAGCTTCATATTTTCGGGGTCAGTAATATTTTCTACACCAAAGGCCTGCTCTGCCTTTTTAACACCGCGCTCTGTAAGAGTGGCGGTTTTTGCTTTTTCGTCTACGATATAATCTGCGTCGACTTCTGTATCGAGTTGCTTGTCGTCGTGCTCGGTTAAAACGAGCTTTTTAAGACGCTTTGCAAATGTATCGGCAACCTTGTACAAGTCGTTTGCCTCTGAGCCTTGTCCCGAAATAATAAGCGGTGTACGTGCTTCGTCTATAAGGATTGAGTCGACCTCGTCGACGATTGCATAGTTGTGAGGTCTTTGTACCATTTCTTCCTTGTGGACAACCATATTATCTCGAAGATAGTCAAAGCCAAGCTCGTTGTTTGTTCCGTATGTGATGTCGCAAGCATATGCCTCACGTCTTTGGTCGGAATCAAGGTCGTGGATAATAAGACCGCAACTCATTCCTAAAAATCTATATACCTTACCCATCCACTCACTATCACGTTTTGCAAGGTAATCGTTAACGGTAACGATATGTACTCCGTTACCTGTAAGTGCATTAAGATATGCAGGCAAAGTGGAAACAAGTGTTTTACCTTCACCTGTTTCCACTTCAGCAATTCTGCCCTGATGAAGAATAACGCCGCCTATAACCTGAACGTAGAAATGCTTCATACCCAGAACTCTCCAGCTTGCCTCACGCATAACTGCAAAAGCTTCGGGTAAAAGGTCGTCAAGTGTTTCGCCATTTTTTAGTCTTTGTTTAAATTCGGGAGTTTTTGCCTTTAATTCTTCGTCGCTAAGATTTGACATTTCTTCTTCAAATGTCATTACCTTGTCGGCAATAGGCTTAACTTTTTTTAATTCTCTATCCGAATATGTCCCGAATATTTTATCAAACAAACTCATTTTTTCACCTCATTAAATAATCGTATATATAAAAAAACAGTTTCTGTTTTGCACATAATATCTCATTATACTTATTGTACCATATATATTCAAAAATTACCACTATTTTTTATAAATTTTTTGTTAAATTTTTACTTTTAACGGGAGGGCATGGAAACCCTCCCCTACGATGTGGTTAATCTATTATATCATACAGTTTATCTGCCACACATTTAAATTCCTCAATAGATAATGTTTCGCCGCGTCTTCTAGGATCGATATCAAGCTCAATGAGGATTTTTTCGAGTTCTTCTTTTGGTGTTTTAAACGTTGCATTAAGGCAGTTTGTGAGTGTCTTTCTACGTTGTGAAAATGCCGCTTTTATTGTTTTAAAGAACAATTTCTCATCTTTTGGTTTAACACGCGGCTCGTCTAACATATGTAGTGTTAAAACTGCACTGTCTACCTTTGGGGGCGGCACAAACAGAGTCGCCTTTACTATTGTGGTTATCTCGGGCTCACAAAAATACTGACAAAGCAGTGTTATTGCCCCATAATCCTTTGTAGCGGGTTTTGCGCAAAGGCGCTCGGCAACCTCCTTTTGCACCATTACAACCATATTATTTATGGGTAGTCTTTCCTCTAACACCTTGGTAATGATGGGTGTGGTTATATAATACGGAAGATTTGCCGCAATACTTATTTTTGCATCTCCAAATTCTTCGTTTATGAGCTTTTTTAAATCGGTTTTTAAAACGTCTGCATGAACTATTTTTACATTATCACACTCCGACAATGTGTAGTTTAAAACGTCAATAAGCGAGTCATCAATTTCTATGCTTACAACCTTTTTTGAGTATTTTGATAACTCCTGTGTTAAAACACCAAAGCCGGGACCGATTTCCAATACACCTTCTTTAGCGTTTGCCGACTCGCAAATATCCTCTAAAACATCTTTTGAGGTGAGGAAGTTTTGTCCTAAGCCTTTTTTGAAATTAAAACCGAATTTATTCTGAATTTCTCTTATAACCTTTGGTGATGTAAGCTCCATATTCTTCTCCGTTTCTGTTAATAGATTAATCAAAAACAGGAGAGAAGCCCGAGGCTTCCCTCCCTCATTTTATTTAAAATAGTCCCATTCCGCCAAATTGTACCACCAAAGCGGCAAATACAATAGATACCATAGATAATAATTTTATTAAGATATTAACCGACGGACCTGAAGTATCTTTAAACGGGTCGCCGACAGTGTCGCCGACAACTGCAGCCTTATGATTTTGGCTGCCTTTTCCGCCGTAGTTGCCTGCTTCTATATACTTTTTAGCATTATCCCACGAGCCGCCCGAGTTGGACATCATTATCGCAAGGACAAATCCGCTTACAAGCGCGCCCGCCAGCATTCCGACAACACCATTTGCCCCTAATACCAGACCAACAACTATCGGTGATATAATCGCCAACGCCGCAGGAAGTATCATTTCCTTAAGTGATGATTTTGTACATATATCAATGCACTTTTCGTAATCAGCCTCTGCTTTGCCATCCATAAGACCTGTAATTTCTTTAAATTGACGTCTTACCTCTACTACAATTTTCTGTGCTGCACGTCCAACTGCTTTCATTGTAAGTGCACTGAACAAAAATGGCAACATTGCACCTATAAACAAGCCGATTAAAACTGCGGGATTGGTTATTGCTAAATCGAGTTTTCCGCCCATTGCGCTAATCTCATCAGTGTATGATACAATAAGCGCCAATGCTGTAAGCGCTGCCGAGCCTATTGCAAAGCCCTTGCCTGTTGCAGCAGTTGTGTTACCCAACGAATCGAGAGCATCTGTTCTTTCGCGTACTGATGAGTCAAGTCCCGACATTTCTGCAATACCGCCTGCATTATCGGCAACCGGTCCGTATGCATCTGTTGCAAGTGTAATTCCCAATGTGGAAAGCATACCCACCGCAGAAAGACCTACACCGTAAAGTCCGCTTGCAAAGCTAAGAGCTCCGCCTGCGGTAAAGTACGAAATAATTACAGATATACCTATTATTATAACGGGGATTGCAGTTGATTGCATACCCAATGCAACACCGTCAATTATTATAGTTGCACTTCCTGTTTCAGATGATTTTGCAAGTTTTTTTGTAGGATTGTATGAGTCGGATGTATAATACTCGGTAAAGAAACCAATTAATACACCGGCAACAAGTCCCGAAATAACTGCCCAGAACACATTTGTGTTTTCGGGAAGAAATGTATATATCAGAACACCTGATGCAATAGCGCTTATAATTGCGCTTGCATATGTTCCGCGTCTTAGAGAGGCAAGCAAGGACTTTTGGTCGGCATTTTCTTTTGTTGATACAAAAAATGTACCTATAATCGATGCAATTATACCTATTGCCGCAATAAGCATAGGCACAATAACTCCCTTAAAATCTAACCTTGCAGCAATAGCCAGAGCACCGCACGAAATTATTGAACCAACGTATGATTCGTAAAGGTCAGCGCCCATACCTGCAACGTCTCCGACATTATCGCCCACATTATCGGCAATACAAGCAGGATTTCGTGGGTCGTCTTCAGGAATACCTGCTTCAACCTTACCAACAAGGTCTGCACCAACGTCTGCCGCCTTTGTAAATATACCGCCGCCTACTCTTGCAAAAAGAGCCATTGATG
Source organism: Clostridia bacterium (assembly GCA_045532455.1). Lineage (GTDB taxonomy): Bacteria > Bacillota > Clostridia > UBA1381 > UBA1381 > Ornithomonoglobus_A. Next base: position 59,853 of record JAZSFX010000010.1, read on the forward strand.
ATGCACCCATTCCAAAGGTAAGCATTGCTGATGTTATATCTGCTATACCCTCATTGAATACGAATTTTAAAAGAATAAACCAAAGACTTATATCCAACAAACCAAGACCTACAACTGTCATTCCCATAACTGTTCCTGATGAAAATGCAATTTTAAGTCCATTGTTTAGGCCGTCTCTTGCACCATTGGCAGTTCTTGTATTTGCATATGTTGCTATTTTCATTCCAACATATCCGCTTAGTCCGCTGAAAACGCCTCCCGAAAGGAATGCAAACGGAACATACGGTGTTAAATATCCTAAAAAGCTCAATATCAGAAGCACCACAAACATAACGGCAAAGAAAATTCCCACTGTTTTGTATTGTCGTCTTAAGTAAGCCATAGCGCCTTTGCGGATTTTGCTACCGATTTCTTTCATTGTATCGGTACCCTCGTCCTTACTTTTAACAGAATAAAACTTAATAACTGCGAATACAAGTCCTATAATCGCACAAATAAGCACTATAAAAGGTAAATATGTCTCAATTAATTCCATATATTTTTCCTCCATTTCTTTACCAAAAAATGCGTATGTATTTTTAGTGTAAAATATATTTTACCATTTTTTTTGCAAAAAGTCAAGCATATCGGCTATTTTACTGTCTTTTGTGTACATTAACATATATTATTTACCGTTTTTGTTTGTTTTACACTGATTTTTATTCTACTTTATATAAATTTTTCAAAAGTGCAATTTCCTGTTTATATCCGTCATTATCGTTTGGAGTTTCCAGCAAGAACGGAAGATGACAAAGCAATTTATGGTTTATAATTCGCTTAAAGGTATCTGTACCGATACTGCCCTCGCCAAGCTTTTCGTGTCTGTCCTTATGTGAGGAAAATGGGTTTTTGCTATCGTTTATGTGTATTGCTTTTAGTCTGTGAAGACCCACCACGTTATCAAAATGCTCCAGAACACCGTCTAAATCCCCTACAATATCGTAGCCTGCATCGTATACGTGGCATGTATCAAGACACACACCCACCTTTTCGTTAAGCTCTACTCTGTCGATTATTTCTCTTAATTCTTCGAACGTTGAGCCAACCTCACTGCCTTTTCCCGACATAGTTTCCAGAAGAACGGTTGTTGTCATAGACGGAGTGAGAACGTTGTTTAAAAGAGAGCTTATCATCCCTATTCCAACATCTGTGCCTTGTCCTACATGCGAGCCGGGATGGAAATTATATAGCTGATTTGGTGTGTATTCCATTCTTTCTAAGTCGTCTTTTAAAGTCATATATGCAAATTCTCTTGTCTGCTCCTTGTCCGAGCACGGATTTAGCGTGTACGGCGCATGAGCAAGAATTTTTTCTATACCGTTTTTTGCAGCATATTCTAAATATGCCTTTACGTCTTCTTCATCTATTGCTTTTGCACTGCCGCCCCGGGGATTTCTTGTGAAAAACTGAAAAGAATTGGCACCAAGTGCGATTGCTTCTTTTCCCATATGCAGATATCCCTTTGAGGCACTAAGATGACAACCCACCGTAATCATATAAATCTCTCCTTCTTATTCCGCAATAGGAATTTTTATATCTAAATTATGATATCTGTAGTTTTCCAATTCAAAATCCTTGGTTGTAAATTTATAGAAATCATCAACCTGATTGATTTTAAGTGTAGGTGCATCGTAACCCTTATTGCTTATGATTTGTTCTATTATTGGCAGATGTCTGTCGTAGATGTGCGCGTCTGCAATAACGTGAACAAACTCACCCACCTCAAGACCGCTTACCATTGCAAACATATGGGTGAGCGCGGCATACTGACAAACGTTCCAATTGTTCGCCGCAAGCATATCCTGTGAACGTTGATTTAAAATGGCATTGAGCTTATTACCTGTTACGTTAAAGGTCATACTGTATGCACACGGATACAGGTTCATATCCTTTAAATCACTGTGTACGTATATGTTTGAAATAATTCTTCTTGATGCTTTGTTGTACTTTAAGTCGTGCAGAATTCTGTCGACCTGGTCGAACTCGCCATCACTGTAAACGTGCTTTACACCCATCTGGTAGCCATACGCTTTACCGATAGAGCCATCCTCATCTGCCCATTGGTCCCATATATGACTGTTTAAATCGTTTACGTTGTTGGATTTCTTCTGCCATATCCATAAAAGCTCGTCTATTGCGCTTTTTAGGTATGTACGTCTTAGGGTTAAAATGGGGAATTCCTCGGACAAATCGTATCTGTTTACTATACCGAATCTTTTTACGGTATGCGCACTTGTACCGTCCTCCCACTTTGGCCTGACGTCAAGTCCCTCATCACTAAAACCGTTATCTATTATATCTCTGCAATTTTGTCTGAAAATTTCGTCTGCGTAACTCATAACAATCCCTTTCCTCTCGGTTTTTATATAAATATATTGTATTATATTTTTACCATTTTGTCAATATAGGTTAAAAAAGGCGATTAAATCGCCTTTTTCAGATTTCTATTAAATTTTTCTCCGATTTTGTAAGATTTATAACTTTTCCATTTTGTATTGCAACCAAATCCTCTATTCTTACGCCGCCCTTACCCTCTATATATATTCCCGGCTCAACCGTTAAAATTTGACCGTTTTGTATTATCTCATCACACCTTGGTGATAGAGATGGCATTTCGTGAATTTGTATGCCTACACTGTGGCCAAGTCCATGACCGAAGTTTTTGCCATAGCCCTCATCGGATATTATATCTCTTGCAATTTTATCTGTATCAGAGCATTTTTTACCGACCTCTATTGCTTTTAGTGCCGATAGCTGCGCTTTTAACACTACGTTATAAATCTCTTTTTGCCATTCACTTGCTTTACCTATAACAACAGTTCTTGTCATATCGGAGCAATAACCCTCAAACACACAACCAAAGTCGAACGTTACAAAATCACCTTTTTGCAGAAGCTTTTTACTTGCAGTGCCATGCGGCATTGCACTCCTTGCGCCCGAGGCAACTATTGTTTCGAAAGAAAGGGCACTTGCACCTGCCCTCTTCATAAAGAACTCCAACTTAAGCGCTAATTCTTCTTCGCTTACACCCTCGCGGATTTGGGGGAGTATATACGAAAAAGCCTCATCACCAATGCGCTCCGCCTCGGCTATTTTTTTGATTTCGCTCTCGTCTTTTATTTTTCGGGGTGCATTTATCCTCTGTTGCATATCAGTGGCACTCTGAGCAGCACACAAAGCTTTCTCTAATTTCTTAAGCTCATTTACCGTTAAGTTTTCGCCCTCATAACCAATACAAACGTCGCCAAGACTTTCGAAAACATTGTTGAAATCTCTTGAAATGTCTGCAATTTCGAAGTCGGGTGCTTGCTCTTTTGCCTGTATTGTGTATCTTGAATCGGTAAGGATAAATTGGCTTTGATGAGTTATTACAAGTCTTGCATCACTACTTGTAAAACCGCTGTAGTAGAATATATTTGGGTATGACGAAATATATACTGCCTCATTATCTGCAAGAGAGTTTTTTAGTGTTTCTATTCGTTTATTCATTAAGTTAGTCCTTTTTTGCAAGGAATTCGAGAGCAAAGTTATAGCCCTCAAAGCCAAGACCGCAAATTTGTCCCACACATTCGGGAACAATTACAGAGGTGTCTCTGAATGACTCACGACTGTGTACGTTTGAGATATGTACCTCTATTGTATCTATTTTAACTGAGCCGATTGCATCGCGGATTGCATACGAATAGTGTGTAAAAGCTGCTGGATTTATTATAATACCGTCATACACTCCATATGCCTTTTGTATTTGTGTGCAGATTTCGCCCTCAATGTTACTTTGGAAGAAATCTACACCGACACCTAACTCCTGTGCCTTTTTTGCTATCATTGCCTCTAAGTCTTTTAATGTTTTGCTTCCGTAAACCTCAGGCTCACGAACACCCAACATATTCATATTTACGCCGTTTATTACTAAAATTTTCTTCATAGCAGTTCTACCTCTTTCATAAATTCTTCCAACAGGTTTTCTTCTTTTACTTTTTTTACAATCTCACCTTTTTTAAAAATAAGTCCCTCGCCTTTGCCGCCGGCAATTCCTATATCTGCCTCACGTGCCTCACCAGGTCCGTTTACTGCACAACCCATTACTGCAACCTTTATAGGCTTATCTATATGCGCAATTCTCTTTTCTACCTCTGTGGCAAGATTTATTAAATCTATCTGTGTTCTTCCGCAGGTAGGACACGATATTAGTGTTGCACCGCTTTTTCTTAGACCTAAAACTTTTAGTATGTCATACGCGGCATATATCTCCTCTACGGGATTAGCAGTAAGCGAAACTCGCATTGTATTGCCTATTCCCTCCGAGAGAAGTGCACCTATACCCACTGCGGATTTTATTGTTCCGCTCCTCAGTGTTCCTGCCTCTGTTACGCCAATATGCAGTGGGATATCTGATTTCCCATTGAATTTACGATATGCCTGTATCATTGTAGGTACGTCGGAGACCTTTATTGATACCACAATATCCTTAAAATTCAGTTCGTCAAGTATCTCTACGTGCGAAAATGCACTCTCAACAAGTGCGTCAGCACATACTCCGCCATACTTCTGTAGAAGTACTTTATCCAAAGAGCCTCCGTTTACACCAATTCTTATTGGTATGCCCCTTTCCTTTGCCATATCCACAACTTGCTTTACTCTCGATTTTTCTCCGATGTTACCAGGGTTAATGCGCACCTTGTCGACACCGTTTTTCATACTTTCAAGAGCAAGTCTATAGTCGAAATGTATATCTGCCACCAGCGGAATGTGTATTTGCTTTTTTATTTCTTTTATTGCCTGTGCCGCCTCCATATCAGGAACTGCAACACGTATGATTTCACAGCCAGCTTCCTCTAACTCTAAAATCTGCGACACTGTTCCCAAAACATCGCGCGTATCGGTATTACACATAGACTGTATGGCAACTCGCTCGCCGCCACCGATTTTTACCCCGCCTATATTTACAATTCGTTTCATTATGCTCCCCCTATAAGTTTTACTATATCATTAAACGATATAAATACCACTAAAGCCAACAGGAGTATCATTCCTATTGCGTGGACGATACCCTCTTTCTCGGGCGGGATTGGTTTTCTTCTTATTAACTCTACCACCATAAAGAACACTCTGCCTCCGTCTAATGCAGGGAATGGTAACAGATTAAATACTCCGAGGTTAATGGTTAAAAGTGCAAGCAAATTCAGGACATAGATAAGGCTATAGCTTTCCTGATTTACTGCAGTATTTACTTCCTTTACTATTCCTACAGGGCCTGACATCTGCGATATGTCCGCTTTACCCCGTATCATATCCCACAAGGAATTATACACAAGCTTTACAACAAACTTTGTGTTGTCAAAGGCATATTTCCAGATATTTTTAAAGGTTATGTCCTCGCTTTGAACGGTTATTCCCAAAAGATAGCGTGTCTGTGTCTGGGATTTACCTATAAGGTCTTCTTGTTTTTTAAGACTTTCGCTATATGGAACTGTTCGCACCGTTTCGTTACCATTTACTAAAACTTTGCACTCGACACCGTCGTCGAGGTAATTGTATATTACTGTCTGCTCGCTCGCAGGCACATTTATCTTCTTTTTTTCTCCGTTTCGCCTGATTGTTATGGAGAGCATATCGTCTTTTTGAAGACTTTGGGTATATAGCGAAATATCGTTATAAAAGCTAATTTTTTTACCGTTTATTTCGATGATTTCGTCGCCTTTTTGTACTCCTGCCTCACTGAGATAGCTATATTCCACCGCATTTTCCACCACGTTTGTTGCAACGGGAGACAGCGACGGTAACAGAATAACAAAAACCACAAAGCCGAGTATTATATTAAATATTCCGCCTGCTAAAACAACCAGAATTCTCTGCCATACAGGTCGGTTTGAAAATGCCCTTGGGTCGTCGGATTTTTCGTCTTCGCCCTCAAACTGACAAAATCCGCCAAGAGGGATTGCTCTTATTGTATACAATATTGAATTTTTTTCTTTTTTGAATATTTTCGGTCCAAAGCCTATGGCATATTCTAAAATTTTGAAGTTAAAAATCCTCGCCACTATATAATGACCGAATTCGTGAAGTGATACCATCAAAAGAAAAAGCAATACCGTTACAAGTGCAGTTATCATTTATACTATCCTTTCTCGCTATATGATTTTGAATTATTTTAAGCTTTTATCCACCTACGAACTATCTCTCTTGCCTCTGTATCTGCCTCAAATATCTGCTCTAATGTAGGGTTTTGTATATTCTTTACCGAGTCGACCGCATAGGCTATCGAATCGGATATTTGTGTGTATGTCATTTTACCCCCTAAAAACATTTCCACCGCCACCTCGTCGGCACTGTTGAAAATAGTTGGTAAAATGCCACCCTCACGACCTGCTTTTTTTGCGACTTCGAGAGCAAAAAATGTCTTTGTGTCAGGTTTTTCGAATGTAAGCTGACCCACGTTTGCAAAGTCTATTTCGTTTTCTTTCATTGGTAATCTGTCGGGATATGTGAGTGCAAACTGAATGGGGAGTCGCATATCGGGTGTGCCGAGTTGTGCAATTATCCCGTTATCAACATATTCAACCATCGAATGAACTATGCTTTGACGGTGTATTAAAACTTCTATATTATCTATATCAACACCAAAGAGCCACTTTGCCTCAATTACCTCCAGACCCTTATTCACAAGAGTAGATGAGTCGATTGTAACCTTTGCACCCATATTCCAATTAGGGTGTTTTAGTGCTTGCTGGGGTGTGATGCTTTCTAATTCCTCTCTTTTTTTGCCCACGAAGGGTCCACCAGAGGCAGTAAGAAGTATCTTTTTTACTGCTTTTTGGGGGTTGCCCATAAGGGATTGGAAAATTGCACTATGTTCACTGTCTACGGGTAGTATTTTAACACCGTAGTCCTTTGCAAGCTTTGTTACAATATGTCCGCCTGTTACAAGTGTTTCTTTATTAGCAAGTGCAATATCTTTTTTTGCCTTTATTGCCTCTATTGTCGGTCTTAAGCCGCTTATTCCTACAACTGCAGTTACAACAATGTCTGCCATCGCGGCAGTTGCTACGTCAACAACTCCTTGCTCACCATCAATTACCTTTATATTGGTATCGGCTAATTTTATTTTAAGCTCGTTTGCTTTTTGGGCGTTTGTTACACAAACAAATTCGGGTTTAAATTCTCTTGATTGTTCTTCGAGTAATTTTATGTTTGAATGTGCAGAGAGTGCTACTACATTTATTTCGTTACTGTATTCTCTTGCAATCTGCAGTGTTTGTGTACCGATTGAGCCTGTTGAGCCTATAATTGATATGTTTTTCATATTTAAACATTCCTCCCGTAAAATTGGAGTTGAAGTAATCATTTTATATTACGTATAACATCATACATATAACAGGTGCTATAAATATCACACTGTCAAATCTGTCTAAAAATCCGCCGTGCCCGGGGAATATTGTACCAAAGTCTTTAATTTGCGCATCGCGCTTTATTGCAGAGGCGCTTAAATCTCCAACCTGTGAGAGAATACTTCCCAAAGCACCTATTATTGCGCCCTTAAGAAGATACGTAATATCTGTATTATAAATAAAATACGAATATAGCGCACACAACACAAGTGAGCCGATAACACCCGCTATTGCACCTTCAACGGTCTTTTTTGGACTTACGTGTTCTATAAGCTTATGCTTACCGAAAAATCTGCCGCCAAAGTATGCAAATGTATCTGTGCCCCACGCACAAATGAACACTAAAAGCATAGTGAGTGTGTTATGGCTTTCTTTTATGAGGAATATGCAAATAACCGAAATTGTAATATACAATGTTAAAAATCCGTTTGCTAAAACCTCACTGTATTTTACATTTGAATGCTCTTTAACAACAAGAATCATATGCGACAGGATTGTAAAAATAAGTAATATTGCCATTATATACTCCCAATTAAGCAGTTGGGGTAGCTTTAGAGCGCCATATGTAGATATCATAAGCAGTATAGCGCACAAATATCCCACATATTTTACTTTTTTGGGTGGCTTTGTTGCCATATAGCACTCATATAGCATAACAAGTCCTACTATTCCTAAAGCGACAGTAAATACTATTGGTGGAAGCAATAAAACTGCAATAAATACTATTGCGGAAATTACTCCTGTTAATATTCTTGTTTTCATTTGAATTTCAATCCTTTCTTGAATTAAAGCAAAAGGTGGTAAGATGACCTTTGCCTCTTAAAATTGTTCAGGTTGCCACTTTGAAGTCTGGGTGCTGTATTGGGTATACTGCCCCAGACAAAAGGTGGTAGGATGACCTTTGACTTTTAAAATTGTTCAGGTTGCCACTTTGAAGTCTGGGTGCTGTATCGGGTATACCGCCCCAGACAAAAGGTGGTAAGATGGGCAATTTTAAACCCCTCCGTATCTTCTTCCCCTGTTCTGATAATCATATATTGCTTTTCTTAAATCCTCACTCTTAAAATCGGGCCAGAGCTTGTGTGTAAACCACATTTCTGCATAGCTTAACTGCCATAACATAAAGTTCGAAAGGCGCATTTCGCCGCTTGTTCGTATAAGCAGGTCAACCTCGTCTTGACCTGCGGTATATAAATAATCTGAAAATGTTTTTTCGTCAACTTCTCCGATTTGTTTTTTTCCGTTTTGTAAATCCAAGAAAATATTTTTTGTTGCATTTAATATTTCTTCTCTGCCACCGTAGTTGAGGGCGATATTTAAAACAACTCCCGTGTTGTTTTTTGTAAATTCCTCTGTTTTTATAATCTGGCGCTTCATTTCTTCGGACAGTTCTTTTCTTGAGCCTATTGCACGCACAACAACATTCTCACCAGCAAGTGTCCTTTCGGCATTTACAAGATAATCCATAAGTAAATTCATTAAATAATCGACCTCTTCTTTTGGTCGTTTCCAATTCTCAGTAGAAAAGGCATATGCAGTAACATATTTCACACCTAATTTGTTTGCCTCTGTTACAATCTTTTTTAAGACCTCTGCGCCGGCACTGTGGCCTGCACTGCGTGGAAGTCCTCTCTTTTTTGCCCATCTTCCGTTACCGTCCATTATTATTCCGATATGTTTGGGTAATTTTTGCGGGTCTATTTCAAATTTTTGCTTTCTTTTAAATAACATAATCTTTTACCTAATACAAAGCAATCCGTCGGTGCGCCGAACGCACCGGCGGATTGCCAACACAAATCATCAAACCTCTAATATTTCCTTTTCCTTATCTGCACAAATATTATCAATTTCTTTTATATATTTGTCGGTAAGGTTCTGGATGTCCTTTTCAATACCTTTTAGGTCGTCTTCTGTAACTTCTCCGTCTTTCTTCTTCTTTTTGTAATCGTCAAGAGCATCACGACGGACATTTCTTACCTGAACCTTTGCTTCTTCGGTATACTTTTTAACAAGCTTTACAAGCTCTTTTCTTCTTTCCTCTGTCAGTGGCGGGAAAGTCAGTCTTATTGCTTTTCCGTCATTTTGAGGAGTAATACCAAGCTCAGATTCGTTTATTGCTTTTTCGATAGCCTTTAGTGCAGTTGCGTCCCAAGGCTGAATCAAAAGCTGTCTTGGATCGGGTGATGAAATTGCTCCTATTTGTTGAATAGGAGTCATTGTTCCGTAATAGTCAATAGCTATCTTATCAAGAACAGATGCATTTGCACGTCCTGCACGAATTGTTTTTAATTCGTTGTTGTATCCATCTACTCTTTTTTCCATTTTTGCTTCTATTTCAGGATAATTTGCCATTTTCCTTCTCCTTCCTTATTCAAGTACGCCACTTGTGTTTACCAAAGTACCTATGGCATCACCGTTGATGGCTCTTACTATATTTTTGGGGTCATTCAGACCGAATACAAGAATAGGCATATTGTTGTCGCGACACATCGAAGCTGCAGTTGAATCCATAACACCCAGATTTTTTGATAAAACCTCATCGAAGGACAGTACACTGTACTTCTTTGCGTTTGGATTAATCATCGGATCGCTGTCGTATACTGCATCAACCTTTTTGGCAAGCAATATAACGTCTGCTTCCATTTCTACTGCTCTTAGTGCTGCAGCAGTATCGGTTGACATGAACGGATTACCCGTACCGCAACCAAATATTACTACTCTGCCTTTTTGAAGATGACGTTCTGCTTTACCTCTTATATATGGCTCTGCAACGGAGTGCATTTCGATAGCAGTCTGGACTCTTGTTTCTACACCGCAGTTTTCTAATGCACTGCACAGTGCAAGGGCATTTATGGCAGTAGCAAGCATTCCCATATGGTCTGCCCGTGTTCTGTCCATATTTTCGCCGCTTCTGCCGCGCCAGATGTTTCCTCCGCCTACAACGATTGAAACCTGTGCACCCAAATCCACAATTTCTTTAATATTCTGACTTATTTCTTCAAGAGTTTTTTCGTCAAGTCCGAAGCCATTGCTGCCTGCAAGCGCCTCTCCGCTTACTTTAAGGAGCACTCTCTTGTATTTTATACTCATATAATGACCTCCGAATTAATTATTCATATATTACTACTAATTTAACTGAGTTTCCAATAGTGCTTATCATAATCTTTGAACAGTCTAAACCATAAGAATCCTCTTCACCCTTTAGATCCTTTATGCTAAGATCTTCTTCCTTTTCATTAACAGTAGTAAATCCTCTACCGTTTGATGCAAGCTTTATGATTTTTGTAGATGAAGATATTGTAAACTTCTCGAAGTCGCTGGTATTTAATACCTTGTTTTCATCAAAGCCATTCTTTGTAACAAGAATTTCACCTGTTTCTTCGTTACAGTTAATTACATTAAACATTGTAGCTCTTGAATGAGCACCCGAGTTTGTGTTTGCTGTTACATAATAGTTAGCATTTGCACTTGCGTTTGATTTAGGGAACTTAAAGTCAAATACATAGAATTGATATCTGTTATCATCTGTTTGTGTTTGATCTTTATTCCAGTTGTATAAAATTTCATCTTCTTCCATTGTTGCATCGCCATTCTTTACCTTGGCACCTCTATCCAAAACATCCTTTATATCTGCATATTTTAGAACATATTCTATGTTTTTAATCTTGTTTTCTGCATCCAAATCATACTGAATTACATCACCTATATCAAAATCAAATTCATCATCAGCATCATCGTTAATTGACTTTGACACTGCTGTTTCTGATGCTTCATACAATGGAATTTTTGATACTGTTGTATCACCTTCCATGGCTTCTGATACTTTTCCAGCCACAACACTGTGTTGTGAATCCTTGCTCTTTGGTGTTTCTCTTGTTTCTGTACCGATAGCATATCTTATAACAAGACCTGCAACTCTGCTTGAATTTACATCATACGCTTCTGCATAGCAATATTCGGTTTCTGAAGGGAAATTGCCTGTTGTTTTTTTCATATATCCTTCTTCATCATATCTGTCTGCAGGGACATCAATAATAACTGTTGAAGAATTTACGGAGAATTGTAAGCTTTCATCCAATTTAAATGATGATTTGTCATAACCATATTTTTTAAGGTCGCTATATTTTATAATTACTGAGTTGTTGTTGTTTGTTGTTCCCAAGTCTGCTGTAGAATCAAGTGTTATAATTTCTGTAATTTCGTTATCTTCAACCTTTATTCTTGCAATCTGTGAGTGTTCTGTGTTATCACTTTCATAATCTGTTGATGTATTATTGCCGGTTTTAGCGTTTATATATTTTGTAATTTCGTCTACGTCGGCATTATTTTTTGTTTCTTCTCCTGATGCTGATGCAGCAAGTAATTCTTGTGCCTCACTATAGTCATCTACTTTTTTTCCGTTAATTTTAGCAGAATCAGAAAGCTTATATGAGCTTAATTTTTTTGTTGTGATAGATGGTATAAATGCTTTGATATATAGAGCATCTTCTTCCGACACTTCTGTTACCTTTGCGATATATCCATATGGGATTGCCGCTTCTGCCTTAACTGTACCATAAACCACTGTACCCATCTTATCAAGATACATTGTTACATTTTTGCCTGTGGTTATAATGTAATTCTTTTTTTTCATGTACTGAACACAGTTTTTGTCAAGGTTATATTCTTTATTGTTTATTATAATCTTGCCCTCGCCCTCACTCAAGGAATTAACTTCACCTGTAACAGTTTCTTTTGAAACAAATACTCTTTTTATTTTTCCGTCAAAGCTCTTTGTATATGTTAAAACATCACCTGATGAAATTGCAGTTGGTTCAACTTCTTTTCCATTCTTTTCAACATAAACTTTTCCCGTTGTATCGTTAGGGTCAAGAACAAGTGTATCGTTATCTACAAGAGAATTCTGAACCTTGTAATCTGTACTGCTTACACTTCTGTGAGCAACCATCCAGGAATAGTTGTTTATTGTTGCCATGTCTATTGTGCCATCTGCACCGCTGTCTGTAAATGTTACATCACCGTAAATGAAGTAGTCGCTTGAAGGATCTAATATTTTTGTTGCTACGTCTTGCTTACCTGTTGAATCATATGAATCATTCGAATCATCTCTATTTACAAGTGTGTATGTATCGTCTGCGTTAAGTGTCTGACCATTATAAATAATTGTCATGTTTGCAAGGTTTGTTTTTAATGTTGATGATCTTATTGCGTTTTCTTCATAATATTTTAATGTTGAACCATCATAGCTTACAATATCCTCATAGCTTATTTCGTATGTTGTATTCTTAACAGAATCTGCGTCAAATACTACCAAAGACTTGTCGTCGTTACTTCTTGGTTCTGAATAATACACTGTAACCTGCTTACCAACATATTGTTGCAAGCCTGCCACTGTAAGTTCTTTATAATCTCTTACGTCAATTATTGTTTCTGTGTTGCCTTCCTTAACTGACATTTGATAGTTTAATAGATTTGAACTACATTCGTCTGTCTGAACATCTTCCATACCAACCAATGTACCCTTTACCTTATAAACTTTAAGGTCATTATTAAGTATTGTTTTGGTTGTTTGTTCATAATCGCCTGTAACGCCTTTTTCCATTTTATGAACTTCGAGGGCATTATAAACAACCTGAGCTATAACTTGTCTTAATGCAGCCTCAGAATTTTTTTGATTTGTTACTCCCTTTGTAAGTCCCAATTCGTTAGCTTGTGAGGTATAACCGTTAGGCCAACCGCCTTTACCCTCTGCAAAGTCGATATATCCCAAGGTACAAACCATCATTTTTAGTGCTTGTTCGTATGTAACCTGTTCGTCGGGTCTGAATGTACCGTCATCAAAACCGTTTATGATGCCCATATCATACGCAGTTTTAATGTTGAATCTTGCCCAGTGGCCCGCAACGTCGCTAAACTCTGTAGGCTCTGTTGTGTGGCCGCCGCGGCCTAGTGCTGTAACAAGCATTTTTGTGAACTCTGCTCTTGTTATTGCACCCTCAGGTCTGAAAGTAAAAGTTTTATCACTTTCTTCGTATCCATTAATTACACCAAGCTTTGATAATGTAATAATAGCTTGTCTGTAACTGTTATCTTCTGTAACGTCGCTAAAATCAGCAAATGAAACTATTGAAAGCAAATGAGTCATAATCATAATAACTGCAATCGCCAACGAAATACGTTTTTTCATTTTTACCTCCTCTTTAGAGCTGCTGCCCCTTTAAAAAATAAATTTTATTACGGTTTAACGACAGTCAAAATCAAAGTGCAGGTAATGATATTTCAACTTCATAAACCATTTGCAAAAAACCTCTCAGTTTTCACAATTCGACTAAAGACAGTATATCATAATTTTCTTATTATGTCAATAATGTATATATTTTTTACAATGTTTTTATTTGAGGTATTTTTTGCTAAATATTACTATAAAAAAACGAGTTGTTAAAATAACAACCCGTTTTTTATGCGTCAATGTAAATATCTCCCTCCGTATCCGTCTTTATCTGCCACACAGGTCGCAGTGTGGTTGTTTTTTCAGACGTATCGGTAAGCAGATAGCCAAGCTCTATACTGTTTATTTGTATTTTTTTATCGTTTATATTATCGTGAGACATTAATATAAGTGCGTCAATAAGGGGTTTTGCTTCTTTCTTGTCTCTGGTTTTAGATTTTGGATAATAACACCGACCCCAGAGCTGATTAAGTTTTCCATCAATAATCTCGACACTTATGCAGTTATTGAATATCCTCATTCCGTCTGCTGTTTTTGTAATATCTGAGCGAAATCCGTTATCAGTTTTAAGAACACTGATGTTGCTTCCATCAAGATTAAATCCCAAAGTTTCCAGCATTTTTTGTGATTTTTTGCCCACATCATATAGGTTTGTTTTTTCTGTTATATTGAGGTCTGTTTCATTTGCACTCTTAAATGAGAAATCATTACCCTTGAAAGCAACAGTTCCCATCTCGGAGGTATATGTATCTGCCAAAACAGACGGTTCCTCTCCCAGAATGTTTTTGCTTGTGGCAGTTTTATCTACTGTTACACTTTCTAAGTCCATATCAATAACATACTTAGGTTTGATATCAATTAAACTCTCATCTACACTTATTCCGCGCTCACCTAAATAAGAAACTATTTTGTATACAGATTCTTTTTCATATTGTGAATTGTGTGTAAAAACAAGGGTGCAACAAAAAACAAGTAAAACAACAAGAACAGACAATAAACTTAATATCTTAAAAAAATAATTCTTCATAATATAAATCATTCTCCAACAGGAATGGTTATTGTAACCTCAGTTCCTACGTTCAGCTCGCTTGTTATTTTAATTTTACCGCCAAAGAAGCTTTCGATTGTCTGTTTTGCAATCGCAAGACCAAGTCCCGAGCCACCGCGGTCGCGCGAACGCGCTTTGTCTACTCTGAAAAATCTGTCAAAGATTTTAGGTAACTGCTCATCGGATATGCCTATACCCGTATCTGCAACTTTTATCTGGATATCCTTGTATACTTTGGAGGTGTAGACAGTTACAGTGCCACCGTCGCGTGTATACTTTAAGGCATTGGTTACGATGTTTGTAATAACTCTGTCAAGTCCGTCGCGGTAACCCATAATTTTGGGTGTTTTATTTATACGACGGTGCTTTAATTCAATATTTTTCTTTTTAGCGGTAAAAATATTTCTTTCTATTACATTATCCACAAGTGCGCGTACATCAATTTCATCTATATTCTTCATATACGCCTGATTTTCATCAAGCTGCGACAGAGTAAGGAAATCACTTATCATACGCGTCATTCTGTCTGCTTCCGAAGTGATTGTGCCAAGAAAACGTGTTCTTAATTCAACGTCGGCATCTGGTGTATCCGAAAGCATTTCGGCATACGATTTTATTGTTGTTAAAGGAGTTCTCAGCTCGTGCGAAACATTAGAAACAAATTCACGGCGCGATTTTTCAAGTCTCTCTTGCTTTGTTATATCGTGTATGATAACAATTATTCCGCCTGTTTTATTTTCTAATGTAAACGTAGCAAAGCTCAAGGTAAGAAATTGCTCATCAACCTTTATTGTTCTTTCATTTTCTTCTTCGTTTTCATTCTTTACATATAAAATATCGCCAAGAGTAATGTTTGCATTAAGCTCCTTGAAGAATCTGTCGAAGGTTATATCGTCGAGGTATTTTCTGCCAAGTAACCGTTGCGCTTCGTTATTAAAGTGAATAAGCTTTCCGTTTACGTCAAAAGCAAGAATACCATCTGTCATATTCTGCAAAATAGTCTCTATTTTGTTTTTTTCCTCATTGGCTTTTGCAGTTGCATTCTCGCCTTTTTTAGCAAGCAATACAAGCATATTCGTCATCTGACCAATTTCGTCTTTTATGTCGCTTTCTTCGAGTGCGTTTATGTCGCCCTCGGTTAAAAGACGCGCCTTTTCGGTTAGCTCCTTTAATGGATTTGTTATATCTGAGGCAAAAATTATACCTACAATAACTGCGATTGCACACGATATAAGCCACGATGCCATCAGCATATAAAACAACCACTTAAGAGCAACATTTCTATCACTGCAATCATCTCTTATGTAGATTATGTACCTTACCTGAGTACCGTTCATTATCGGCATGGCGTAGTCGGTGTAGGAAGCAGTAAGCGAGTTTTCGATATCCTCGTCTCCACGCATTGCACTCAAAAGAGTTTGGGTATAATCTCCGTTATGCTCTGCGCTTGAGTGAATAAATCTTCCGTCTTTATCAACCACCGAAAAAAATCTTGACGAAGATAAGCCTAAGTTTGAGGCATATGTATTCACGAGCTCTATAATTTTTGAGAGCGTGTATGTATCATTCTCCTCAAAAATAATCGCCTCTCCTTCCGGAGAGGTGCTTATATTTGCCAATTCCGATAATTGCTTTTTAAAATCTTCTTTAAAAACACTTAGTATATTATTCTCAAAGTTTTTCTGATAGCGATATGATACACCAAGCATTGCAGTGGCTGAACAAATAGCCTCCATCACAAGTACCATAATCACAAAATATACTACTATTTTTCCTTTTATACTTTTAAACAATTATTAAAATCCTCATTTCATATCTGTGTTATCACAAAGTCCGTGTAATTATTTGTTGAAATAGTATCCCAGACCTCTTTTTGTTATAATGTATTTTGGCAAACTTGGGTCATCTTCTATTTTTTCGCGCAAACGTCTTACTGTAACGTCAACAGTACGCACGTCTCCGTAGTATTCGTATCCCCATACGTTTTCCAGAAGCTTTTCACGCGAGAAGATTTTATCGGGTTGTGTTGCAAGGAATTTTAAAAGCTCAAATTCTCTTAATGTGATATCAACATTTTCTCCGCCCTTTAAAACCTCGTAGCGTTCTATATTTATGGATAAATCTCCCGATACAACAGTGTTTACATCAGATGCTACGCTTGCAACCTCGGGTACGTCATACGCACTTCTTCTTAAATTCGCTCTTACTCTTGCAGTTAACTCTCTTGCGGAGTATGGCTTTGTGATATAGTCGTCTGCACCAAGCTCAAGACCAAGCACCTTATCAACCTCATCTTCACGTGCAGTAAGCATAATAATAGGCACATTCGAACGGTCGCGTACACGTCTGCATACTTCAAAACCGTCCATTCCAGGTAGCATTACGTCGAGTAATATTATGTCGGGATTTTCGCTAAGTGCCATTTCGAGTCCTTTTATTCCGTCAAATGCTGAAAGTGTTCTGTAACCCTCTTTTGCAAATTTAAAAGCAAGTATATCATTGATGTTTTTTTCGTCTTCAATTATAAGTATAGTCTTTTCCATAATAGTCCCCGTTAACTCCTCTCAAATAATCCTCATATATTCCAAAGATTACATTTGTTTCTCTACAGTTACATATATTGTATCAAATAATTACAAATTTATCAAGTATATTTTAGAAATTTATTCAATTTTATGTATTTTGTGTCCCTTTTTTGTGCATATCGTTAATAACAAAGCGGCTTCGCCGCAACCGCCACTTAAAATTACCGATAATTCAAAATTTATACGATGGCGGTAAGAAGAAGCAGGTCGCTTTGTTAAAGCCCATTTGCGTTTTCGTGCTAAAAGCACGAAAAAATCGCAAGGGCATTAAATTATTTTTTGCTTTATAAGAAACGCAGTTTCCTATAAAGTAAAAAAACAACAGAAATATTTTTGTTTCTGTTGTTTTTTATTTATCTTAATTAATTATCATATATACTGTCGTAGTACGCTTCGTTATATCGGAGTCTTTCGTTATACTTTGCGGAATGTCCCAGCGAGTCGACGCTGCCGCTGTTTACCGCATTATAATATGCCTGATAACCGTCGCCCAAATACTCCATTTGTCTTTGGGGGTCTTCTACGGTCATTTCTTCGTCATAGCCAAAATTCTCGACAATAAGAGCTTTTAACTCATTCATATTCGGAACAAGCATTGACTGTTTTTCAAAGGTGTCGTACGCGTCTACACCTGGAACTGTAAGCGTTGTTATATTCATCGAAGATATTCCCGTGAGGTATTTTGAATATTTAACAACGTCTGAAAGACTGATATTTGTTTCTATATTATCTACAACGTCTTTAAAAATAGACGGGATTTTCAGTATCAACGAGGCATTAAGCTTCTGGTCTGCAAGAGCCTTTATAAAGTCCTGCTGAAGCTTAATTCTTCCTATATCGCCATCAACATAGCCTTGTCCTCTGTTGTTTTTTCGGTATCTTAAAAGATGTACAACCTCAGACCCGTTAAGGTCGTGATTTCCTGGCGGAAGATTTATGTGTAAGCCTTGAATGGGGTCATCATAAACCATACCTTGTCCGTCTCCATGTACGTCGGGGATATCAAAGTTAACAGGTCCTAAATCGTTCATCACCTGTGCAACCGCATCGAATGAAAAATCAATATAGTAGTTTATAGGTACACCTGTAAGTCTTGAAACCGCACCGCACACAGCCTCAGGGCCGCCGATTTTTCCGTCTTCGTAAAGAAACGCGTGTGCCGCATTTATCTTCTGGTATCGGTTACCGACAAATACTCTTGTATCTCTCGGGATTGACAAAACACTGACTTTATTTTGCTCACTGTCATATTGCGCAAGCATTATTGCATCAGTTCTCAGTCCGTCCATATCTACACAGGTTAAGAGTACGTTTATTTTTCCGTCATTGGCTTTAACAACATTATCGTTAAAACCGTTGTCGGTAAAATCACCGAGCATTGCAGAGAAGTTACAGCCGAGCGCCAATGCACCCAGACACAAAATCACTGCAAGCGATACTCCTAAAACCTGAAAGTATCTTTTTACATTAAACTTCATACAAGAGTTTCTCCATTCCTATTTGTTGCATATATTATACTTCAAAACACGAAAATTGTCAATTATAGAACTGTTAACAATTCTTTTCTTTATATTAAATTATTGTTACATTGGCACAAATGCATTCATTACTGCCTGCACTGCGTCTATATTTCCCTTAGGATATGTAATTACGTAGTAGAGCATATCAGTATTTTTCTTTTTAACACAATGAAGCATAGAAGTATCACCGCTTGAAATTTCTATTGCCGAAAACTGCATACCCGCAATATGTGCATAAGAAATTTCCTCGCTTATCTGTGCAGTAGGAATTTGTCTGTATCCGTTGGCTATTCCGCCAAGATATTCTTCTTCGCTATATTGTCCTTTATTATGGTCAACTGCGATAACAACCTGCACGTCGCCTTTTTCACTGTGTATTATTGTTTCGTAGCTCATATCACCGACTGTGGTGTCGTCTTGTATAAGCTCTGCCATTATAGCATTAACCTGCTCACGATTATACATTTTATAACCGTCGGGAAGATTGAACTTTACGCCGATATATTCACTCTCAAAAGTTTTTTCTTCGAGCTTACCCTCCTGATATTCGGGTGCAGCAGTCGGTGTGGTGGTTACACCTACCTCGTTATTTTCTTCTTCTGTTATGCTATCTTCTTTTTCTGTTTCTTCGCCATCTATACCTACTTTTGATTCAATAGCCTCATCGGGCGAAACAACGGAGCTTTTTCTTGGCGGTTCTTTACTTGTGCACGAAACACCCAAAACAGTTAGAACAACCATAACAAATAAAAGTGAAAGTGTTTTTAGTATTTCTTTTCTTTTCATTTTTATAACCAAACCTTTCAAAGTGTTTTTTATTCTAAAAGTTTACTTAAAAATTCCTTTGTTCTCTGGTTTTTGGGGTTGTCTATTACCTCCCCAGGTGTTCCTCTTTCCAAAATAACACCGTCGTTCATAAAGATTATTTCATCTGCAACATTACGTGCAAACTCTATCTCGTGGGTAACAATAACCATTGTCATCTTCTTTTGTGCAAGGCTCTTTATTACTCTTAAAATTTCTCCCGTAAGCTCGGGGTCAAGCGCTGAGGTCGGCTCGTCAAAAAACAGAATTTTTGGTTTTAGTGTCAATGTTCTTGTAATGGAAATATGTTGTTGTTGACCGCCCGAGAGTTGACTCGGATAGTTATCTAGTTTGTTTTCCAAACCCACTCTTGTGAGAAGCTCTATTGCTTCTTGCTTTATTTGTTCTAAAATCTGCACTTTGTTCTTTTTGTAGTCCACGCGCTCTTTTGCAAGCTCTTTTGGCGCAAGCATAACATTTTCTAATGCAGTATATTGCGGAAACAGATTAAACGACTGAAAAACAAGTCCGAAATTTAACTGTCTTTCGCGGATTTGTGCAGCGCTTGGCTTTGTTGTGTCATCACCGTCAAAAATCAGCTTACCGTCGACATAAATTTGTCCTTTATCAGCAGTTTCGAGAAAATTTATACATCTTAATATTGTTGTTTTTCCACTGCCCGAGGAACCGAGCACTGCTAAAATGCTGCCCTCCTCCATAGAAAAGTCTATGCCCTTTAAAACCTTGGTTTTTCCAAAGCTTTTATGTATGTTTTTTACTTCAAGAATTGCCATTATAATCCTCCTTTATGCGTCATAATAGCTCATTTTCTTTTCCATTTTACTGAAAATAACGGTTAATATTCCGCCCATTGCAAGGAAGAATAATCCCGTTGAGAACAATGGCCATATAAGACCTCCGTTCTTAGAAAAGCGCTCCGCACTCATTATAATTTCTCCAACGCCTATAATTCTTGCCAGGGAAGTATCCTTAACAAGTGTAATAATTTCATTACCCATAGGCGGAACAATTCTTTTTATTACCTGAAATAAAACAATCTTCTTAAATACCTGCAGCTTTGTAAGACCAAGTACCTGACCTGCCTCATATTGCCCTTTTGGTATGCTTTCTATTCCGCCTCTGTATATTTCGGAGAAATACGCAGCATAGTTTATAATAAAAGCAATAAAGGTTGCCATCATACGCGATTTCATAGGGATATCAAAAAGCAACCCTGGTGCATATGCAACAACAAAAAGCTGAAGCATAAGCGGAGTTCCTCTGATTATCCACACAAAAAGCTTTGATATGTAGGATAGCGGTTTGAATTTTGACATTGAACAAAATGTTATTATAAGTCCCAACGGAACTGCCGCCGCTATTGTACCAAAGAAAATTATTAAGTTATATCTAAAGCCCTCAAGAAGCTCTAACCATACATTCATATTATGCCTTTCTTTCCGCAAAAATAATTTATCCGCACCTTTGAGTGCGGGTAAACAATGCGAAAAAATTATATGCAACACCGTTTCGCTCCTATGAGCGAAAATACGGTGTTACATAAATTACTCTTTATTAAATTACTTGTTTATTGAGCTACCTGCCATAACGTAGTCGATAACTGCTACGTCAGAAGTACCTGCTGCAACGTCCATAAGAGCTGTTGCCTGAGAAGCAACTGCTGTATACTCTGCATTTGCAAAATCCTCGCCTGTTGTTGCAAGCTCTTCACCAGCTGAGCCGCCCTCTGCTATAACAACTGCACCGTCAAGGCTTTGTGAGAACTTTTCAACATTTTCTTCTCTTACAACAAGAACTTGTCTGTTTGCAAGATAAGGCATTGAGATTGACATGTTTTCCATTCTTTCTTCGGTAATTGTCATACCGTTCCAGATACAGTCAATGTTCTTTGAGTTAAGCTCAATTTCCTTTGCAGCCCATTCGATTTCGATAAATTCGGGAACTACACCAAGCTTTTCGCAAACTGCTGTTGCAAACTCTGTTTCAAAACCAACAAAATTACCCTCATCATCTGTGTAGTTAAGAGGCTTCATAATTGTGTAACCAATCTTTAAAACACCGCTTGCCTGAATTTCTGCAAGCTCTGTAAGTGTAATTTCTGATTGAGAAGCATTTGCATTTGTTTCGTCAACAAGCAACAGGTCGTTTAAACCGTATGCGCTTGCAATTTCTCCAAGCTTACCTTCTTTTGTAAGCTCTACCATTGCATTATTTACCGCTTCTGTAACGTCTGAGCCTTTTCTGAAAGCTATTCCGTATTCTTCTGACTGATAATCCTTATCGATTATAGCAAGCTTATCGTTTGTTTTTTGTCCTTGTCCGCAGCCTGCTATTGCAAGTGCCATAACAGTTGCCATTACCATTGCTAAAAACTTTTTCATAATATGTATTCTCCTTTAAAAATATATTTTGACTAATACATTTTATCACGTAATTTTATCAATGTCAATATTATGAGAACTTTTTGTTGTTTTTGGTGTATTTTTACCATATATATAGGTAGGATTTGACAAAAAATATATTTTGTGTTAGAATCTATTTGTTTAACCATTTTATAAGCTTAATAAATATTTTTACGGTGCTTACCGTCAGGATAGGAGTTTAATTATATAAATGAAGAAAAATATAGGTTATCATATAGCTTTTATCATACTTGTACTTGGCGCTATAGCAATGTATTGCTCATTGATTTTTAACAACAACGTATGGTATGACGAGGCATACTCTCTTGCAATGATTAAGCATAGCTTTTCTGAGATTTGTGCAATCACTGCAGCAGATGTACACCCGCCGCTATATTATTTCGGTTTAAAAATATTTTGTATGATATTTGGAAACGAGCTTATATACGCAAAAATATTTTCTATTATACCCATTATACTCATAATGATATTGGGTTATAGAAATATTTCCAAAATCTTTACCTGCAAAGAGGGTTTGATTTTTGCCATAGCAACGTTAGTGTTACCTCTCTACCAGATATATGCAGTAGAGATAAGAATGTACACCTGGGCGTCGTTTACGGTGTTTGGCAGCGGAATATATGCGCACCGTGCAGTTACGGAAGACAAAAAAATCAATTGGATAATATATACGATTTTTGCAATACTGAGTGCGTATCTGCATTATTTTGCGTTTGTTTCGGTACTTGTAGTATGCTTTATGCTTCTTCTTGCTTCGGTATACAGATACAAAGTATCAAAGTGGTTTTTATCTACTGCCGCGCTTGTAGTTTCGTATGTACCCTGGATGTCATCATTTTTAACTCAGCTTGGAGAAAAGGTAACAAACGATTATTGGATTGCGCCAATAACTGCAAAGACTATAAAAGAGTTTTTTAACGTATGGCTTGGCTGCGGAGAATTTACACATTTTTATATACTGTTTTTTACAATAGTTTTTGTGTTGTCTCTGGTTATAATGTTTGTAAAAACAGACTTTAGAAAACTTGGTATAGCACTGATGGGGCTGGCAATATTTATGGGCACGTGTATTATAGGTATAATTGCTTCGCTTGCAGTAAGACCTGTGTTTATAGAAAGATATGCAATCCCTGCAATACCATTTGTGCTTATGCTTATTGCGCTCGGAATAGGGTCGGTAAAATCAAAAACACTCATAACTCTTATATTAATAGTTTCTGTGTTTTTCTGCGCCATCGCTTATCCCGATACTTACAAAAAGGAATACGACTCATCGGAGAGTTTTATAGCAGACACTCTTGCAGCTACGGAATATGACGCAATAGTATGTTATCAGGATTCGCATTTATATGGCGTTTTATCGTACTATGAGCCGCAAAAACCGATTTACAGACCAAAAACCTCGCAAGGCTCACCGTTCGAAAATGTGCTTGAGCTTGACAAGAGAAATCGCGATAGTGAAAAAACCATTTTAGTATTTATGCCAAAAGGCGTGGCAGTGCCATCGTGGGTGAATGACGAATACAACACTACATTCTCGTGCGAATTTGCAACGTATGGCAGCTTCAGTGATATGTATATCTGTAATTCGTTTTAGTTATATTAGATAAAAAATAGATAAAATAGCCATTATTTTATAATAGTTTGGAAAAATTAAAAAAATTTTGAAAAAAGACTTGAAATTATCCTCAAAATGTTGTATACTGTTATGGTGTTATACATTAAATTTGTGGAGGTGTAAAAAAATGCCAAATATTAAGTCAGCAAAAAAGCGTGTTTTGGTTACACAAAAGAAGACATTGATTAACCAAATGCACAAAACAGCTTTAAAGACTGCTATTAAAAAGTTTGAGGCAGCAGTAGAGGCCGCTGATAAGGAAAATGTAAAGCCTTTATTCAACGATGCGGTTAAGAAACTCGATATGGGTGTTAAGCAAGGTATTCTTCATAAGAATACAGCAGCAAGAAAGAAATCTCAACTTGCTGTTAAGCTTGCAAAATTAGCGTAGTTTCAAAAATATGAGTTGTAGAAAATCTATGATTTTTTACAACTCTTTTTTTGTCCATTGTAAAATGAATGGTTGACAATGTCCTCAGAATATATTATAATAATTGTATAATTTTTATGGTTGGGAGAAATATACAATGCTAAAAAAATTACTCTTATCTTTTATGTTTGTTGCGGCTATCACAACCGCCTCGGTATCGGCTGCAACTATCGAATTTACAATAGGAGAGAAAAACTATAACGTAGAAAAAAATACGGTTGTTTCCCGAAATCAGCTTGAGGCTGCACCGTTTATCTCAAATGACAGAACAATGGTGCCTATTCGCGCTATTTCGGAAAGCTTTGACGCAGAGGTTGCGTGGAACGGTGAAAACCAGAAGGTTACCGTTTTTGATGCTGATAAAAAGATAGTACTTACCATAAATTCAAAAACTGCACTTGTTGACGATAGTGAGGTTGTGCTTGACAGTGCACCCGTTGTTGTTAATGACAGAACCTTTGTTCCTCTAAGATTTATAAGTGAAACTTTAGGATATAACGTAAACTACGTAAACACAACAAAACAGATTGTTATTGATAATACCCCAATAATTATTAAATGCGGAGATGTAAAGATTTCGTTTGCTGAGTACAGTACACTTTACGAGATTTACATAAAGAATATCAATCAGGAAGTTCCTGGCAACGAAATAACCGACGAAATGAAGCAGCAAGTTGCACAGACAACGTTTACAAATCTGCAAAGCATTGCCAAGATGTCAAACACATTTGCATATTTGCCATTCACAAACGACGATGCCGCGCAAATAGGTGATTGGATTAAAAGCGACAACGAGTTGTTTACAATGTCTATGCCAGGACTCAGCGCTTTAGCTCACGAAAAATATTACCTGTGGAATGATATTACTGTATATAACAAGCTTACGGCAAGCCAAGATGCGCAGGATATATACGAAAAAGAATACGCACGTGCAAAGCACGTTCTGGTTGACGACGAAAGAAATGCAAATACTGTTTATAAAAAAGCGCTTGCAGGCACAGATTTTGACAAGCTTATAGAAGAATTCGGTCAAGACCCCGGTGCTGCATACTACCCTGACGGATATGTATTCACAAAAGGCGAAATGGTAGAGGAATTTGAAAAAGCCACGTTTGCTCTTGAGATAGATAAGATAAGTGAGCCTGTAAAGAGTGAGTTCGGATACCACATAATAAAAAGACTGCCTTTACCAGAGCTTAGCGAGGATGTTGAGAAAAACATTTATCTTAATATTGGCTCGCAAAAACTTTTGGAATCACCCACACCCGAAATATTAATACCACTTGAGGAGCTTAATAAAAAGGAGATTTATGAACTATGAAAACATTTGAAGAACAGATTTCTCAGTTAGAGGAAATTGTACGTAAGTTAGAGGGCAACGACTGCTCACTTGACGATTCACTTAAGCTTTTTGAAGAAGGCATAAAGCTTTCTAAGTCGTGCCATAATATGCTCGAAGAAGCACAAAAAAAGGTAAGTGTGCTTGTTAATGGTGAAAAACAGGAGTTTGAGGATTTAAACAACTAAAAATCTCTTTGGGGGAAACATTGTGAAAAAAGAACTTGATTTGTTGATTGAAAAAATCAACACCTCTTTAGATTTGTATATTGGTGCAAAGGATAATCTGCAAAAGGACATTTACGAAATGATGAGCTATGCACTTATGGCAGGCGGAAAGCGTCTTCGGCCTGTGCTTATGCTTTCGGTATGTAAAATGTGTGGCGGTGATATTGAGGAAGCCATGCCTTTTGCCTGTGCAATGGAGATGATACACACATATTCTCTTGTGCACGACGACCTTCCCGCAATGGACAACGACGCTTTGCGTCGCGGAAAACCCACGTGCCACATAAAATACGGTGAGGCAAATGCCATCTTAACGGGCGATGCCTTGCTTAATAAGGCTTTTGAGGTTATGTCGGAGAATGGTGTAAAAAATCCGCAAAAGGCACTCAGGGTAATATCTCTCATTGCAAAATCTTCGGGCACAGACGGTATGATTGGCGGACAACTGCTTGATATCGAAAACGGTGCAATGTCGCAGCAGAGATTAGAATATATCGACTCCTTAAAAACGGGTGCAATAATAAAAAGCTCGTGTGTGGCAGGTGCAATATTTGCAAATGCAACAGACGACGAAATAGAAGCAGTAGAAAGCTATGCACATCATTTAGGAATTGCTTTTCAGATTTGCGACGATATTCTCGATGTTACGGGAACAGAACAGGATTTAGGAAAGCCAATAGGCTCGGATAGCGAAATGGAGCGTACAACATACGTTAAAACCTTTGGTCTTGACGGTGCAAAGGCACTTCTTGATAAGCACACCAAAAAGGCTCTTGAGGCTTTGTCTGTGTTCGGTAATGGCGCTGACTTTCTTATTGAGCTTACAAAATATCTTGCAGACAGAAAAAATTAAGAAACAGAGGATAATAAATGAAGTTTTTATTGTTTAAAACAGGACTAAAAGACGGACTTCCTATAGGAATGGGATACCTGGCGGTGTCCTTTTCTTTTGGAATTGCCGCAGTTGCCGCAGGGCTATCGCCCATAGAGGCACTGCTCATTTCTATGACAAACCTGACCTCTGCAGGTCAGTTCGCGGGCATTGGCATAATAGCCTCGGCAGGTACATATATAGAAATGGCAATCTCACAGCTTGTAATAAATTTAAGATATGCACTTATGGGTATATCTCTGTCGCAAAAGCTTGATAAGTCTTTTAGCAGAATACACGCGGTTTTTTTAGGACATATGACAACCGACGAGATTTTTGCAGTTGCGGTAAGCCGAGTAAAACCCGTAACACCCATATACTATATGGGACTTGCCACACTTCCGTATATAGGGTGGTCGCTCGGAACTGCAATGGGCGCATTTTTTGGCGCACTGCTCCCGACAGATATCCGTCTGGCACTATCGGTTGCAATTTACGGAATGTTTATTGCGATTGTTGTGCCTGAGGCAAAAAAGAGCTTTAGTGTTCTTGTGGTAACTCTTATTGCAATAGCGCTGAGCTCCATATTGTACTATGTTCCGATTTTTAAGTTTATAACAAGCGGATTTTCGATTATTATATGCGCAGTTATCGCATCGGCTGTGGGTGCGTTGCTTTTCCCGAAAGGAGATGAAGAAAATGAGCAATAATTTTTGGATTTACCTTTTGGTGATGTTTGGCGTTACATATTTAATACGTGTTTTACCGCTTGCATTAATACGCCATCAGATTAAGAATAGATACATACGTTCATTTTTACACTATATCCCCTACACCGTACTTGGTGCTATGACATTCCCCGCAGTTTTCTACGCGGTGGAAAACCCCATAGCCGCCGTAGTTGGTGTGGTGTGCGCACTTGTGCTTGCATTTTTAAACAAGAGCCTGTGCACAGTTGCCGCCGCCGCAAGTCTGGCGGTGTATGTTGTAGGCCTTATTATGAATTTATTTTAAAAAGAAATTAATAATGAGCTGTTTTCCGCAAGGTTATTTTTAACCTTGCGGATTTTTTTAATAAATTTTTCTTAACCTACAATTAACATACATTTACTTTTAGAGTTTACATAAACTATGTTAAACTGATATTGTACTCGGAGAAACGAGAAAAATTTTTAAGGAGAGTGATTTTAATGAAAAAAATCATAAGTATTTTAACAGTAGTATGTTTAATCGTGGCCATGCTCACAAGTTGTGGTGGCACAAGCACAGAAAATGGCGGCACAGTTTCAACAGACGGTTCAACCTCGATGGAAAAGGTAATAGGTTTCCTGAGCGAAGCATATATGGAAGAAAACGCAGATGTTAGGGTTACTTACAATCCCACAGGCTCGGGCAGTGGTATTCAGGCAGTTATGGAAGGCAGATGCGATATTGGACTATCAAGCCGTAATTTAAAAGACGAAGAAAAAACAAACCTGACAGGAACAGTAGTTGCCATTGACGGTATTGCAGTAATTGTAAATCCACAAAATCCCGTAGCAGACCTTACAGTCGGGCAGATTGCAGCACTTTACAAGGGCGAGATTACAAATTGGAACGATGTAGGCGGAGCAGACGCACCCGTTGTACTTGTAGGCCGCGAAGCCGCCTCAGGCACAAGAGATGGCTTTGAATCCATCACAGACACAGAAGATTTGTGTAAATATTCACAGGAGCTTACTTCAACAGGTGATGTTGTGCAGACGGTAGCATCTAATCCCAACGCAATCGGCTATGCATCACTTGCTTCTGTAAAAGATACAGTAAAGATACTTGATGTAGAGGGTGTTACACCTACAACCCAAACAATCCAGAACGGAACATACAAAGTTCAACGCAACTTCATATTCGTAACAAAGAAAAACGCAGAGCTTTCCGAAACTGCAAAAGCATTCTTCGACTTTGCAACCTCAGGTAAAGCAGATGATTTGATTGTAAAAGCAGGGGCAGTACCCGCAGCAAGATAAGGTTTAGGCTGAATAAATTTCCGCATCTCATCGCTTTTTGTATGGGGCAGTACACTCGTACAGCACCGCATACTGCAAAGCAACAATCTGCGAAAATTTCTTTCAGCCTAAAGTCATATATAAAATGAAAGGACTAAACAATGAAAAAGGCAGCAAACATAATTGAAAAATCAATGAATATGATATTTACTTTTTGCGGGTTTTTAGCAGTTGCTTTTGTAATTCTCATTACCGGATTTCTGTGCGTCTCAGGCATGCCTGCCATTAACAAAATCGGAATATGCGACTTTTTATTCGGAACGGAGTGGGCATCTACTGCCTCAACTCCGTCTTATGGCATTTTACCTTTTATTCTCACATCGGTGTATGGAACACTCGGTGCAATAATAATCGGTGTACCAATAGGTCTTATGTGTGCAATATTCGTTGCGAAAATGGCAAAAACATCAATAGCAAAAGCAGTTCGTACAAGTGTTGACTTACTTTCGGGAATACCGTCGGTTGTTTACGGTCTTGTGGGTATGATAATAATTGTACCGTTTGTGCGTGAAGTATTTAATCTACCCGACGGTGCAAATTTATTCTCGGCAATTATCGTTTTGACGGTTATGATATTACCGTCAGTAATATCGGTTTCGGAAACTGCAATAAGAGCTGTACCAAAAGAATATGAGGAGGCATCACTTGCACTCGGTGCAACCAAAACCGAAACGGTTTTTAGGGTAATTGTACCTGCGGCAAAAAGCGGAATACTTACATCTGTTGTACTTGGTATCGGCAGAAGTATCGGCGAAGCAATGGCGGTTATGATGGTATCGGGTAATGTTGCAAATATGCCCTCTCTTTTTAAGAGTGTGCGTTTTCTTACAACTGCAGTTGCAAGCGAAATGTCATACTCCTCGGGACTTCAGCGAGAAGCACTTTTCTCTATCGCGTTGGTGCTGTTCGTATTTATTTTGATAATTAACTTAGTATTAAATCTGATAGTAAAAAAAGATAAGGAGTGAGAATATGCAAGACAAAATATCTGCAAACAGAAAAATCAAATGCGCAGTATTAAATACTTTAATGTATTTATCGGCAGGAATTATATTCCTTATTCTTCTTGGACTTATAGGATATATTATGTACAGAGGTCTGCCGCATATTTCACTTGAATTTCTCACATCAAAGCCAAGCCTTATCCGCGAAACTGTGGGTATACTTCCAAACATTTTGAACACCGTATATATTATTTTGATAACCCTTGTTATTGTACTTCCTCTCGGTGTCGGTGCGGCCATATACCTAAACGAATATGCCCATAACAAAAAGGTTGTCCGCATAATTGAGCTTGCAACCGAAACACTTTCGGGTATTCCGTCAATTATCTACGGTCTTGTGGGTATGCTGATATTTGTTCAGTTCTTTTCGCTCGGCACATCACTTTTAGCAGGAAGTCTCACACTTGTTATTATGACTCTTCCTACGGTAATAAGAACAACACAGGAGAGTTTAAAGACCGTTCCTAATGGCTATCGCGAAGGCTCACTTGCATTAGGCAGCGGAAAATGGTATATGATACGCACAGTTGTATTACCGTCTGCTATTGATGGAATTGTAACAGGGTGTATCTTGTCCATCGGAAGAATTGTAGGCGAAAGTGCGGCACTATTGTTTACAGCAGGTATGGCAAACGAAGTTCTTGGTCTTGTAGATGCTCTTAAACCAGGCAATGCAGGCTCATCGCTTACTGTAGCACTTTATATGTATGCAAAAGAGAGGGGCGAATTTGAAATAGCCTTTGCAATTGCGGCAATATTACTTGTATTAACTTTTGTAATAAATATCAGTGCCAAGCTGACTGCAACAACGCTAAAGAAAGGAGCAAGATAATGGGGATAATTACAACAAAAAATCTTAATTTGTGGTACACTACAAATCACGCATTAAAGAATATTAACATAGAACTTCCCGAAAGACAGATTACTGCGTTAATCGGACCTTCGGGGTGCGGTAAATCAACATTTCTAAAAAGCCTTAACCGTATGAACGATTTGGTTGAGGGTTGCAGAATTGAGGGGTTAATCTCTCTTGATGGAGTTGACATCTACAAAGATATGGATGTCAATATTTTAAGAAAAAAGGTGGGTATGGTTTTTCAAAAGCCTAATCCATTCCCTATGAGTATTTACGACAACATCGCATACGGTCCGCGTATTCACGGTATTAAATCAAAGGTACAGCTTGATGAAATTGTTGAGCACTCGCTCTGTCAGGCTGCTATCTGGGATGAATGTAAAGACCGTCTTAAAAAGAGTGCTCTTGGCATGAGTGGCGGTCAGCAGCAAAGACTTTGTATTGCACGAGCGTTGGCAGTTGAACCCGATATACTTTTGATGGACGAGCCAACGTCTGCTCTTGACCCTATTTCTACCTCAAAAATCGAAGATTTGGCGGTAGAGCTTAAAGAAAAATATACAATCGTTATGGTTACACACAATATGCAGCAGGCGGCACGAGTTGCAGACAAAACTGCGTTTTTCTTACTTGGTGAAGTCATAGAGTTTGACGAAACTGAAAAAATGTTCTCAACACCAAGGGATAAGAGGACAGAAGATTATATTACAGGGAGGTTTGGGTAATGAGAAATCGTTTTGACGAACAATTAAACACTTTAAATAATGAGCTTATTACAATGGGCGCACTCTGCGAAGACGCTATTTCGTGTGCTGTAAAGTTACTTATAGATAACGATGTGAAAATGAAAGAAAATGTTCTTGACTCAGACAAGCAAATAGACCAAAAGGAAAGAGATATTGAAGCTCTTTGTATGAAGCTCCTTATGCAACAACAACCCGTTGCAAGTGATTTAAGAACAATATCCTCTGCACTTAAAATGATTTCCGATATGGAGCGTATCGGCGACCAGGCGTCAGATATTTCAGAAATTGCAGAATACGCCTACGGTAGCGGTATGGAAAGCGAAACACATATTGCAGATATGGCAAGAGCCACAATCGGAATGGTAACAGACAGTATTGATTCTTTTGTAAAAAAGGATATTCAATTAGCTTATACAGTAATTGAACACGATAATATTGTTGATGATTTATTCGATAAGGTAAAGGGTGAGCTTATAAGTGCTATTGAAAATAAGGTGGCAAATGCAGAAGCCCTCATTGACCTTTTAATGATTGCAAAATACCTTGAGCGTATTGGCGACCACGCAGAAAATATCGCTGAATGGGTTATATACTCCATTACAGGAAAACACGCACAATACAGCCAATAAACACGCACATCTCACTATTATTCGCAGCTCGAAGTACACAAAGTACGACTTCACCGCTCATAACAGTAATCTGTACGTTTTTCTGCGGCTGTATTGAGCTTTTCATATTAAAAGGACAAAATGCAGTCAATTTATTGAAAAAACTCACATTATATGATAAAATAAACTCATAAATCATTTTTCGGAGGTGGAAGATTTGATTTATTTTGTAGAAGATGATACCAATATCCGTAAGCTTGTATGCTACGCTCTTGAAAAAGAGGGACATAAAGTAAAAGGCTTTACAATGCCAAGTGAATTCTGGCAAGAAATAAAAAACGAAAAGCCAAGTCTTTGTCTGCTTGATATAATGCTTCCCGAAGAAGACGGACTTTCAATTTTGGGTAAGCTGCAGGCGGATAATAATTATAAAAACATTCCCGTTATTATGATTAGCGCAAAAGGCAGTGAGTTTGATAAGGTTACGGGGCTGGATATGGGAGCAGATGATTACATTGCAAAACCGTTTGGTATGACAGAGCTTGTTTCCCGTGTTCGTGCAGTATTAAGACGGTACGGGAAAACCAATAAATCCAAAGAATACAAAATCGGCGATTTGTATGTAAATCCCGAAAAGCATATTATAGAGGTCTGCGGCAAAGAAATTACACTTTCCTTTAAGGAATATTCGCTTTTGATGGTGCTTTTGGAAGCAGAGGGAAATGTTGTTTCGAGAGATACCTTGCTCACACGTGTGTGGGGAGAGTTTTATGACGAATCAAGAACTCTTGATGTTCATATAAGAAAGCTCCGTGTAAAGCTCGAAACTGCAGGCGACCTTATCGCAACAGTTAAAAATATAGGTTATAAGCTTGGAGGAACTGATAATGTTTAATAAAATATTCCGTTCAAACTTTATTACCTCAATGGTTATTTTACTTATGAGCTTTTGCCTGATTTTTGGAGTGCTTTTTGATTATTTTGAGGCACAGATATTTACAGAACTCAGTAGCGAAGCGGATTACATATCCTATGCAATAAAAAACGAGGGTATCTCTTATATTAATAACTTTGATAATAACAATAAGAGAATAACTTTAGTATCGTCAGACGGAACAGTTTTGGCAGATACACAAGCCAATACTAAAGATTTAGATAATCACGCAAACCGTAAGGAAATTAAAGATGCAATAAAAAACGGCAGCGGTACAAGCTCAAGATACTCAGATACCTTAATGCAAAAAACATTGTATTATGCCCATAAACTTGATGATGGCACTATTCTTCGTGTATCAACCACGCAAAACTCCGTTATTGTAATACTGCTTGGACTCTTGCAGCCGCTTATTATTATAGTTATACTTGCACTTGCTATTTCTCTTTTCTTATCACACAGAGTTTCAAAATCAATCATTAAGCCCATCAATGCACTTGATTTGGAGAATCCGTCAAAAAACGAAACTTATGAGGAATTAACACCACTTCTTAAAAAACTGTCGGCACAGAAGAAAACCATTGACAGACAGATAAAAGAAGCCGAACAAAAACAGGAAGAATTTAAGTTGATTACCGAAAATATGAGTGAGGGACTTTTGGTAATTGATAGGGATAGCAATGTGCTTTCTTACAATCAGGCGGCAGTTCGTTTGCTTGAAATTACAGATGTAAGAGAAAGCAGTGTGCTTACCCTTAATCGAAGTAAAGGTTTTAGAAATGTAGTTGAAAAGGCACTTTCGGGCGAAAGAGCCGAGAGCGATATTTCTCACAATGAAAATACATATAACTTAATTGCAAATCCTGTTTACGAAAACAAAAAAATCATCGGTGCAGTTATTGTTATAATTGACATTACCGAAAGCGCCAAGCGCGAGCAGTTAAGACGAGAATTTACATCAAATGTATCGCACGAGCTTAAAACCCCGCTTACATCTATTTCAGGCTTTGCTGAAATGATGAAATCGGGCGGAACATCGGAAGAAACAGTTGTTGACTTTTCTACTTCGATTTATGATGAAGCACAAAGGCTTATTACACTTGTCAGCGACATTATGAAAATATCCGAGCTTGATGAGGGTACACACTACTTAGAAAAAGAACAAGTTGACATATGCGAGCTTTCAAAAGACATTATTAAAAGACTTACGCCCGTTGCAAGCAAGCAAAATATTACGCTAAATGTCATTGGCGATACTGCTTATGTACACGGGACAAAGAAAATACTTGACGAAATGATTTACAATCTTTGCGACAATGCCATTAAGTACAACAAAGAAAAAGGCATAGTTGATGTGATTATAAACATCACCGACAGTAAAATTAATCTGACTGTGAGAGATACGGGAATTGGCATTCCGCAGGGAGAACAAAGCAGAGTTTTTGAAAGATTTTACCGTGTTGATAAAAGCCATTCAAAGCTTGTGGGCGGCACAGGTCTTGGTCTTGCTATTGTAAAACACGCAGCCGCATATCACGATGCGCAAATTTTTCTTGAAAGTACAGAGGAAAATGGTACGAGCGTAACAATAAGTTTTAATAAATAAAACAACATAAATTAAGGGAATTTAAGCCGAAAAACGAGCTTAAATTCCCTTTTTAAATTAATTATTTTGCAAGACATTCTACTTCTCCGTCTTTTAACCTTAATGTGAATTCATCACCGCTTGCAAGGTCATCCCTTGTGCGTACCACATTGCCCTTTGGTGTAAGCGCTATGGCATACCCGCGCGAAAGTGTCTGCAGGGGACTTAACACATCAAGCTTTGATGCGCTCTCGCCGAGCATTCTCTTGCCTTCGGAAAGCTTAAGCATAAGCTTGTTTTCCATATGCTTTACTAAATTATCTATTCTCTGGTAGTTCTCCTCAATTATCTCTGTCGGTTTTTTTATCCGCAGAGAATCAAGGCGAACCTTGTTATTTTCTATCCTTTTTAGTGTTGCATTAAGTGCGCGTGTTCTGTAATTTTCAGTTGCGGCACTAAGCTCAAGAGTTGACGGTACCGCAATTTCTGCTGCCGCAGACGGTGTGGGTGCTCTTAAATCCGAAACAAAGTCTGCAATAGTGAAGTCGGTTTCGTGTCCTACTGCACTGATTATAGGAATTTTTGATGCAAATATTGCACGTGCAACATTTTCTTCGTTGTAAGCCCACAAGTCCTCAATGCTTCCGCCGCCACGTCCTACAATTAATGTATCTACCTTTTCGTGATTATTAAAATACTCGATGGCATCAACTATGCTTTGTGATGCCCCCGTGCCTTGTACCTGTGTGGGATAGATTATAATTTCGGCAAGCGGATAGCGTCTTGTTATTACATTTATTATATCTCTTACCGCCGCACCTGTGGTAGCAGTTGAAACACCTATTTTTTGCGGAAACTTAGGAATCGGCTTTTTGTGTCCCTCATCAAACAGACCCTCCTCACCAAGCTTTGCCTTTAATTGTTCGTATGCCACATACAACTCACCGACACCGTCGGGTATCATTTCTTCTATATACAACTGATACGCGCCGCTCGGCTCATATACACCCACTCTGCCGCGCGCTATAACCTTCATACCGTCTGATGGCATAAAAGAAAGCTTTGACGCAGCGCCACGGAACATAACCGCCTTTAATACACCGCCCTCATCCTTGAGAGTAGTGTAGATGTGTCCCGAATAATGCGGTTTGAAGTTTGACAGTTCACCCTTAACCCATACGTTATTCAGGATAACATTTTTATCTAAAATCGCTTTTATATACCCGTTTATTTGTGAAACGGTGGCTGTTCTTGGTTCCATATATTTCTCCATTTCAATCGTGATAGCTCGGCAATACCAACCGCATTGTCCGATGACAGCTCACTTGTTGCAAAGTATAGCTTTGCATTTACGTTCTTTTCAAGCTCGGTACGAAGTAACTCGTTTGACGCCACTCCACCGACTATAAGTATTTTATTTATATCCGTTTTTTTAACTGCACTATTCAGTGCCCCGATGAGTGTTTTTGCAATGTTTTTTATAGTTGAAAATGCAATGTCCTCGTTAGCGTATTTTCCTATATACGTTGCCATTTTGGTTTCTACGCCCGAAAAGCTCATATATGTATCCTTGAGAGATATGGGCATTTTAATTTCATTTTGAGCACTCTTTGCAAGTGCCTCGATATGCTTTCCGCACGGAAATTGCAAGCCTAACTTCACACCTACGCGGTCTATGTACTGACCTGCACTTATATCCGTAGTACCTCCTATAATATCATGAGAAAAACCGTTATTTACTGTGGTTTTAAGAATTTCTGTAGTACCGCCCGATAAGTGTACCGACAAAAAATCACCATCCAAGAGTTCGTAGGCATTTGCGGAATATATTCCTGCCATAACGTGTCCGTCCTGATGCGAAAATTCATACACACTTACACCCAAAGCCTTTGCAACACCTCTGCCAAACGCCTCGCCCACCAAAAATACGGGCATATATGAACCATCTGCATTTCTTGGTCTGGTGCTTATTCCCACAGCTCCCACCTCGCCTCCAAGGTTAAGCTCATCAAAAAGAGCGGCTATGTTTTTTGTGTGTAAAAAAACCCCGTCAGATTGGCGAATTCCTCGCTCGCCTTCTTTGACGGGGAGAATTTGACGAATATTTTTATAACCATTTTCGTCTACTGCACCAACTGACGTGGTGTAGTTTGAAGTGTCAAAGCCCAAAAAAATCATAATTCCTTTGCAACCGATGCCAATATTCCGTTTACGAATTTGCCTTCTTCTTCGTCGCCATACGTTTTTGCAATTTCCACTGCTTCGTTTATGGCAACACTTACGGGGACATCTTCGACATATTTCATCTCAAAGATTGCAAGTCTTAGAATTGAGTGTGCAACCTTTGGTATACGTTTTAAGGTCCAATTACTTTTTAAGAATTTTTCTATATCCGCGTCAAGCTCATCTGTCTTTTCGTTTACACCTTTAACAACCGCACTTATATATCCAAGATTATCCTCACACTCAGGCTTTTCTTCCAAAAGCAGATAAATCATTTCGTTTATTTCATCACTATGCTGATTCAGTTGAAATACAAGCGTAAAAGCATCTTTTCTTGCTTCGCTTCTTGATTGTTTCTTCATTTATTTTACCTCGTTTAATTAGTCGTTAAAGCCATTGGGATTTGCCCTTTGCCATCTCCACGAGTCAGCGCACATTTCCTCAATACCTCTTGTTGCTTCCCAGCCAAGTTCTTCTCTTGCTTTTTTTGGATCTGCAAAACACTCGGCAATATCACCTGGGCGTCTTGGGTCTATCTGGTATGGAATATCCTTACCGCAAGCCTTGGAAAATGCATTTATAACCTGCAGAACACTGTAACCGTTGCCCGTGCCAAGATTATATATGTGAACACCGCTTTTACCCGCATTTTTTTCGATAGCCTTTAAATGTCCCAAAGCTAAATCGACAACGTGGATATAATCTCTTACACCCGTTCCGTCATTTGTGGGGTAATCGTTACCGAATACGTGTACCTTTTCGAGCTTACCTACTGCAACCTGAGCAACGTATGGGAGCAGATTGTTTGGAATTCCCTTAGGGTCTTCACCAATCTTTCCGCTTTTGTGTGCACCTATCGGATTAAAATATCTTAAAAGTGTTACCGATAGCTTATTGTTTGCCTTTTGAATATCGGTTAAGATGTTTTCTATCATAAGCTTTGTTGTGCCATACGGATTTGTTGTAGAAAGCGGAAAATCCTCTCTGATAGGTACAGTTTTTGGAGTACCGTAAACTGTTGCCGATGATGAGAATACAATGTTTTGAACATCGTATTTTTCCATTAACTGCATAAGGTGAAGTGTTCCTGTTATGTTGTTATGATAGTATGTTATGGGAATTTGTGTTGACTCACCCACCGCTTTAAGACCTGCAAAATGAATAACTGCGTCTATTTTGTTTTCTTTAAATACAGTTTCCATTGCATTGTAGTCTAACATATCAACTTCATAAAAAGGGAAATCCTTGCCTGTGAGTTCTTTTACTGCGTCTAAGCTTTTTTTAGAAGAATTCATAAGGTTATCTAAAACAACTATTTCATAACCCTGATTCAAAAGCTCCACACAAGTATGTGAGCCGATGTATCCTGCACCGCCTGTTACTAAAATCTTCAATGTGTTTTCCCCCTTACAGTTCTTTTATAAAGTCCAATATTTTTGTTGCCGCATCACTCTTTGACATTTTGGGAAGCTCTGTTGTTTTTTCTTTCGAAATCAGTGTGATTACGTTTGTGTCCGAGCCAAAGCCTGCGCCCTCAGTTTTAAGAGAATTTGCAGCAATTAAATCGAGATTTTTTTCTAAGAGTTTCTTTTTTGAATTTTCCTCAAGATTTTGAGTTTCCATAGAGAAACCGCAGATAATCTGATTTTTACGTTTTTTAGAGCCAAGAGTTGCTATTATATCTGTTGTTCTTTTAAGCTCTATGCACATATCTGTGTCGCTTTTTTTGATTTTTTCATCACTTACGGTCTTTGGTGTGTAGTCTGCCACCGCCGCTGCCTTTATTACTATATCGGCGTCATCAGCCTCTTTAAAAATCGCCTGTGCCATCTCCTCGGCACTTTTTACATTTATTACATTCACAAACGGCGGTGCACTCACTTGCATATTACCTGCAACAAGTGTTACATCTGCACCTCTTAGCATTGCATTTTCGGCTATTGCAACGCCCATCTTACCCGTCGAATGATTTGTTATATATCTTACGGGGTCGATAGCCTCCATTGTTGCACCTGCACTTACAAGTATTTTTTTACCGCTAAGGTCCTTTTTACAAGCAATTTCTCGTTTTATATAATCAAATAACACACTCTCGTCGCACATACGACCGTCGCCCATATCACCGTTGGCAAGTCTGCCATAGTCGGGTTTTATAATTTCGTAGCCATAGTGCTCGAGTTTTTTTATGTTGTCTTGAACTATAGGATTATGGAACATATTATGATTCATTGCCGGCGATACCATTTTTTTGCACGGACACGCCATAACGGTGGTTGTGAGCATATCGTCTGCAATTCCGTTTGCAATTTTGCCTATAACATTTGCAGATGCAGGCGCAATTAACACAATGTCTGCCGCCTTTGCCAACGCAACGTGTTCAACACTGTACTCAAAATTACGGTCGAAAGTATCTACAAGACACTTATGAGAGGTAAGTGTTTCAAACGTTATGGGATTAATAAAATTAGTTGCATTTTTTGTCATAAGCACGTGAACGGTGCAATTTTCCTTGGTGAGCATACGTGCAAGATTTGCAATTTTATATGCCGCTATTGAGCCGCTTACGCACAATAGCACGGTTTTTCCACTAAGCATATTTATTGTCCTTTCGGTTAATGTTTTATTCGGCTTCCAATAAATTTGCAGCCTTAACTTCATCCAAGAATGAGTCTATGCCTTGCTTTGCGGTTTGCTCATCTGTGTCGAATTCTTTTAATATTGCTTTTAAAATATCATCATATTCACAACCCTGCTGCAGCATCCTCCAGATAAAAGCACCCGTTTCGTTTAATGTTATAAGACCGTTAAGCTCCAAAGATGCTTTGCCCACTGCAACAACAATGTTTTTGTTGCCGACATTTCTTAACATATATCCTTTTTTTATTTTCATTTTTACGTTACCTTTCTATTAAATCAGTAAGTCTGAAAGAAAATTGTTCAGATTGCCTTTCTTTTTTGAGGGTGCTGTATGTTTTATACCGCCCCGAATAAAAGAAGGCAAGATGGGCAATTTTATTCAGACTTTATTTTCCTTTCATTCCCTCGTAAGATACCATTGCCGCTTCACTCTCCATATTACATGATAGAGTATATATTGGCACTGCTTTTGTCAGGACGTCTAAAACATCTAAAAGTTTATCCATTCTCTCCTCTGCTACGGGGCGGCACGTCTGGTTTAATATGTTAAATAAAGCCTCCTCGATGGGCATTTTTTCTATATGATTTTTCTCGCCTCTTTGCAGCATACAAATACTCTGCAGGGGTACACGTGCATTTACGTTAAGGTCAGTTTTTCCCGAAAATGGTGTTCCGTAAACATAAAAAGCACCGTCTTCATATTTTATGGCGGGTTTATCGTCGTTTAAGATATATGCACCCTTAAACTGCTTTAACCATAACTGAGTATGCGTCGATTTTCCCGTACCGCTTGGCGCACTAAAAAGAAACGCCTGATTGTTATATACAACTGCAGAGGAATGAAGCAAAAACGCGTCGAACTCAGGCAGTACCTCGTAAAATTCACTGCCCATCCATATGTATTCGCAATCCTCTATGCTAAGGTGCGGATTTTCTGATTGCTTTTGCTCCAAAAAACCTTGCTCAAAGCGTATTGTTATATTTGCTTTTATATTGTTGTCGTCGCATTTATATATTTCGCTCTGACGTGAGAGTCGTGGGTACTTTGGCTCATAGTCCACATACAACCCTGCAAATTTATACATATCATTTTTCCTTTCAGGTTTGTTGTTTTAATTTTATCATACATAGTATGCTTTTTCAAGAGTTTTTACTAAAAAACTTACTCCGCATCAAAAAGAACAGGCAGAGTAACCTTTTTAAATCTTTTTTGGGTGTTGTCGCAAAATATGTCCTTTCCCGCAAGCCACAAAGCATCAACGCCCAAAGCATCGGCAAGTTTTTGAAGGTTTATCTCTCTTGGAATTGTTTTTCCCGACAGATACATACTTATAAGCGGTTTGCTTATGCCCGAGATGGTGCTTAGCTTAGCGGCACTTATCTGCCTTGATTGCATTGCTTCTTTTAGTCTGCTTTTAAAAATTTCCATCAGTTTTTAATTCTGCACAAAATTGCAAACGCACCCTTTGCTACGTGTGTACCGATTATAGGTCCGAATTCACTATACATTTTAACACAGCCATCACCGTATTTTTCGGTAAGCTTTTCTACTAATTCCTGACCTTTTTCGTCATCTGACTGAACAACAAGAAATTCGGGATTTTCACTATCAAATCCAGGATATTCCTCTGCTTTTTCAATTAATTTATCTACAAGCTTCTTTTTACCGCGCAGTTTATCCATTGACTCTACAAGACCATCCTCTATTGTAAGAATTGGCTTTATATCCAAAAGAGTTCCTACCATTGCAGATGCCTTGCCAAGTCTGCCGCCTTTTTCTAAGTATTTTAGTGTATCAACAAGCAAGAATGCTTTCCATGTTTTTATATATTTTAAGCTTTCTTCTATTATTTTTTCTACACTTTCGCCCGATTGTGCCATCTCGGCTGCATATATAGCGGTTTGTGCAATATATAGCGAAAAGGACTGAGTATCAACTATGTGTAAATCTGCCTCGGGATATTCTTCTAAGATTTCTTCCTTTACAATATGCGCAGTGTTGTGCTGACCGCTTGCCTTTGAAGACAGTGTAAAGTATATTACACTTTCGTTTTCTTTGCACATTTTTAAGAGATAATCGTACATATCACCAAATGGTGTCTGCGAAGTAGTGGGGAATATAGAGCTTGTTGTAAGTTTTTCGAAAAACTCCGCATTTGTTATATCCTTGCCGCTAACGTATGTGTCCTCACCAAATATGCTTAAGAAACTCAGCATACCAAAATCGTACTTTTTAATAAGTTCCTCGGGCATATCTGCACTTGTATCTATTACTATTTTAATTCTTGCCATATTTTTTCCTCCCTCATTAATGACAATTTCCAAAATTATTTTGTCGCATTGCTTCGTATGTAACAATGGCAACGGAGTTTGATAAATTTAGACTTCTTGTTTCATTTATCATTGGTATTCTGACAGAGGTTTCGGGGTGCATTGCAAGCAAAAGCTCGCTAAGACCTTTGTCCTCTCTGCCGAAAAGTATATAATCACCCGACGAGTAGTTAATGTCGGAATAATTCTTCTTTGATTTTGTTGTTGCAAAAATGTATCTTCCGCCTTGTGTTTTTCTGAAAAAGTCGTATATGTCGGTGTACTCATACAGTTCTAAATCCTGCCAATAATCAAGACCTGCACGTTTTACATTCTTATCCGTTATCTGAAACGGAATAGGGTGAACAATATGTAAAGAGCACCCCGTTGCAACGCACGTTCTGCCTATATTGCCCACATTCTGCGGCATTCTCGGCTCTACCAATACTATATTAAACATTGTATTTTTCCCTCTCAATCGATTATTTCATTGTTATAGCTACAACACTAATAGAGTCGCTATCGGCTTTTGCTCTTTTTTCGACTATTGTAAGCATTGAAGCAAGCCACGTTTTTGCACTGTCCGATTCCTTTTTGAAGTCCTGTATGGCTTCGAGGTCAATATTTTTCCAAAAACCATCGGTACATAGTAAAAACGAATATTGCTCGCCCGTTTTTTTAACCTCCGAAATGTCAGCAGGTATTGTGTTTTTTGCACTTATGCTGATAAGAAGTGTAGTGTCGTCATATTTGGGAATATCGTTGTATTCTATGTCCTTTTGCGAGAATTTTTTGAATGCTCCCGTGTGGTCGTCGGTTACAAATGTAACCTTTGATTTTTTGAGGCAGTATATTCTGCTGTTACCAATATGTCCCCATATTGCTTTATCTTTGTCAAATATGAGGATTGCACACGAGGCATACACGTTGCCAAAGCCACTCTCCTCGCTTGCTTTTTCGGTAACGGTTTTTTGTATTACGCTAAAGCAATTACCAAGCACTGCACTGTCAACACGCAAATCCTTTTTTAACTCGTCTGTTGCGGCAGTACAAATAAGCTCTGCGGCAATATCACCGCAAAAGCTGCCACCGTCTGTAACTATAAAGGCGCATACTCCGTCTTGTATTATTTTTTCGACTTTGTCGCGGTTTTGCTCACAACCGCCTTTGTATGAAAATGTAGAAAAACGCATTTTTTAATCCTTTCATCAACTTTTCCAAGTTCTTGGGGATAATAATATTAATATCGGTAATAGCTCCAGACGACCCGCAAGCATATTAAAAATCATAACAATTTTCGAAAATGTGCTGAAGAAGTCGAAATTGTATATTGGCCCTGCCTTTGCAAGACCAGGTCCTACGTTGTTCATTGTTGTTGCGGTTGCGGTAAAGGTCGTTACCAAATCGTGTCCGTCAAGCGAGAGCAAAAGACACGACAGTGCAAACAATGCAAGAAACATTACGGTGTATACATTCACCGACCTGAGCACTTCGTGGGGTATTGGCTTTGAAGCTATTTTTATTGCCTTTACACTTTTGGGGTGAATGATTGTCTGCAATTCTTTTGCCATTGTTTTAAAAAGAATCATATATCGTGAAACTTTCATACCTCCGCCCGTAGAGCCTGCACACGCGCCCACAAACATAAGTATCACCATTAATGTTCTCGAAAACTGCGGCCATAAATCGAAGTTATCTGTTACAAAACCTGTGGTCGACATCATTGCTGCCACCTGAAAGAATGAGTGTTTTAATGCAGTATCAAAACCCTCATACATTGGCATAATGTTTACTCCTATCAAAAGAGCAGATACAACAAGTATGGATAGATACGCCCATATCTCTGAAATTTTAAATATATCCTTGAACTTACGTATCAGTAAAAGATAGTATGCCGAGAAGTTTACACCAAAAAGCACCATAAAAACGGTTATTACTATTTGTATATATGATGAATATGAGCCTATACTGTCGTTACGGACACCAAAGCCGCCTGTTCCTGCGGTTGCAAATGCCGTATTAAGCGATTCAAAAACCGACATTCTTCCAAAGAGCAGGAATATGAATTCCAAAACAGTAAGTCCGATATATATAGCATAAAGAATAGCCGCAGTTTTTTTAATGTTTGG
Source organism: Clostridia bacterium (assembly GCA_045532455.1). GTDB lineage: Bacteria > Bacillota > Clostridia > UBA1381 > UBA1381 > Ornithomonoglobus_A. The sequence goes on from JAZSFX010000010.1 coordinate 103,472, forward strand.
CACAAGCTTGCCAACTGACGGGCCAGGTGATTCGGCTTTCATAATATTCATATTATATCCACCCGAAAGCGGCAAAATAGCCATAATGAACACAAGCACACCCATACCGCCTATCCAGTGTGTGAAGCTGCGCCACATTAAGAGGCTTTTTGGCAGTGCCTCAACATCGCTAAATATTGTTGAGCCTGTTGTTGTAAAACCCGAAACTGCCTCAAACAATCCGTTTATGTATGAGGTGTTTCCCAACGCTGTGATAGGGATTGCGCCCATAATGCCCATTAAAATCCACGAGAGTGATACTATAACAAAACCGTCTCTTGCATAAAGAGAGTTGTTTTGCGGCTTTTTAAGGGACAGTAAAACACCCGCTAAAATACATATAAGGGCAGTGATGGCAAAGCAAACAACACCCTGTTGTTCGCCATAACATAGAGCAGTTATAAGCGGCAGGCAAAGGAACAAGCCCTCAAACCTGAGCACCATGCCGAGTATATAAACAATCTGTCTGTATCGCATATGTAATCACCAACCTTAACCGAGAATGTCTGCTATATCGTCAAGTCCTTTTTGTGTTGTTACCACAATGACAGTATCACCAACTTGCATGGTGTCTTGTCCTCTTGGAATTATCATCTTTCCTTTACGTCGGATTGCCGCAACAAGTGTATTTTTACGGAGCTTGAGTTTTTCGAGCGGAATGTTTGTAGCGCCCGACTCCGTTCTTATTATAAACTCAAGTGCTTCTGCCTTACCCTCAATTATATGGCAAAGCGACTGCACATTTGAGCCTATGGAGTTTTTCATAGCTCTTACAAAACGCAAAATACGGTCTGCAGTTACGTTCTTTGGCTGAACTACACTGTCAAGGTCTAATGATGAAATTACACTGTCGAAGGTTATACGGTTGATTTTTGTAACACGCTTTGCATTCGAGCAGGTTTTTACATGCAGTGAAAGCATAATGTTTTCCTCGTCCATATTAGTGAGCGCAACAAATGCACCTGTTGTTTCTATACCCTCCTCCATCAGAAGTTCAGGCTCGCTCGCATCGCCCTGAATTATAACTGCTGATGGTAAGTTTTCGTCTAATAAGGTGCAACGGTCCATATCCGTTTCGATTATTTTTACTCTTATACCTAATTTTATTAATGACTTTGCAAGATAATACGATATGCTTCCGCCGCCGATAATCATTGCATCTTTAACCTGATTGGTTTTAATTTTTATCTTTTTAAAGAACTCAACCGCAGTTTCGGGAGACGTGGTGATTGATACAACATCACCCTCCTCAATCACAAAATCTCCGCGGGGAATGGTAAGTTCACCGTTTCTTTCTACTGCACACACAAGGATATCGCACTTGAATGTGGGAATTAGTTTAGAAATCGGCATATTAATAAGAACATTATCCTTGCCAACACGGAATTTTAAAATTTCTATTTTGCCCTTTGCAAATGTTTCTATTTGTATTGCCGACGGAAAACGCAGAATTCTTTCTATTTCGCTTGCGGCAGTTTTTTCGGGGTTGATAACCATTGCAAGACCAAGCTCTTCCTGTATGAGTGTGATTTCATCGTTGTATTCGGGAGAGCGCACTCTGGCTATTGTCTGGCAATCACCCGTCTTTTTTGCCAACAGACAACACAATAAATTCAATTCGTCTGAATTTGTTACCGCAATTACAATATCGGTGTTTTCTACGTCTGCCTCTTTTAGTGTGTCTATGTTTGCACCGTTTCCTACCACACCAAGAGCATCGCAGTGATTGCAAAGCGCTTCTACTTTTTCTCTTTTTTTATCAATCACAACAACTTCGTTGTCCTCGTTGCATAAATTTATAGCAAGCTGCTGACCGATTTTACCTGCGCCTATGATTATGATTTTCATATCTTGTATTCCTTTCTGTAAGCACTTTTATTAAGACTTTACGGGATTAATAACTGATAGCGCGGCTCTTTCTCTCGTAAAATGATTTATAAAACGGTTTGTAATATCTTCAAATGTTATTCTTTTGTAGACTTCGTCGTAGTTAAAGAAATCTACATCCATAAATACTGAGCGTAAAAATGAGCTTGCATAGTCCTCAACGTCGTTTAACATTCTTATATAACGTCCCCATACAACCCTTTTAACTCTTTCAAAATCTTCTTTTAAAAGACCTTGTTTTTTTATGGCGTCAATTTCGTCAAGAACTGTTTCAAAGACCTTTTGCGGCTCTTTAGACTCACCGTCAAGCGAAGAAAATGCGTAATCGCACTGCTCGGTGTAGTCGGTGGAAAAGCTGGCATTTATGAGTCCTTGCTCGTATAGCCTTTTATATATTTTTGAGCTTTTTCCAACAAGCATTTTTAAGAGAATTTGAATTTCTATTGTCTTTTTTAGGAGCTTATCCCCACCAAAGCCCGTGTCGGTATCTTTCCAGCCCATCATAAACAGAGGCGCGGCAACACTAAGTGATTGCTCATGATACGACTTTGATATTTCCATTGGCTCTGTGGGGTATATTCTTTTTATTTCTTCCTTAAAAGGCTCGTTTTTCTTTACGGATTTTTCTATTGTGTCAAATGCCTTTTCCACGTCGATGTTACCAACAAGCACAATAGCCATATTCGAAAGGTTATAGAACGTGTTGTAGCATTTATAAAGATAGTCGGCATTTATATGACTTATACTCTCTACCGTGCCTGCAATTTCCTTTTTTATGGGGTGATTCTGATACAGACAGTTTATAAAATTAAAGAATAGCTTCCAGCTTCCGCTATCGTCATACATTTTAATTTCCTGACCGATAATCCCCTGTTCTTTCTGAACACTTTCCTCTGTAAAGTATGGACTTTGCACGTAGTCCATAAGAGTTTTAATATTTTCTTCGATATTCGAAGTAGCACCAAAAAGATATGCAGTAATATTAAACGACGTAAAGGCATTTGCATTTGCACCAAGTTTGGAGAACTTGTCAAATACATTTGAGCCATCAGGCTGGTCGAACATTTTGTGCTCTAAATAGTGCGCTATTCCGTCGGGTACAACGGTAACGTCGCTATCACCGGGAACAACAAATTCCGAGTCGACGCTTCCGTAGTTTGTACCAAAAATTGCGTAGCTCTGAGAATAATCCTTCTTTGGAATTATATATACCTTAAGTCCGCTCTCAAGCTTTTTATAAAAAAGCTCTTCGCCGGTGGTTTTGTTTATTTTGTGTTCTGCATTAACCATTAACTTAACTCCTTATTCCGCCTTGCCCTTTAAAAAGTAGACTGTGTCCAATTCAAGTTTTTTTGCAACCTTTACTACGTCGTCTTTTGTTAGAGATAAAATCTGCTCCTTTGCCTTTTCTATGTCGCGGTTTGTACCTGTAATATGCTCGCCAAGATAGAAGTTCTGCAAATGGCGCTGGTCATCGTATAGGGTGTTGTAGCTGTTTATTATAGACTGTATGCTTGATGTAAACTCAAGTTCAGATATATTACCATTTTTTATTTCCTCAAGCTGCAGAAGTGATTCGTTATACGCCTTTTCGAAATTCTCAAACTCAATTCCTGCATTGACTATCATAAGTCCCTTAAATCTCTCTAACTGAGATGAAGCATAATATGCAAGAGATAACTTTTCGCGTACGTTGTTAAACAGTTTTGAATGTGCACCTGCTCCGTATATGCTGTTAAGCACAATTAATGCGGGATAATCAGCATCGCAGGGCGAAATGTTTGTACGAAAGCCTATCGACATTTTACCCTGAGTAACGTTCATTTCTTCTGTAACGTCTTTTTTGGGCGCATCTTTTTTTAAGATTTGTGTCCCGTAGAGCTTTGGTGTTCTAAAATCTATGTGTGAAGTATATTCCTTTATTAACGAAACAATTTCGTCGGTATCAGCCTCGCCGCATATATAAAAATCAATGGGTGATGAGGCAATCACTTCTTTGTAGTGGTTGTATAGCGCTTTTGACGAAAGATTATCAAGTCCCTCGGTTGTGCCATATGCGCTAAGCGCAAAATTACTATTTTCACACATTTCCTCCTGACAACGCTGTGAAGCCCACGTGCGCTTATCGTTCATAAGCGACAGAATTCTGTCTTTTGCATTTTTGCGCTCCTGCTCAAAGATTGATGAATCGAATGCACCGTCATTAACGTTTGGCTCAAAAATCACACAAAGAAGTGTTTTTGTTAATTCCATAAGCAGCTTTTCGCCACCAAGGGCATATTTGTCGGATATGGTTTCGCAATCAAAATACAAAATCTGGTCCTCGCCGCGCTTTAACACAGTTGCACCAAACGACGCACCGTAAAGACTCTCGAATTGTTTTGAGAGTGCTTCGGTGGTGGGATATTTTTTTGAGCCCATTTTTAACACATATGGCAAAAGTGCATTCAAAGAAACCTCGTCTTTGCAAAGAGGTCGGTGAATATATGCCGCAAGTGTTGTTGTTTTTAATTTTGTCATTGGTATATATTTTAATGTAATATTCGAATTAACATTTATTTCTAACATATAATTTAAAAACCTTTCTTACCACAGTTGTAGGGCACAGCGTTTACGATGTGCCGAAAGCGGTTTGTCGAAAATCGCCAAACCCTACTTTATAATATATAGTTAAATTTATTTTACAATATTTTAGCAAAAAAGTCAACCCACAAGGGCGTTAATATCCTCGAGCGACATATTTTTATGCAAAGCGAGGTTTATTCCGCACGCAATTGCTCTAGACATTTTTTTGATAACGCAGTCTATATCCTTGGAGGTTACCATAAGCGGTGCCATCTCCTCGGGAATTTTTATGTCGGAGATGTTGGAGGCATCAATAACCGTAGGCACACCAATGGCAATAACCTTAACACCTAATGTATCGTAATTAAGACCTTTTCGGTCGTTACCAACACCTGAGCCGGGTTGAATTCCTGTGTCGGCAATCTGGATAGTGGTCGACATTCGACTTATATCGGCAGCTGCAAGTGCATCAACTGCAATTATTAAATCAGGTTTTGTTTTTTTGCATATGGAGTTTATTATATCTGAGGTTTCAAGGCCTGTTGTGCCAAGTACACCCGGCGCTATTGCACACACGTTGCCCACATTTTCGTCAAAAAGGCTTTGCATATGATGTGTAACAAAAAGATTGTTTACAACCTCGCTGCCGAGCGCGTCGGGGGTGATTTGACGGTTTCCAAGACCAACCACAAGAGTCATAGCGTGGGATGATACCTGTGCCATTTTTTTAATTTCATCACTGATTATATAGCATACGTTTTCAAAATCGGTGCTGCTTTGACTAATCCCAGGGGCCTCTATTGTTATATATGTGCCCTTTGCTTTGCCGATTGACTTGGCTCCGTCATCGTTTAGTATGTCAACCTGAGTAACCTTTACATTTGCTCTCTTCCATTCCTTTGCTACAATACCCTTAATTTCTTTTGCGGTTTCTTTTTGGGTAAGCTCGTGTGCCTCTAAGGCAAGGTCTGTTCGTATGTTTTTCTTCATTTCAAAATCTGTACCTTTCTTGTTATATAATTATTTTTATTTTACCTTTAAATAAGAAAAACATACTTGGTTATATAATTTTTAACATAAAAAAGAACGATGAAATCATCGTTCTTTAATTTGTTTTATTTTAAAACTATCGGTGTTGTATCTATACCCATACTAAGTGGTGTGTAAGAATAGTTATTATGTGTTTTTGGATCAGATAATCCGATGCTTGTCATATATCCTCTCACTGTTTCGTACATTGTTGATATGCTGATTTCACCGCCGTCGTCGCTTAATGCTTTAAAGGTTACCTTTACATATGCTTCATCCTTTGCCTTGCAACTGTAACCACCGGTAGCAAAGGCACAAACAAAAACATTTTCTCTAAACTCCGGATTTGCTGCGTACATAAATCCATCAACACACATTTCAGAAGAAACAACTTCGAACTTGCTCTCATCATAATTAATGGCAACTGAGCCACTTGTGAGTGCATATTGGCTATTAAAATTCTTCATATTTGCATATACAATAAATTCTTCGTCCTTCTTTACGTCATCAGCTTCTGTTGTAAGATATATGTATGGAGTATCATTATTATCACTAATTTCCGGAACACCATCTTTAGTTGTTATTATAACTGTTCTTGTTGTTTCGTCCCAGTCAACCTTGCAGTCAAACGCTTCCGAAACCGCTCTTAGCGGAATCATTGTTCTGTCGTTTATGATTTGAGGAGCAACATCTATTTTTGTAGCATATCTATCCGCGCTGTAAAGGTCTTTAAATTTGTATATTCTTAAACTCGGCTCTCCTATTGTCATAAAAACTCTTGTCAGATTATCACCGCTGTCTATTTGTACACGTTGTACCTCACCGTCCCATTGTACCTTGGCACCCATTGCCTCAAAGACACCTCTTGCAGGAACAAGTGTTCTGTCGTCTTTTATGATTGCAGTCTGGTCGGCAAATATAATTTCACTTCCGTTGAGTGTTACTGTGGGGTTTTGGGCTGCAAAACAGTTTATACCCAAAAGCATTAGTGCAACAACGGTTGCTAAAAATATTCTTTTCATTTTAATATCTCCTTTGTTTTATTTTACATACTATATTGTATCATAATTGTTTTAAAATGTCAATTATTTTACAGCACAAAAAAGAGGGTGGAATTTCCACCCTCTTAAATTTTAATCAAACGCGATTAAGCTTGTGTCCAAGGTTCCCAATCTGTTGCTGTTGTGTAAGTTACGGCACCCATACCTTCTGTGCCTTCTAATAGCTTCTTAGCAGCTGTTCCGTTTGATTCTGTTACTATGTTCTCTTCAGAGAAGATAGATATATTCATTTCTGGCATTTCAAAATTTTTCATAATATTTCTCCTCCTCTTAAATTATTCCCAACCAAGCTGAACGTTCTCGATTGTTAGGTCGCTGTGGAATACAAGACCAAGCATAACTTCGCCACCATCTAAAGCAGGAATATTAGCAAGAGCTCTCTTATCCTCTCCGCCAATCTTTGCATACCAGTATGCCTTTGTTGCACCTGTTGTTGGTGTAGATGTTACTGTAAATGTACTTGCTTTAGCTGAACCAGTTTCGTTGAATACTGTGCCTGGAGTAGCATCTGTTTTTGTTGAGCCTGTATCACCTGTTGACTTCTCTGTGATTGTTGAAGTACCTGCAGCAAGAACATACTGAGGAGCTACTTCAGGAGTGAAACCATGCACAACCTTATTGCTATTATCTGAGGTGCAAGTGTTTACTCTTGTCAATGCACCACCAGCATCGTCTACGCCATTAACGAGTTCTAACTCTACATCCGCAGTTGGATCTGTCGCAACAACGTACAATTCAGCGATTATACCACCGTTTGATATATATGGTGTTGATGAACCCCATGAGAATTTAATCAATTGATTTCCTTCGTCATCTGTAGAAAGATTCTTTGTCCATCCACTAGCAGCAAGGTATGTATTTACCTCTATAGGATCTCCAGTCTCTTCGTCTTCTCCCTCTTCAACTACATATAATCCGCCTTTTTTATCAGTACCTTTTACCATTGTAAAAGACTCAAGTGAGCCACTGATAACTTTAATTTGTATCTGAATAGCTGAAGTATATTCTCCAGCAAGGTCATCACATTTAACTGTAAAATACTGTCTGTTGCCTGTGCCAACACCAGTACTTTGTGTAACACCAGTATCTAATCTTATATCATATGTTTTTTCAGCAGAAGCAAGACTTGCAAATGCAGTTGTTGCTATAGCTGCAGCAGCTATTGCTGATATTAATTTCTTAATCATAACATATCTTCCTTTCATTTATTTATTTGTAATTTTTGATTAAATTAGTTAATTGAACCAATGGCTATATCTTTTCCGACATTAGCATTGCATTCCAAATCAACAGTTTTACACAAAATTTCTGTTGCATCGTCACTTGTTACAGATAAATCGTCGGTACAATAAGCAGCTGCATAATAAGCATCATTTTTAGGTTCTTTCACTATAACTGATTCCAAGTCAACAGTCGAACACAAAATCTCTGTTGCATCATCACTTGTTATTGAGCCATCGCCGTTAACGTCGCCAACAAGAACTGTATCAGGCGTATCCACTTTCTTAGTATATTCTGCAGTATAGATTTGTCCGTTAACCTGCATTCTGACATAAACTTTATCGCCATCAGCAAGCTCGCCAACAACAACTTCAGCAAAATCTGCTGTATTGTCTGATTGATTAATTTGTTTGATATCAGCAGGCGTGATAGTAACTGTTGTTTCGCCTGTTTCGTCTGCATCAAAGTCAGCAAATACGTTGTTGTTTAGTACCAACAATGTAGCGTCATCTTCGCCTGTAACAGCAGGAACACCCGAAAGTGTTAATGTGCTGTCAGCGTAGTTTGCAGTAACTGTTGTAGTATCAGGAGCAGCGCTTGCGCTTATGGCAAGAGCAGCAATAGCCAATACCGTAACCGCGGTCGTTGAAAGCAATCTAAATAGTTTCATATTGTATGAAACCTCCTTTCTTTAAAACTAAGATACTTTTATTTTTCTCTTATGTTTAAGTAAAAAACTCAATAATTACGACTTTTCGTCCTCCTCTAAGCCTTCCCTCTACTTCATAATAAACTTAAACTTGACGAATAGACGTTTCCAATCCGCACCAAATAAAGATATGTATGCGCGAATTGTATCAAGCCCACATTCCCTCTTTGACTGAGCTTGTGCACTCCCTAAAAATTCAGTTAACATACCGAGAGTCGCAAAATATATTAACTGTACCTTTTTTGCGTATAAACTTTTGTTTATTCTCTCAACGCAAAATTCTTCTTTTGTTGTGTGCAGTAATACTGCATACTTGACTAGATTATGTCGTTTTCCTTAGGTGTTTCTCTCTGATTTTGAATAAAAATATTTTGTCTGTGTTTCTCTCCCACAAACAAAAAAACAACCCAATGATGACAATAAGCCATCATTACATATATTTTACTACATTGTAAAGTTTTTTTCAAGTGTTTTTACGGACATTTGCAATTTTTGTGCAATTTGACAATCACTGTTTTATGCGTTTGTACACTTCTAACAAATATAATAAAATTACATAAAAATGGAATATTTTATACTTGGCCAAAAACGTTGCAAAAATCCACTGTAACATGCAAAAAAATCATATTAACCAACAGCCACAAAGAGTTCTTCTGTTTTGTGCGACGGTTTCATACAATATGAAACTATTTAGATTGCTTTCAACGACCGCGGTTACGGTATTGGCTATTGCAGCTCTTGCTATAAGCGCAAGTGCTATGACAGTTGATTACACTGCACCGACAGAAACAACTGCAGGCACATTAACACTTTCGGATATTCCTGTTGTTACAGGCGAAGATGATGCTACATTGTTGGTACTAAACAACAACGTATTTGCTGACTTTGATGCAGACGAAACAGGTGAAACAACAGTTACTATCACACCTGCTGATATCAAACAAATTAATCAATCAGACAATACAGCAGATTTTGCTGAAGTTGTTATTGGCGAGCTTGCTGATGGCGATAAAGTTTATGTCAGAATGCAGGTTAACGGACAAATCTATACTGCAGAATATACTAAGGAAGCAGATGCACCAGCGTATGTTTTGGGTCAGGTAACAATTGGGGATACTGCTATAGACGTAAGTGATGCTTCGCTTGTTCTTCAGTCAGCAGCAAAACTTGTCACTTTGACTGATGCGCAAAAACTTGCTGCAAACGTAACAGGTGATACTAACGCAACAACGGGAGAGCCAATTATTGACGTAAGTGATGCTTCGTCAATATTACAATATGCTGCAAAACTTATTACTGTTTTCCCTGCAGCAAAATAATTTTAAATAATAAATAGAGAAAATAATGAGAGGAGAAATAATAATGAAAAAAATTATTTCAATGGTTGCAGCATTATCAATGATGTTATCAGCTGCAGCTTTTACAACAGTTGCACACGCAACTTCAGGTCCTTCTTTAACAGTAGAAGTGGCTAACGTTTCTGATGAGACATGGGCTGCGGGCACAACTTTTGAGCTTCATGTTTCATATGATGGTGTTGAAACATCATTAAATGAGGACACAGGTGCTGGAACAGCTTTGACAGCAGTACAATTCGAAATTGGACTGCCAGATTATGACACAAAGTACACTAAAAACGGATTTTCATATTTGATAAAATCGACAAATTTTTCTGCTGCAACGCCAGCTTTAAATGACGCTGATACAAAGGGTAAATATGTTTATTTTGGTTGGGCAGGAGATCCTACTCCTGAAGGAGCATATAGAGTTGGCTCTGGCCAAGTTCTTACGATAAAGCTAAAAACCCTTGTAGAAGGTAATCCTGGGGATTTCTATATTAGAACAGATGACGCTTCAGCTAATGGTGCCGCAAAAATTGGAACAATCACATTTGATGATAATTTAGCTATAGCTAGTCAAGCAGAATATACATACGACAGCAAAGAATACAAGTTAACATTATATCCTAGTGCAAACGTTGGTCCAACATTAGAAACAATCCAAGCTACAGAATTCGAATATGACGAAAACGCTCAGCTTGAGGATAAGGAATCCGTTAAGAACGATAGCGAAGATGTAAATGTATACAAAGCATCATACACATTCAAAACAGGACATACAAAGTACTTCTGGTCAGCAACTATTGGCGGCACAACAAAGAAGACTGCAGATACTCCGCTTCCAATTACTGAGGGTAGCGCTGTGTTTGGTATAATTATCCCTGTTTCTGTTGGAGCAACAGGCGTTGCACTTAATGTTCAATAATTTTAGAGGAGGAGAAATATTATGAAAAATTTTGAAATGCCAAAAATGAATATATCTATCTTCTCATCTGAAGATATTATAACAACATCAGTTGCTAAAACAGACCTTGCTCAAAGAGCGCTTGCAGACGCAGGTATAGAAAATGTAACAGTTGCAACAGTTGACAAATGGAGCGACTGGACACAACAATAATCGTTTATGATTAAAAATCAAGAGGGTGGAAATTCCACCCTCTTTTTTTGCGGGAGTATTTATAATAATTTTAATTTTTTTTGCAAATACTATTGACAAATTTATTTTTTTGTAATACAATGTATTACAAGGAGGGGATAACAATGACTATTTCTTTAAGATTAAGCGATGAGGATTCTGTGCTGATTAAAAAATACGCGGAGCTTAACAGGCTTTCGGTATCCGAGCTTGTTCGTCAAACAGTTATGGAGCGCATCGAAACGGAATACGATTTGGAAATGTTCGACAAAGCCATGGCAGAGTACAAAATAAATCCCATTACCTATTCTCTTGATGATGTGGAAAGGGAATTAGGATTACAATGAAATATACAGTTGAATTTACCGACAGAGCATTAAAAGATTTAAAAAAATTAGACCGTCATACCGCAGCATTGATTTTAGGATGGGTACGTAAAAATCTTCAAAATTGCGAAAACCCCCGACAACACGGAAAGAGTTTATCCGCCAACAAAAGCGGACAATGGCGCTATCGTGTGGGGGATTACCGTCTGCTTGCCAAAATAGAAGATAATAAAATAAAAATTATTGTTTTAAATGTCGGGCACAGAAGAGAAGTGTACAATTAAAAAGCAAACGGGGGGATGTTTGTAAACATCCCCCGTTTTATATTACACAATTTCTGCACCGCTCTGAATATCATTCAGCGTTGTTAAAACTGTAAGCTTATCTTCAAACTCTGCCGATAAAATCATACCGTTTGATTCGAGTCCCATCATTGTTCTTGGCTTAAAATTTGCTATAAACAACACATTCTTACCAATCAATTCCTCAGGGTCGTGGAACTGCGAAATTCCCGAAAGAATCTGTCTTGTTTCGCTGCCTACCTCAAGGGTAAATCTTAAAAGCTTTTTCGACTTTGGTACTTTTTCACATTCAATTACCTTACCCACTCTAATATCAAGCTTTTCGAAGTCCTCAAACTCAACAAAGTCCTTGTACGGTGCAATTTCTATCTTTTCTTCTTTTGTCTCTGTTTCTGCCATAATTTCCTCCATTTTCTTTTCGATATCAAGCCTTGCAAACAATTGGACTGCCTCGCCAACTTTTGTTCCCGCTTTTGTTACACCAAACTTATCAGCACTCTCAAAGCTTAAATCATCTGCGCAAATTTGCTCTTTTATCTTCTGTGCAGTTTCTGGAATGAACGAACTAAGCAGTGATGCAATAATTCTTATGGTTTCTACGAGATTATACAATACTGTGCCAAGACGTGCCTTTGTTGCTTCGTCCTTAGCAAGTATCCACGGAGTTGTTTCGTCTATATACTTATTTGCGCGGTTTACCACTGCCCAGATTTCGTCTAAGCTATCAGCAACGTGCAGACTCTTCATCTTTTCCGTTATTTTAGCAAGTGCACCTGTTGCAACTGCTTTTAAGTCGTCATCAAACTCACCCTCTACATCGCCCGATTGTAAACATCCATCAAAATACTTATTAACCATTGCGATTGTTCTGTTTACAAGGTTACCTAAGGTATTTGCCAAATCGGAGTTGTAACGCGTCATAAACACGTCGTAGGTGATTGTTCCGTCTTGTGCAAACGGCATTTCGTGAAGTGAATAATATCTTACTGCATCTGTGCCGAAATGACGCACCAAATCCTGAGCATAGATAACATTACCGCGTGATTTTGACATTTTTTCCTCGCCCACAAGCATCCACGGATGACCAAACACCTGCTTTGGAAGTGGCTCGCCAAGTGCCATAAGAATAATTGGCCAATAAATTGTGTGGAAACGTAAAATATCCTTACCTATTACGTGCACGTCTGCAGGCCAATATTTATTGTATAGCTCGCCCTTTTCTTCGGGTGTGTAGCCAAGTGCAGTAATGTAGTTTGAAAGTGCATCTATCCACACGTATATAACGTGCTCATTATCGAAATCAACGGGAACACCCCAATTAAATGAGCTTCTTGAAACACACAAATCCTGAAGTCCAGGCTTTAGGAAGTTATTTACCATTTCCTTTTTGCGCGACTCGGGTTGTATAAAGTCGGGATTGTTCTCGATATGCTCCATAAGCTTTTGACCGTACTTGCTCATCTTGAAGAAGTATGCTTCTTCCTTTGTCTTTTGCACTTCTCTGCCGCAGTCGGGGCATTTTCCGTCTTTTAGCTGAGTTTGTGTCCAGAATGATTCACAAGGAGTGCAGTAAAGACCCTCATAAGCGTCTTTGTATATATCGCCCTGGTCGTATAACTTTTTGAATATCTGTTGCACTGCCTTAACGTGATAGTCGTCGGTTGTTCTTATGAAGCCATCATAGCTGATATTAAGCATATCGGCAATATCGCGTATTTCGCCTGCGATTTTATCTACGTGTTGTTGCGGTGAAATACCCTGCTCCTCGGCAATCTGCTGAATTTTCTGACCGTGTTCGTCTGTACCTGTTAAGAAGTAGACGTCCTTGCCGATAAATCTGTTAAATCTTGCAATTGCGTCGGTTAGTATAAGCTCATATGTGTTACCTATATGAGGTGTTTTTGAAGTATATGCAATCGCTGTGGTAATGTAAAATTTATTATTCATTCCAATCACTCCCTGCTAATTTTATGAAAAAGTCTTTTAGTAAAATAAGTTGTTCTTTTATGAATTTATATACAAGCTTTATAAATGTTATAATCGGATCGAATAGACCTGCCTTGTAGAAGCTTATTGCAAGCATCATTATTACAGGACCGAATATAAGACCGCCAATGCTCAGCACTCTGTAACCGACATACATAGATGCCAAAGTTAAAAGCGGGTGCATTCCCATATTGGAGCTCAAAAGCTTTGGCTCTGCCACACGTCTTACAACAGCAACCGCCACATATGTTAAAATAAGACCCACACCCATTTTTATATCGCCCGTTGCAAAATCTATAACAGTCCATGGCCATAGCACAAGACCGCTTCCGAAGAACGGAAGTGCATCTAAAAACGAAATTCCCAAAGCAATAAGCAGTGCATAGCGCACGCCGAGAATAGAAAGAGCTGCAAATATTATAACAAAGGTGATAAGCATTAAAATTCCCTGAGTTTTTAGGTAACCGCCCAGATAATTTTTAACGTGAATGCTTACAATCGAAAAACGGAATCTAAGTCTTTCGTCTATTATTTTGGTTGTGAATGCCGAAATTCTTCCGTCGTCTGTGATTATGAAATATCCCGACAGAATAAATACAATGACGCCCACAAAACCGCGCGGAATTGCTTTTGCAAAGCGCGACGCCCAATCCACAACGGGCTCGGATTTGTTGTTTAAGAAGCCCGAGGCTTTATCGGAAATGGTATTGCCAAACTCCGATATTATCTGCTGGATATTGTTCGGGAGCGAGGCATACACGTCCTGCCAGCTATCTGTAAATTTTATAAAGCCAAGCCTTGCGGATTCGTAAATCTGTGGAAATTGCTCGTATACCTGTCTGCCTTGCTCAATAATCTTCCATACTCCCCACGTGATTGCTCCGCCTATAATACCTATTGTGAGTATTATAACCAGAATTGCACTCATTCCACGCGGAATGGATAGCTTTTTTTGCAGAACGTCGGCAAGCGGTTTTACTGCCGAGGCAAACACAAAGCCTAAGAGGAATGGCAAAAACAGACTGATAATAAACCCAAAAAGGTCTAATATCTTTGAAAGCGACAGCCAAACCGTCGCAACCACTATTGCGGTTATTACAACAAATATTAAAATTCTTAGCCAATTATTTTTTATTCTCATAATTTAAAATATATCCTTAAAAATTACTTTTGCAGAAACTTGTCCATAAGGGTGTAACCCTTTTCTATAAATATACCTGTTTTTGTTGCATTTTCTTCGGTGTATTCCAAACCACTTTTGTTGTTTGTGTTTTCACTGTCGTATATGATATACGGAACGGGGTCCGACGCGTGTGTTTTGGTTTTTATCGGCGTAGGGTGGTCGGGCAATATTAGCATACGATATGCTATTCCCCTTGCTTCGAGCTCGTTTTTTAAGAACTTAACAACCTTTTCGTCGATTGTTTCTACTGCAAGCTTCTTTTTATGAGGAAGTCCCTGATGTCCCATTTCGTCGGGTGCTTCCATATGTACATACACAAAATCACTATCGTTTAAGAGTGTATCAAGTGCTGCTTGTGCTTTTCCGTCCCAGTTGGTTTCGCAGTTGCCTGTTGCGCCCTCGACGTCGATAGACTTCATACCTGCGCATATTGCAATACCTTTTATGAGGTCAACTGCACTTATGACAGAGCCTTTTATGTTAAACTTTTCGTAGAAATTATCAATCTGTGGTTTTGTGCCCTCGCCCCATACCCATATGGAAGTTGCCATATTTTTACCGTTTGCTTTGCGCGCCTTGTTTACGGGGTGCTCTCTTAAAATCTTTTCGCTCTTTTTCATCATTTCTAGAAGAGTATCGGCACCGTCGCCCTTTGGCAGATATTCGCCGATTTTTCTGTCGGAAATATCGTGGGGTGGAGTTAAGGTAACGTTTGTTGAGCCACCGTTCCATACAGTGAGATGACGATAGCTTACGCCCGAATAGAATTTGATTAAATCGGTATTCAGTTCTTTTGCAACCGCACCTATAAGCTCTGCTGCTTCCTCGGTTGAAATCTCGCCTGCGCTGTAGTCGAGCATTGTTTTGTCCTCGTAGTTTTCTTCGTCGCTTAGTGTTACAAGGTTACATCTGAATGCAACGTCGTTATCTAAGAGGTCAACACCAATTGACGCCGCCTCGAGCGGTGAGCGGCCTGTATAGCATTTTTTTGTATCGTAACCCATTACGGAAAGATTTGCAACGTCGGAGCCCGGCTTCATACCGTCCTGAACAGTTTTTACCATGCCCAATTCACCGTTTTTTGACATATAGTCGATAGTCGGTTTTTTTGCAACTTCTAATATTGTTTTGCCCTCATAGCAGTCCACGCCATAGTCTGCCATACCGTCACCTAAGATTACAATGTATTTCTTGTTCTTGTCCATGATAAAAACTCCTTTTTTGGTTAAAAAAACTTAGTTACTTCTTATTATATAATATTTTCCTTGTTTTTGCAAGGTTTTAGCAAAAATATTTTAAAATGCAATAAAATTTATTCAAGTGCGGTTCGTCGTAAACGCCGAACCCTACGATAATATATTCAGCAAATAAAAAACGCATGGCTGAGCATTTTTTACATTATTATTTCATTACTGTTGTTATTATTGATTTTGAGGGGGTTTTGGTGTATAATAAAAAATGTCGATATAAATCGACATCAGGCAAGATCAAAAACAGTAGGGAATGGCGCTTGTCGACATTCCGCAAAGCTGGGCGGTTATGCCATCATCTCTTTGAGAGGAGGTGATAGCTATGGATAATGAATACATAATATCATTTATGATGATTCTTTTACTATTAGTAATTTCCATAAAAAAATAACGCCAGCCGTTGACAAAAGTTAGCGTTATTTTTTATAAAACGTTTTCATTTGGCATAACCGTTTGAGGTCTTGCCTTTTTCTATTGTTATTATACTATGAATTTTTGGTTTTGTCAACTATTATTTTGTCTTGTTATTTAACAATTAAGCTTTCGCCTGTCATTTGTGATGGTTTTTCTAAGTTCATCAAATCAAGCATTGTGGGACACAAGTCGCAAAGTCTGCCGTCTTTTACCTTTACATCGCCTGCACCAAGAACTATCATAGGAACAGGGTTTGTGGTGTGTGCAGTAAATGTAGCCTTAGTATCGGGGTCTACAAGACAGTCTGCATTTCCGTGGTCGGCAGTTATAATAACCTTACCGCCTTTTGCTAAAACCGCCTCACTGAACTTGCCCACACACTCGTCAACCGCCTCAACCGCCGAAATTGCGGCATCCATAAAGCCTGTGTGGCCTACCATATCGCAGTTTGCGTAGTTTAAGATTATAACGTCGAATTTGTCGTCGTTTACTGCCTCTATTGCCGCGTCGCATACTTCGTATGCACTCATTTCGGGTTTTAAATCAAAGGTTTCAACGTCGGGTGATTTTATAAGAATTCTGTCCTCACCCGCAAATTGAGTTTCCTCGCCACCATTGAAGAAAAATGTTACGTGTGCATATTTTTGTGTTTCGGCAATTCTAAGCTGTGTAAGCCCCTTTTGTGAAATATATTCGCCAAATGTCATTGTCAGCTCTTCGGGTGGGAATGCAACGTAAACGTTTGGCATTGTGGCGTCATATTGTGCCATACATACATAGTATAGCTTTTGATAATCTCTCTTGAAGCCGTCAAATGTTTCGTCAACATATGCTCTTGTAATCTGTCTTGCTCTGTCGGGGCGGAAGTTGAAGCATACAACAGAATCGTTTTCCTTTATCATTCCGCTCTTGTCGGTAACTGTAGGAATAACGAACTCGTCGGTTACGTCGTTGTTATAAGAGTTTTTGATAGCGTCAACGGGGTCTTCTTCCTGATTGCCCTCGCCGAATACCATTGCTCTGTATGCTTTTTCGACTCTGTCCCACGCGTTGTCGCGGTCCATTGCATAGAAACGTCCCATAACAGTTGCAACCGAGCCTGTGCCGATTTCGTCTATTTTAGCGCACAAATCTGCCATAAAGTCTGCGCCTGATGTTGGCGGAACATCACGTCCGTCAAGGAATGCGTGAACGTAAACCTTTGTAAGACCCTCTTTTTTAGCCATTTGTAAAAGACCGTATAGGTGCTCGTTGTGTGAGTGAACACCACCATCGGAAAGTAGTCCTATAAGGTGAAGTGCACTGTTGTTCTTTTTGCAGTTTTCAACTGCGCCCATAAGGGCCTCATTTTCAAAGAAATCACCGTCTGTGATAGACTTTGAGATTTTAACAAGCTGTTGATAAACAACTCTGCCTGCACCTATGTTTGTATGTCCTACCTCACTGTTGCCCATTTGTCCCTGAGGAAGACCTACGTCAAGACCCGAAGCACTCAGCTTTGAGTGAGGATACTGTGCAAAGTATTTGTCGAGGTTTGGGGTTTTTGCCGCATATATTGCATTACCCTCTGTTATATCTGTTAAGCCATAGCCGTCCATAATGACTAAGGCGATTGGTTTTTTTGCCATATTTTTTTCCTTTCTGTACCAACCTTATAAGTAAGGGCCATTAAAATATTATTTTAATAGCCCTTTCTTTTTTATCACAAGGGATTGGAAAAATTGTTTCAGAATGAACAAACCGAGCCAAAGCGCAAGCTTTGGGTTACCCGAAGGCGTACGAGGGTACGTCGAGGTCAACAAATTGCAACGCAATTTGTAGCGACAAAACCGTAGGTTTTAAGAGCGTCGCAGGAGCGAGGTTTGTTTATAACAAAAAGTTACAACTTTTTGCGGTCTGGACAATTTTAACATCCCGACAATTATTTTGCAGCTGATGTTATCACTGCAAAGTCAGCAGCAACCAATGATGCACCGCCGATTAAACCACCGTCGATGTTTGCTTTTGCTAAAAGACCTGCACAGTTTTTAGCGTTCATACTTCCGCCGTATTGGATTGTAACTGCTTTTGCAGTTGCTTCGTCGTAAAGGTCAGCTAAGATATTTCTTATTCCGCCACAAACCTCTTCTGCCTGGTCGTCTGTTGCAGTTTTGCCTGTGCCGATTGCCCAGATTGGCTCGTAAGCTACAACAACCTTTTTTGCGTCTTCTGCACTGATGTTTGCAAATGCTTTCTTGATTTGGATTGCAATTAAATCCATTGTGATACCTGCTTCTCTTTGCTCTAAGGACTCACCGCAGCAAACGATTGGAACAAGACCCTTTTCCAAAGCCTTTATAGCCTTTAAGTTAACTGTTTCGTCTGTTTCGTTGTTGTATTCACGTCTTTCGCTATGACCGATAATAACATATTTAACACCAAGGTCAACAAGCATATCTGCACTGATTTCGCCTGTGAATGCGCCCTTGTCCTCAAAGTGAAGATTCTCTGCACCGATTGATACGTGTGTGCCCTTTGCCGCCTCGATAGCAGGAGCAAGACATACGTAAGGTGTACAACATACAACCTCGCATTCTGCGCCCTTTGTTGCTTCTACAACTTCTCTTACATAATCATAAGTTTGTGATGGAAGCTTGTTCATTTTCCAGTTTCCTGCAATTATATATTTTCCCATTTTATTTTCTCCTTTATAAATTATTTATCATTTAAAGCAGCAATTCCAGGTAGTACCTTTCCCTCTAAGAATTCCATAGAAGCACCGCCGCCTGTTGAAACGTGGCTCATCTTACCGCCAAGACCTGCCTGATTTACTGCCGCAACACTGTCGCCGCCGCCGATGATTGTTGTGGCGTCGATGTCAGCAAGAACTGCAGCTATTGCATTTGTGCCCTTTGCAAAGTTAGGCATTTCAAATACGCCCATAGGTCCATTCCATACAACTGTCTTTGCGCCTTTTAGTACTTCGCTGAACTTTGCGATTGACTTAGGACCAATGTCAAGTCCCATCCAACCGTCAGGAATGTTACCCTCAACAACCTGAGACTCTGCATTGTTGTCGAATTCCTTTGCAACAACTGTATCAACAGGAAGAAGTAGCTTGCCTTGTGCTTTATCGAGCATTTTCTTTGCATAGTCTATAAAGTCAGGCTCTAAAAGTGAAGTACCTGTTGTAAGTCCCTGTGCCGCCTCGAATGTATATGCCATACCGCCGCCGATGATAAGTGTATCAACCTTGTCTAAAAGATTTTCTATAACAGAAATCTTTGAAGAAACCTTTGAACCGCCCAATACTGCAACAAGAGGTCTTACAGGGTCGTTTACTGCATTACCAAGGAACTCGATTTCCTTTTGAATAAGGTATCCCGCAGCTGCAACAGGAAGAATTGACGAAACACCAACGTTTGAGCAGTGTGCTCTGTGTGCTGTTCCGAATGCGTCGTTTACAAATACGTCTGCTAAAGATGCAAGCTCTTTTGAGAAGCCCTCTTCGTTCTTTGTTTCTTCTTTTCTGTAACGTGTATTTTCTAAAAGAACAACGTCTCCGTCTTGCATAGCAGCTACTGCCGCCTTTGCATTTTCGCCTACAACGTTATCGTCAGCAGCAAAAATAACCTCTTTGCCAAGCTTAGCGCTAAGGCTCTTTGCAACAGGCGCAAGTGAAAGCTCTGGCTTTGGCTCGCCCTTTGGCTTACCCATATGTGAGCACAAAATTACCTTTGCACCATTTTCGATAAGATATTTGATTGTAGGAAGTGCACCCACAATTCTGTTTTCGTCTGTGATATTGCCATCACTGTCCAATGGAACATTAAAGTCGCATCTTACAAGAACTTTCTTGCCCTTAACTTCAATATCCTCAACTGATACCTTGTTATAAGTCATATTCGTTTTCTCCTTTTTTTATTTCTGCCCGAAGGCATATTTTCATACCTTATATTATATATAATATTTTTCTATTTTTCAAGAGTTATATGTAATTTTATTTAATATTTACCAAAAAATTTTTATACATTGTTATTTTATTGTCAAATTTTGAATGTTTTTGGCATTTTTATTTTACCCCGGCGTATAATAAAATCAAAAAAACACTTGCAAAAATGTAAATATTATTATATAATGTAATATATGGATAATACAATTAAAGAAAAAGCAACAATAAACTACAGAGATGAGATAGATATATGATAAGATTTTTTAAGAATTTACCCATAATGAAGTACATATTCTTTGCTATTGGCATTCTTTTGCTTTCCTCAGGTGTTTTTGGACTGTTTACCTCGGTAACTATAAGTGCGCTTATATGTGCCATATTGGGTGTAATATTTATTGTTGGCTCAATGTTTTACAATATTTTTGTAAACTCACCAAGAGTATCAACACGAGTATTAAGGTATATTGTTGTTTTGGGAACTTTCGTATGGCTTTTTATATGTTTTGCTCTTTTTGTCTATGGTAACACAGGACGTCCTTCATACACCGAGGACACTCTGATTGTTGTAGGTTGCGGAGAAGCTACATCGTCGAAACCTTCAAATGCTTTGAAAAGACGCTTGGATGTGGCTGTTGATTATCTGAAAACAAATCCATATTCGTATGTTGTTGTTTCGGGCAGCGGTAGTAATAATACTATGACTGAGGCCGACATTATGGCGATTTATCTTCAAAATCACAATATAGACTCTTCGCGAATAATAAAAGAAACAAAGTCGAAAACTATGTTAGACCGTTTTAAGCAATCTAAAAAAATGATAGACTCGCGTATAGATGGTGAATATCGCTGTGTTACAATAACGAGTGCAGTTCAGGTACTTCGTTCTCAGCTTATGGCACGAAGATGCGGACTAAGAACAAGCTTCGTGGGAGTCAGAACGGATTTTCTGGGTGTGCCCACAAGCTATATGCACGAACTTCTTACACTTATAAGGTTTGTATTATTCAAATATTAAATAATAAAAATAAAATTTAAAGGACGTGAAAAAATGTTAGAGTACGATCAGTACAGATTAGAGCTTGGCGCTCTAGAAAAAAACATCATAGAATTGAGGGATTCACTTTAACATTGCAGGAACAACAAGTGAAATAGAAGACCTCGAAAATCAGGCAATGCAAGAGGGTTTTTGGGACGATATGCAGGAGTCTCAAAAGGTTTTACAAAAGACCAAGCAGTTAAAGGATAAGGTTTTGAAGTATAATTCCCTATATACATTGTGGGAAGACACATTGATGATGATTGACCTTGCCAACGAGGAAAATGACGAGTCTATGCTTGATGAGATTACCGAGTCGGTAAAATCTATCAAGTCTACCATAGAAACAATGACTCTCGAAACTCTTCTTAGCGGAAAGTACGACAGTTCGAATGCCATCATCGAATTCCACGCGGGTGCGGGCGGAACAGAGGCACAGGACTGGTGCTCAATGCTTATAAGAATGTATCAGATGTGGGCACAAAAGCGTGGCTTTACAACCGAAATTATTGATAGTCTTGACGGTGATGAGGCAGGTATAAAGAGTTGTACAATGGAAATTACAGGTCTTAACGCATACGGATATTTAAAGTCTGAAAAAGGCGTGCACCGTTTAGTCAGAATTTCACCGTTTAACAGTGCGGGCAAGAGAATGACTTCCTTTGCCTCGATAGGTGTTATGCCCGAGCTTGACGACAGTGTTGAGATAGATATTCGTGCCGAGGATATTAAAATGGATACGTACCGTGCCTCAGGTGCGGGCGGTCAGCACATCAACAAAACCGACTCTGCGGTAAGACTTACTCACTTGCCGACAGGTGTGGTTGTATCGTGCCAGACGCAACGTTCTCAGCACCAGAACAAAGACTATGCTATGAAAATGCTTAAAGCCAAGCTTGTTGAGCTTGCCGAGCAACAACAAAAAGAGAAAATCTCCGAAATTCAGGGAGAGCAAAAGGATAACGGTTGGGGCTCACAAATTCGTTCATATGTTTTTCAGCCATATACAATGGCAAAGGATTTAAGAACAGGTTACGAAATGGGTAACATAGGCGCAGTTATGGACGGTGAAATTGACGGGTTTATAAATGCGTACTTAAAATCACTGAGCTTAGGTCAGTTAGAGGCAAAATGATTTACAGTCCCGATATAAATAAAAAATGCGCTCTGTGCCAGAGAGCAAAGCTTTTAAACGACGGTGAGGAAGAAATTCTTCTTTGCGAGTTAAAGGGAAAAACATTCCCAATCGACACCGACGGTTGCAAAAAGTTTGAGTATGATATTTTTAAAAGAAAAGTAAAAAGAAGAAAAGCATATGTGAGTGATGTAAAAGAGGAGGATTTGTTGCTATAGGCAACAAGTCCTTTTTGTGTTAAAAACTGTAAATTATATTACAGTTTGCACGCCATCACCCACTTGACAAAACACCAATAAAATTGTATAATAATTCTTAGTCAGGGGTGATATAGGATGAATTTTGTTGCTATTGATTTTGAAACCGCAACATCTAAATATACCAGCATATGCAGTATGGGCATATGTGTTGTTGAAAACGGGAGAGTTGCCCAAAGAAAATCCTTTCTTATAAGACCCGTTCCGTTGGAATTTAACAGTTACAACATAAAAATACATGGGATAACTCCCGATATGGTGGAAGACGCACCAACATTTGAGGAGCTTTGGCCACAAATCCGCCCGTATCTTGAGGGGCACACAGTTGTAGCACATAACACATCCTTTGACGTAAATGCACTTTGTGCAATACTCGATGAACTGAATATCACATACCCTGTTTTTGATTATATCTGCACCGTAAAGCTTTCGCAAAAGGCATATCCCGAGCTTGAAAGCCACAAGCTAAACAACCTTTGCGCCGCTTTGAATATCTGTTTTTCGCACCACGACGCGTGCGATGACGCCTACGCCTGCGCAATGGCACTTTTAAGAATTATGTACGATTACTCTCTTAACGATTTATCGGAGCTTTCGGAATGTTTTGACGTAGGTGTGGGACATATATACCCCGGTTGCAAGGTGCAGACCTGTCAGAAAACAACCAAATCGAAAAAAGCAATCAACAAAAAAAGCAAATTAATATAATAGGAGAAATTAAATGCCAACCCCAAGACAAGAAAAAATACGAAATTTCAGCATAATAGCACATATAGACCACGGAAAATCCACTCTTGCAGACCGTCTTTTAGAGCTTACGGGCGAGGTTGCGGATCGTGATATGGAGGAGCAACTCTTAGACAGTATGGACCTCGAAAGAGAAAGAGGTATCACCATAAAGGCGCATGCAGTACGTTTAAGATACAAGCGCGATGACGGTGAGGTTTATACATTAAATCTTATAGATACACCCGGACACGTCGACTTCAACTACGAGGTATCGCGAAGTCTTGCCGCTTGCGAGGGCGCAATCCTGATTGTTGACGCTTCTCAGGGCATTGAGGCACAGACTCTCGCAAACACATATCTTGCAATAGACCACGACCTTGAGGTAGTACCCGTTATAAACAAAATCGACCTGCCATCTGCACAGCCCGACCTTGTAAAGAACGAGATAGAGGATATAATCGGAATTCCAGCCGAGGATGCTCCGCTTGTGAGTGCAAAAACAGGTCTTAATGTTGCAGACGTTTTAGAGGAGATTGTTAATAAAATTCCTGCCCCCGACGGTGATGAAAATGCACCGCTCCGCGCCCTTATTTTCGACTCGTACTACGACAGCTACAAGGGCGTTATAGTATATGTACGAATTAAAGAGGGCTCTTTAAAAGTGGGCGATAAAATAAAAATGATGGCAACAAACGCTCAGTTTGACGTTGTTGAGGTTGGTGTTATGCACCCGTCGGGACTTATTCCAACCGACAAACTGTCTGCAGGCGATGTTGGATATATTGCGGCAAGTATTAAAAACATACGCGATACAAACGTGGGTGATACTGTAACATGCGTTGCAAACTCTGCAAAAGAGCCGCTACCTGGATATAAAAAGGTAAACCCTATGGTTTACTGCGGAATTTACCCCGCCGACGGCGCTCACTACGAAGACTTAAAAGAAGCACTTCTTAAATTGCAACTAAACGACGCGGCACTTATGTTTGAGCCAGAGACCTCTGTTGCCTTAGGCTTTGGTTTCCGTTGCGGATTTTTGGGACTTCTTCATATGGAAATAATTCAGGAGCGATTAGAGCGAGAATACAACCTCGACCTTGTAACAACCGCACCGAGCGTTATCTACAAGGTATACAAAACCAACGGTGAAATGATTTGGTGTGATAACCCCACAAATCTTCCCGACCCTGTTGAGATAGAGTATATGGAAGAGCCTATGGTTAAGGCAAGCATAATGGTACCAAAGGATTACGTGGGTAACGTTATGGACTTGTGTCAGGAACGACGCGGAATATACAAGGATATGACATATATGGACGAAACAAGGGCTGAAATATTCTACGAATTACCGCTTAACGAAATAATCTACGATTTCTTTGATGCACTAAAATCACGTACAAAGGGTTATGCCTCGTTTGATTACGAGCTGTTTGGCTATACACGAAGTAATCTTGTTAAGCTTGATATTCTCTTAAACGGTGAAATGGTTGATGCTCTTTCGTTTATTGTCCACAAGGACAATGCCTATGCGCGAGGCAGAAGAATGGCCGAAAAATTAAAAGAGGCTATTCCTCGTCAGCTTTTTGAAGTGCCTATTCAGGCGGCAATCGGCTCAAAAATAATTGCACGCGAAACCGTAAGAGCAATGCGTAAAGACGTATTGGCAAAGTGTTACGGCGGCGATATTACACGAAAGAAAAAGCTTTTAGAAAAACAAAAAGAAGGTAAAAAACGTATGCGTCAGGTCGGCAGTGTGGAGGTTCCTCAAGAGGCATTTATGTCGGTTTTAAAGCTCGATTGACAAAATACGACAACAATTTTTGTACACTTTTATACAAAATAAAACGAATATTAGTAAAAAATTCCCAATTTTGTAAGAATTGGGAATTTTTTCCTTTTTTTGTATTGATTTTATTCCCAAAATATGGTAATATATTCTTGTTAGAAATTTTAAAAATTACCAAGGGGGATATTTTTTATGTCAAAAAAGACTTCGTTACTTATAGTAGATGATAATAACAGTGCCGCAAAGGATTTGGAGGAGTATTTTAACACCAAGGCCGATATGCAGGTTGTATCAATAGCAAACAACGGAATTGAGGCGTACGAACTGATTTGCGACCTTTCGCCCGACGTTGTGATACTTGATTTGGTTATGCCAAAGCTTGACGGACTTGGACTTTTAAAGCGCTTATATTCAAGTGCAATAAGCAAAAAGCCGATAGTTATTGTATATTCGGTATCGTCAACCTCAAGGACTATTGATGCAACACTTGGTCTTGGTGCTGATTATTATATTATAAAGCCGCAACCGTATGATGAAATCTATGCGGTTATTGCTCAGCTTACAGGGCAGTGCGCGGTGGCAATGCCTAGTGAGAGCATAATATCAAAATCGGAGCTTTTGCGCCCCGACCTCGAAACTCTTGTTACACAAAATCTGCACGAGCTTGGCGTTCCTGCTCACATTAAGGGGTATCATTATATAAGACGTGCCATAATGATGGTTGTAGAAAATATGGATATGCTTAATTTTATTACAAAACAACTCTACCCCGAAATTGCAAAATCGTACAGTACAACTTCGAGCAGAGTTGAAAGAGCTATACGCCACGCAATAGAGGTTGCCTGGGTAAGAGGCAAGCCCGAAACAATGAATAATGTTTTTGGCTACACAATTCATACAGGCAAGGGTAAACCTACAAATTCCGAGTTTATTGCAATGGTTGCAGACAGAATACGTCTGCAAATCAAGTAAGTATTACACATTTTTCCGTAAAAGCAAAATATTTTCAAAAAAGGATTGAATTTTTGGATAAACTGTGATATTATATAAGGTGGGTTGGATTGTATCCTAAAATAAAAGGAAGAGGATAGAGTTGTAATGGCTTCTGATTTAAATGAAATATTAAGGCATTTTAATATTGTATTAGACGTTGCTTCTTACGGAAACGGGCATATAAACGACACATATTTGTGTGATAGCGACCCTAAGTATATTCTGCAGAGAATAAACAAGGAGGTTTTTAAAAATCCTCCACAGGTTATGGAAAATATAGCCGCAGTTACCGAACACCTTGTTAAGAAAATAACAGAGGCAGGCGGTGCTGCCAACAAAGAAACACTTCAGATTGTAAGAACTGTCGATGGCGAAAGCTATTACAAGTCCACTGACGATGAGTATTTCAGAATGTATGTTTTTGTAGACGATACCATAACAAAAGAAACTGCCGAAAATCCTGAGGATTTGTATCAGGCGGCAAAGGCATTCGGAAGATTCCAGAATATGCTTTCAGATTTCCCCGCCGATACTTTATACGAAACAATTCCCGATTTTCATAACACCAAAAAGAGAATTGATACATTCAAGGAAATTGTAGCTGCCGATAAATTCGACAGAGCAAAAAATGTACAGGACGAAATCAATTATGCACTATTACTTGTTGACGAAATGGGTATAGTAGTAGATTTACTCGAATCGGGCGAAATACCGCTGAGAGTTACTCACAACGATACCAAGCTCAACAACGTACTTTTCGATGCAAAAACAGATACTGCACAATGTGTAATTGACCTTGATACCGTAATGCCTGGCTCGTTACTGTACGACTTTGGTG
The DNA here is from genome assembly GCA_045532455.1 of Clostridia bacterium. GTDB lineage: Bacteria > Bacillota > Clostridia > UBA1381 > UBA1381 > Ornithomonoglobus_A. The sequence continues at coordinate 130,624 of JAZSFX010000010.1, forward strand.
ATGCTTTACGTTTTGGTGCGTCAAGCGGAACTGAAGACGAAAAAGACCTTGATAAGATTTATTTAGACCTCGATAAATTCAGTGCATTTACTGAAGGATTTTTGGAGGAGTTGTCTTCATCTATAACTCCAAAAGAGGTTGAGCTTCTTGCTTTCTCGGTTAAGCTGATTACATATGAGTGCGGAATTCGCTTCCTTGGCGACTACTTAAACGGCGATGTGTACTTTAAAATCCATTATGATGAGCACAACCTCGACCGTGCAAGAACACAGTTAAAGCTCGTTAAGGATATGACAGATAAGATGGACGAAATGAACAGAATTGTTTATAAATTTTATAACAAGAACTAATTAAAGCTTTTAAGTGGGCTGTAAAAATATTTTTTACAGCCACTTATTGTTTTACGGAGGAAATTTAATGGGTTATATTTATTGCATTATTGGCAAAAGCGGAACAGGCAAAGACACTGTTTTAGAAAATCTGCTTAACTGCGATAGCATTAATTTAACAAAGATAGTGCCACACACCACGCGACCTAAGCGCGAAAACGAACGTGATGGTGTTCAGTATCATTTTGTAACAAAGGACCAACTTCTCCAGATGGAAAAGGACTCTCAGGTTATAGAAAAACGCACATATAATACTGTTCACGGTGAATGGACATATTTTACATCAACACAAGAATTAAATGATAACACAGATTATGGTATAATTACCACACAGAAAGCTCTTCACAAGTTTTTTGATAAATTCGGTCAGGAAAGAATTTATGTCTTTTACTTAAAGCTTGATGATAAAGAACGGTTAGAACGTTGCATTGCTCGCGAATCGGCACAGGATATTCCCAATTACAAAGAGGTTTGTCGTCGCTACCTTGCAGATGAGGAGGATTTTGACGAACAGGAGCTTTTAACATATAAGAATTGCTCGGTTATAGATACTCTCTGCACTCCAAAAGAATGTGCCGAGAGTATAATATCCGTTATAGAAAAACATCAGAAATAAATAACAAAACCCCAAAGCATATATGCTTTGGGGTTTTTATTAATTATTCCAGCGTATAAAATTATAGCTTTCCAAAATCTCGAAATACTTACACAACCGCTCATACAATGGCTCTGCCTTATCGCCAAATTTCTCCTTAAGGGCCTCGCCAAAATCGGCTACTGTTTTTTTGCCGTCAATCAGTGGCCACAAAAAGCTGCCCGTTTCATCGAGGTGCACATAGCTTATTTTTGGTTTTTTAAATAGCTTTTGTGCTATGGTGTTAAAAATTCCGTTGTTTTCAATTTCTAATGTAACTGTGTCATTTTCAACTGTCCACGAAAGTTCTTCGTTTCTTTGCGGTATTTTATCGAGATAATTTTCGAGTTCTGTGTTGTTTTTCATATTTACTTTCTTTTCTTCCATACTGAGAACTTAAGCACTGTAAGAATTATAAGTGCAAACAGTACCAATGAGCCTATGTTTGAAACTATTGGTGAAATACCAAGCTTAGCACTTAGGTCTAATGCCTTGTCAACACCAAACACTGCAAGAAGTGCAAGCGCAATTCCTACCAAGCCCTCTCCTGCTATCATACCCGAACAGAACAGAATTCCGTCGTTTACTATTGCTTCTTTTTCTTCTTTTTTGCGGTTTAGCTTATCAAATGCAAGACGGATAAGTCCACCCACCATAATACAAGCATTAAGCTGAACAGGAAGATATACACCTATTGCAAACGGAAGCACAGGAATACCAACAACTTCTACAAGCACTGCAATAAATACGCCTATAAATACAAGTGCCCACGGAAGATTTCCGTCCATAACACCCTCTATAATAAGCTTCATCAAAGTTGCCTGAGGAGCTGCAAGCTCGTCTGTACCAAAGCCCCATGCACTGTCGAGAAGATACAGTGTTCCGCCTATTGCCAAAGCCGCGGCAACAACACCCAAAATCTCGCCTATTTGTTGCTTCTTTGGTGTTGCACCCAAAAGATAGCCTGTCTTTAAGTCCTGAGATGTATCGCCTGCAATGGCTGATACTATACATATAACTGAACCTATGGCAATAGCACTGCACATACCCTCAATTCCGTTTGCGCCTGTAAGCTTTAAGATAAGTGTTGCTATTAAAAGTGTTGCAATAGCCATACCTGATACGGGGTTGTTTGAGCTGCCTACCAAGCCAACCATACGTGATGAAACTGTTGCAAAGAAGAAACCAAACACTACTATTATTACTGCACCCAAAAATGTTACCGGAATTGCAGGCACAAGCCATACAACAACTGTCAGAACTGCAATAGCCAAAAGCACAAACTTCATATTTATATCCTTAGAAGTTCTGTCATTTGCCTGTGCCTTTGAACCTGATATACTCTTCATTGCTCCGCCAAAGGTTTTTACTATGAGCGGCAATGATTTTATAAGACTTATAATACCGCCGGCTGCAAGAGCACCTGCACCTATATATCTTATATATGAACTCCATATTGCACTTGCGCCGCCTGCTTGGTATATTTCATTTATAGGCACTGATTGAGGATAAAGTGTTGCCTCTGCACCAAAAAGAACTATCAGCGGAATAATAACAAGCCAGCTTAAAAGACCGCCTGCAAACATATATGATGCTATTCTTGCACCGCATATATAGCCAACACTCATTACTGCCGGATATATCTGTGTGCCTATCTGACCGGCAAAGCCCTTAACACTAAGCGAAACCTCGCCTGCAACAAGCTTTAGTCCGTCAATTATGAACTTAAAGAGCGCCGCAAAGCCCATTCCTGCAAAAACGGTAGAGGCATTTGAGCCACCCTCCTCGCCTGCTAAAAGAACCTCTGAACAGGCAGTGCCCTCAGGATACGGAAGTACGTTATGCTCTTTTACTATAAGTGCATTTCTCAGCGGAATCATAAAGAATACACCAAGCAAACCGCCTATTAATGCAATAAGTGTAATTTCTAGCATTTGGGGCTTATCGGTCTTTCCCTCTGCTGCCCACAGAAACAATGCCGGAAGTGTGAATATAGCACCCGCCGCCAACGATTCGCCGGCAGAGCCTATTGTCTGGACAATGTTACTCTCAAGAATTGAGTTTTTACGCATAATAACACGTATTACGCCCATTGATATAACTGCTGCGGGAATTGACGCCGAAACAGTCATTCCCACTCGTAGTCCAAGGTATGCATTAGCAGCACCGAATACCACCGCTAAAATTATACCCATAACTATTGAAGTTACCGTAATTTCCGGAGTTATTTTCTCTGCCGGAATATAGGGTTTAAATTCTTTGTTTTCCATTTTTATCTCCTTTGTTTTTTATTAATTCTTAGCATATGTTATTGTATCATAAAATCCCAAAAAGCGCAAGAGGATTATATTAGCTTTTTAAGTGTTTGACACAACACCTCAAAAATTCTTTTTGTTGAAGATATGCTAAGCTTTTCTTCTGCGGTGTGCACCCCCGACATATCCGGACCTATGGCTATACAATCCAGATTTTCTATTGATGCCGAAAAAACTGCACATTCAAGACCTGCATGTATTGCCTCTATGCTCGGTTTTTTACCGAATTTTTCTTCGTACGCTTTTACGTATACCTCTCTTAACTCAGATTTTTCATTATACTCCCATGGCTCATATCTGCCCGAAATTTCAACCTCGCAGTTATTGTACTCTGCAAAGGTCTGCATTTTTTGCTCCAGAAAGTCGAGCGCACTCTTTTTGTTGCTTCTTAGTGCATACTGCATTAAAATCTCGTTTTGACCCGTCTCTAAAACGCCTAAGTTGAGCGAGGTTTCCACAAGACCCTCTATTGCTTTGCTCATGCTTTCTATTCCGTTTGGTGTGATTATGAGCATATATATGATTTTATCGGTTACGCTTTTTTCTAAGACTTCAAACTCACCTTGTCCGTCATTTGAAAAATCCAAAGCACAATTTGGCTCTGCATCTGAAATTTCTTCTTTTACAACTTCAAAATATTTTGTTAGCTCCTTTTCGAAGTCATCAACATCTTCGACCAAAAGCTGTGCCTCACACTCAAAAGGAATAGCGTTGCGCTTTGTTCCGCCATTTATTAATATTATATCAAGTGCTTGCGTTTTATTTAGATAATCAAGAATTCTGCCCATCAGGACATTTGCATTTATTCTTCCCTTATCTATTTCAACCCCCGAATGACCGCCCTGAAGTCCTTTTAATTTTATTGTAACTTTCGTGCCCGCTTTTGTGGTTTTTGTAAATGGAATTGCAATTTTTACGTCGTTTCCGCCTGCGCACGATACCGTAAGGGCATATTCTTCCTCTGCATCAATGTTTATCATCCTTTTACCTCTCAGTATTGATGTATCAAGCAATGATGCACCAACCATTCCGATTTCCTCGTCGGTTGTGAATACTGCCTCAAGTGGCGGATGCTCCAATTCCTCATCGGCAAGGATAGCCATAATCATTGCCACCGCAATACCGTTATCCGCACCCAAAGTTGTACCGTTTGCTCTTATAAAATCACCGTCAACGAATATATCAATACCGTCTTTTTCAAAATCTATCGGTGAACTTTCACTTTTTTGGCATACCATATCCATATGCCCCTGCAAAATTACCGCTTGGGAGTTTTCGTATCCCTCGGTTGCGTTTTTAAAAATCACAACGTTGTTTGCGCTATCTTTTATATATTTTAAGTTATGTTTCTTTGCAAAATTAACACAATATGCTGATATTTCCTCCATATTTCCCGAGCCTCTTGGGATCCCAGAAATTTCTTCGAAATATTTAAAAACCTTTATGGGCTCAATATCTGATAATTTCTGCATTATAATCTCTCCTCCGTTTTTTCTAAAACAAGTGTTAAACTTTTTTACCCTTATTATACATTTACCGTTGCTAAATGTCAAGAATTGTGTTGATATTTACAAAAAAACAATCTCTTTAAAGGGGTCGGTGCGGTTTTCAAAATACGTGAGGAGATATATACGTTGGTTTTTAATATGATGTAAAAATAGAGGGTAGTCTGTATTAATAATTTATACAGATTACCCTCTTTGTATTGCATTTTAAAATTTTTTCCTGTTCGGGAAGAATTTTTTCTTTTGCCTTTTTTCCATAATCATAGCATAGTTTCGTGCCGGATTATAAATCGAATACGAACCTCCCTGCTTATAAGACAACCCCATAGAATAAATCATCTCAGAAATTTCTTCTGCTGAGCGCCTGTCTAAATTCCATATCTCCTGAATTTCTTCTTCTGTACGCTCGATTATATTTGAAACAGTATTAATTCCTACACGCTTAAGACAACTATAAGAACGATTACTTAAATTCAAATCCTCCAATTTCGTATTCAACAATATTTGTGAATTTGTTTGGATAACAAACTTAGGATATGTCTTGTTTATGTAATGTATTGCCTCGGATAATTTCAGGTTCTCTTTTTTCAGGTTATTCATCAGATTATTAACAGAATAGTTATTTTCTATCAACCATTCCGTCAGCTCCTCAGATATAACGTCTATATAGTTTTCTGTTAGATAGATATTTTTTATCTTACTGCTTTTAAAAATCAATTTCTTTTGGCAGAGTATTTTATCAATATCTCCTTTTTCCTCATCAGTGTAGACATCTCTCCATTTTGGCGCAAACACCATATAATCAAGCAGCTGAGTGTAAGTGCTTTTTCCTTCTTTATACAGATTAAGCAACACACCTATTGTTAACCCGCTTATTTTTTCATCATATGTTGATTGATTTTTGATTGTCTGACACAATTCTTTTGCTAATGTTTTATAATCCGACAGGTCATCCTTGAATTTATATCCCATTTCTTTTATTGTGCTTTTCATTTCAAAAAATTCCACGTCATTATCAAAACACTCCAAAATCACATTCGGGGATGTGTAAAGCAAGTGCTCTAACGTAAATATATTTAATCCCTTGATTTTTTTAACATACTGTGCCAACTGGGGATAGTCTTCGATTTTTTTGTTCAATTCCGCCTGAACATCTTCGGGCATTCTATGTAAGCATTTTTCTTTATAGATAATTGAGAAATCAACACCCACCTCTGTTTCCGCATGGAATTCATTCTCAACTTTTGATTCCAGAACGTCCGATAACAACCTGGAATAAAAATTGTCGCCAAAACTAAACGCGGTGAAAACATGTTTTTGGAGTATCTTACTTCTTGATAGGTTCTTTAGTTTTTGGATTGCTTCCGTTTCGATTTCCTTGACAGTTTCCAAATCAACATAAAGCTTTTGTGCTGCCTCTTCATTAGTACAACCACTTTCATAATATCCGTATTTGAGTTTGATGAACTTTACTTCGATAGGAGAGAGCGTATTAATCACATCCTCAACATCATGTTTCATACAAGAGCTCGTATTTCCGTAACATTTTTTGTAGAATTCACATTTATTTACACAATACGAAACAGGGGTTATTGTGCCCCATCCTGTAGTTTTTTCTGTAACATCTTTCTTTTTGATATCATTAGAAATATTTAAAACATCATTTTCTGGATTTTTGTTGTTAGTTTTGTTCATCTGTTATTCCCCTAAAAAGTCCCATGTTGTCCAATAATGATTCTTTGTATAAATCATTTGTTGTTACCTGCGTTTATACCATATAACTTATAGAAATTTTTTTGTATAAGTTATTAAAACAACAATTACTCAATTCATCGTCTTTTGATCTTCCTTTTATTTAAATTTTACCATAAATCAAAGAAAATGTCAATACCTCGTAAGATAACCTATCCTTAAATAAGACAATAAAAAAACTCCGTTTTCTCATAAAAGGAGTTGAATGTTATTTTCACACAAAAACGAGATGACCCTTGAGTGCTCTTTACCGCAATCAAGGGTCATCTCTGTTCGTTCTTATTATCTAGCGTCATTTAGTCAACCTCACTTTCTACTGTCTGCCTTTTGCTCACCTTCTCTTTTACCAAGCTCTTATTCTTTTCTTCTTCTCTAAGGAGATTTTCCTTGTTGGACTTTGCTGTTGCAAAAGACGAATTTTGTTTTTTGACTTACTAAGTTAAAGATATTCTCTCTCAGGGTCTGGTTTAATATATATATGTAAAGCGTAACACCGCCGTGGAGGATTTTATTGCCCTTATTTAACATCTTTAATTTTTAAGTCGGAGTTTAAATTTTCATTGGAGTGTACCTTCCTTTCCTCATCTATAGTATACTATATTTCAAGGGGTTTTTCAATTGGCAAAATGTTAGAATAATGGCGGTTTTGCTTGTGCAAAGAGGAGATTTTTTATCTTAAATAAAAATTTTTGTTTACAAACACTACTAAAGTGTGATATAATAAATACATTAGGGGTTCAAAAGTGAAAATCACTTTTGCTTATGATGTATTTATTGTATCGGTGTGAAGCAAACCGGTTGCGGTTTGCACTTATGATATAATAATTTTGTTGGGGCGATTTTTTCGCCCCGTTTTTTTATAATCAAACGCGAACGATATCAATATCCGCAATGCTTTATGTTAATATTTGCACTTGATTTTTACACTGTTTTTGATATAATATGATTAATATGTGCATTGGTAGGTTTATTCACCTATGTGTGCAGTAAACAAGTTAAACAGGGCATATCGCCTTTTTAATACTTTGAAAGGAACTGATTGTTATGATTGCAAATATTGTACTTAATTACGAAAACACTACAGAGCATTTATATTTGTGGGCAAACGAAGAAAAGAAGATTGATTTTAGGAAAAATTTATTTGAAGCAAAAAGATGTACCATATCATTTGCGGCAACAGAAATAATAGCCTACTTAAAAAAGCTTGGCATTACTACAACCTTCGGAAATACTGCAAAGGAAGACAGTTTTAACATTTACATAGATGCACTTGACGAAGATTTTGAAATCAGCGAATTTACATTAACACCCACAGATGACGGAATAAAAATTTCAGGAAAGAGCCGTACAGGTGCACTGTATGGGGCATATGAGTTTTTAAGACTTCAGGGCATAAGATGGCCAAGCATTGAGGTTGAAGTTGTACCCGAAGAAAAGCCACAAGCGCTTAATAACATAGAAAAGGAAAAATCTTTTGGTGCTTCTATGCCTTTAGGTCGCGGCTTTATGTTTGAGGGCGCACACAAGGAATCCACAAAGCTATGGCTATGGATGGCAAGAAACAGAATGAACCTCTCCGTTTACCGTCCCTATACAGGAAAATTTCAGAAAAAGCTTGGTATGGTGTTTGATAACGGGGGACACATATTTGAGGCAATGCTTGACCCCGACAACAAAACCCAAAGCGGAAAAACCTTCTGGGAGGAGCACCGCGACTGGTACGGAACGGATAATGATGAAGAGGTTACAAAAGAAAATGCTCTTATGCTTCAATTCTGTATGACTAATTCGGGAGTTTTAGACTATCTTGCAGACAAGCTTATAGAACGCACAAACAACGAATGGTACGAGTGCGACAGAATTCAGTTTGCAACCTTTGATACCTGGGGAAAATCGTGTATGTGCAAAAACTGCTCAACATTGGGTAATGGCACAGACAGAGCATTGCACCTTGTTTCCGAAATAAGAAAGCGCTTTGATAAGGCATTAAAAGAGGGACGTGTAGACCACAAAATCCGATTTGTTCTTACCTCGTATGAGGGTACTGATACAATCGACCCGCCATTAAACCCCGTTCCCGAAAATGTAAAAGAATCGGGAGATGCAATAATCTTCTGGTCTATAATGCGTTGCTACAAGCATAATTTTGATGATAAAGACTGCTCTTATAACACCTTCTACTATGAACGTCTTAAAAACTGGCATGACGTTGGGATTATAGCAGGTGAATACTACAACGTATCAAAGATGGAGGATATGCCTCTTGTATTCACCAAATCTATGATTTCTGATATAAGAAAATACCACGAGCTTGGTGTAAAGGGTATGACATATCTTCACGTTCCTATGATAAACTGGAGTGTGCGCGCGCTAACACAAAGCATTTATGCGCAACTCCAATGGGATATAAATACGGATATGGACGCATTTGTGGAGCAGTATTTTATGGATATGTACAAAGACTATGCCGAACCAATGAAAAAGGCATATGAACTTATTGAAGATGCAACATACTATATTCAAAGCTGGCGCGCATGGGGCGAAAGAAGCATTTTAACTCAGCTTATGAGATGGGACGGAAGAAAGCCGAAGAGTCTGATTAAAAAAGACGACCACTTAGACCCCGATGCAGTAAAGTTAGGCTACGATGCCTGCAATAAGCTTCAAAAGGCTTATGAGATTGCATTGGAATGTTGGGTAAAAGAGGTAGAAAACACCAAAATCCCGACCGAGTTCAAAACCGCTCTTAATCCGATGATGGTACGTAATGCATTGGATTCTAAGACAATAGGTGTTTTAGAAGAAGATGTTTCTGCTCTGAGATACGGTATGAATATGATGAATATAATCACCATGTTTACCGAGTATCATGACGATTTGTATAACGGAAAAGACACCGATAAGCTATGGACAAAAATTGACGCTCTTGCAACAGAAATGATGCACTATTATGTTCCCGTACAGTACGTAAACTCCGAAACACACGTAGAAATGATGGTTAATAATTCCTTAAAGCGTTCACAACTCAATGCGCTCTATTACAGATGTAAAGCATTAAGAAAGAAATAAGCGGTTCGTCGTAAACGCCGAACCCTACAAAGCAAAAGAAATACATTATTGCATTTAGAAAAACAGAGAGGGCAGTTTGTATAAATTCGTTATTACGAGTTTCAAATTTATACAGAGTGCCCTCTCTTCTATTCGTTCAAAAAAAGTGGTGTTGCATAAGCAACACCACTTTTTTATTCACTTAGTTCTTTATCTATCTCCTCTGCCGCTGCCTTTCCCGCGCCCATTGCAAGAATAACGGTTGCTGCACCCGTAACAACGTCGCCGCCCGCAAACACCTTTGCCTTTGAGGTTTTTCCTGTTGTTTCGTCTGCAACTATGCAGCCTTTTTTGTTAGTTTCGAGTCCTTTTGTTGTTTGTCTTATTAAGGGATTTGGCGTCTGACCTATTGCCACAACTACTGTGTCAACGTCAATCATTTCCTCGCTGCCCTCTATTGCTACAGGACGTCGTCTGCCACTCGCGTCAGGCTCGCCAAGCTCCATCTTTATAACTTCCATTCCGACTACCCAACCCTCATCATTACCGATAAGCTTTGTCGGGTTCTGTAAAAGCCTGAATTCTATGCCCTCCTCCTCGGCGTGCATAACCTCCTCCAATCTTGCAGGAAGCTCCTCTCTTCCACGTCTGTAGACAATATATACATTCTCCGCACCAAGACGTTTTGCACTTCTTGCCGCGTCCATAGCAACATTACCGCCGCCAAGAATTGCAACATTTTTGCCTACATATACGGGTGTGTCATATTCGGGGAATTTGTAGCCTCTCATAAGATTTATTCTTGTTAAAAACTCGTTTGCCGAGTAAACTCCATTAAGACTTTCGCCCTCTATACCCATAAACGACGGAAGACCTGCGCCCGAGCCGATAAATACCGCATCGTAGCCCATATCCTCCAAAAGCTCGTCAACAAGGATAGTTTTGCCTATGATAACATTTGTCTCTATTTCGACCCCCATCTCTTTAAGTGCAGAAATTTCCTTTTGCACAATATCCTTTGGAAGTCTGAACTCAGGGATTCCATACATTAAAACTCCGCCAGGGGTATGGAATGCCTCATAAATAGTTACACTATATCCTTTTTTAGCCAATTCGCCCGCAGTTGTGAGTCCCGCAGGACCCGAGCCTACTACTGCAACCTTTTTACCGTTTGGTGTTGGTTTTTTTATTTCTTCCTTTACATTTGCCATATGGTAGTCGGCACAGAATCTTTCTATTCTGCCTATACCTACACTCTCGCCCTTTATGCCTCTTACACACTTGGACTCGCACTGTCTTTCTTGCGGACATACTCTGCCGCATATTGCAGGGAGTGCATTTGTTTCTTTAATTTTCTGGTATGCACCCTCAAAATCACCCTGTGCAACAAGTGCTAAAAATTCAGGAATTTTTACCGATACGGGACAACCCTGCATACATGGTTTGTTCTTACAGTTAAGACATCTTTGCGCTTCATCTATTGCCATTTCGGGAGTGTAGCCTGTTGTTACCTCAAGAAAGTTTTTGTTTCTTACATTGGGACACTGCTCCGGCATTGGATTTTTGTCCATTCTCATATTAGGCATCAGTTATCCCTCCCAATTCTGCATTTTCCATCAGAGCACGACCTGGCCTCGTGCTTTTTAAACATTTGTCCTCTTTTCATTGCAATATCCCAATCAATTTTGTGTCCGTCAAAATCAGGACCGTCAACACATGCAAACTTTGTTTCGCCACCGACTATTACACGACAACCGCCGCACATTCCCGTTCCGTCTATCATAACGGGGTTCATACTTACTGTTGTTGGGATATCATATTCCTTTGTTACATTGCAAACAAACTTCATCATAACAAGCGGACCTATTGCAATTACCTCATCAAATTTCTCGCCCGACTCCAAAAGCTCTTTTAAGCGGTCTGTTACAAAGCCCTGTACTCCGTTTGAGCCATCGTCTGTTGTTACTATAAGTCTTTGAGAAACCTTTTTAAGCTCGTCTTCTAATATTATAAAATCCTTGTTTCTAAAACCTGTAATAACAGTAACATCAGCACCAAGATTAAACAGCTTTTTGGCCTGTGGATATGCAATGGCAGTACCAAGTCCGCCGCCTATAACTGCAACCTTTTTTAAATTTTCGAGCGGTGTGGGTTGTCCTAAAGGTCCTGCAAAATCGAGGATTTCATCACCCTCGCCAAGCATTGATAAATCCTTTGTTGTTTTACCCACAATTTGTACTATGATTGTAACAGTGCCTCTTTCGCGGTCAAAATCTGCGATTGTAAAAGGTACTCTCTCACCAAACTCGTCAATTCTTAATATTATAAACTGCCCCGGCTCTGCTTTTTTTGCAACAAGAGGCGCTTCAATCTCCATCAGAAATATCTGGGGATTAAGTACGTTCTTTTTTACTATTTTGTATGCCATTGTATTTTTGTGTCCTTTCATTTGTTTTGTGTCATAGCAATTTATTTAGACATCATATCTGCCATTATTGCCTGACGTGTTATAATTCCCATAAAAAAACCTCTGTCGTCAACTACAGGGATAAAGTTCTGTTGCATTGCCATTTCATAAACCTTGTCCCTTGTGGCTGTAACTGATACTGAGGGGTATTTGTTTTTATCTAAAATATCCTTTACAGACATGTTTTCTACGTTTTTTATGTCGGTGTGAATTACTTCGTTCTCATTTTCGATTAATAAAAACCATAAAAAATCACCCTCCGAAATAGTGCCCGTATACTCACCGTTTCTCGAAATAACAGGAATTGACCTGTATCCGTGGTGTTTCATTTTCTCAAGACCCTGCCTTAGAGAATAATCCTCGTACAAATATGCTGTTTCGCTCTTTGGCGTAAGCAACTTTATTATATTCATAATTTACAGTCTGCTCCTTTCTGTGCCAAATTGCATTTGTCCTCCATAATATAATATCACAAAATTCCGCTAAAATCAATATATGATCTATATGATTTTTATTAATTTTTCAAAAAATTTTTATATAATCTCAAATTACAAAATAGTACTTGAATAATCGAGCATTTTGTGGTAGAATTATAGTGTATAGCTTACAAATTGCACCTTCGGTGCATCTGAATATATTTACATATAATATTTACAGGAGGTATATGACTATGAAACTACGTAAAATTATAAGCACACTACTTATTTTATTTGCGCTTTGTGCAGGCGGTGCAGCATATGCTCAAGGCGATATTTCTGTTCTGGTGGATAACGAAGAAGTTGTTTTTGACCAACCGCCCGTTATACAAAACGACAGAACTCTTGTGCCTATCCGTGCAGTCTTTGAAAAGGCGGGCGCAACAGTTGAATGGAACGGCGAAACACACACCGCTATTATCACAGGCAAGGGACACGTTGTACAGATTGGTGTTGGTAACAGCTATATGTTTAAAGACGGAAAGTCAATTCCGCTTGACGTTCCTGCAACAGTTATAAACGACAGAACTCTTATTCCCGTAAGAGCAATTTCGGAGGCTATGGACTTTGGTGTTGCGTGGAACGGTTACAAAAGGACTGTTCTTATTGCAACAAACAACAAGCCATACCGCGCGTTTGTGGGTATAAACAGAGGTTTCCGTTCACTTGTGGATATTGCAGAATATTACATTGACGGAGAGTGTGTGAATCTCGAAGTTGATATAAACGGTGATGGCAAAAACGAAGCAATCGACTTTATGAATACATTAAACATTTCCGATGCAAATTACAGTGTTTTATCCATAGACGGTATTGACTACACATACGATTTGTCCACTAAAATGGAAAGTGTAGGTGCTATTGCAGTTGTTAATGCAACAGACACAAGCAAAAAGATTTTTGTTATAATAGAAAATGCAGACGTTAAGATTGCACATTTTTATACCTTTGACGGTATGACACTTTCTCCCATAAAGGATTCATCGGGCAAAGATGCCTCAATAATGTACAAAAAGGATTTGTTGTTTGACGAGGTTAAGTTTGCAATTTCCGACCTTTATGGAATTTGTTGTACTGATATTATGATAACAGGAAGTTACTTTAAGTTTGAAGATGACACTATGAGCTTTTACAGACTTTCAACAGTAAAGGATATAATCCCCACAACCTTGAATGTTGTTCATAGCGACGATATGCTTTTCAGATTGGTTGCTACAGAAAATTATGAGGCGGGCACATACGGTGCACTCGAACATTTTGATTTGATAAATTCATCTCAGCTGACAAGCTTTACACTGCTTGACGTTTACGTTGATAAGGTTGACCCGTCATATATTGAGTTTTTTGTTGAGACTCCTGATGGAGAGAGGGTTGTATTGATGCCCTACTGCGTATAAATGAAGACGGTATGAGTAAAATTGTCCATCTCACCATTTTTCGTTCGGGGCGGTACAAACGTACAGCACCCGAACTTCAAAACGGCAATCTGAACAATTTTCTTTCATACCTCATATGTTCAGAATGACAAAACTGATACTTGTGAAAGGACTTTACTTTATGAAAAAAATTATTTCACTTTTTCTATCATTCATTACTCTTGTTTCGCTATCGTCAGCTGCGCTTGCATACAATGTGGTAGACCTGCCTGATACTATGACAATGGCAGATGCTTTAGGCATATTTGCCGCAGATGAGATAGTAAGTGCAACCATCTGCAATTTTGAAGACGACAAGCACATAGAGCTGACGAGAGAAGAAATAAACGACTTTTACTATTCGTCGTGCAATATTATGCTGCACCGCACAATAAACCCTACACCGTTTCGTGGTACTGCAATCAATTTAAAAACCAAAACCGACACCGTAAGCTATAACATAGGCTCAGGTGTACAAATCGGACTTTATGGTGATAATAACTACGTATGCTACAATGCTCAGGGAGAAGACGCAGTGGCTCTGACTTATATTGATACACTGTATAAGGACACCCCCCTCAAGCTCAATGGTGCAACTATTAACCGTGCAACCGTACACGACTTTTTAAAGCTGCCATCTGCCAAGTGGGCAATTAGCGAGGTTCAGGCTTCGGCAAGTAAGTCGCTTTTGCCATATGAGGTTGCTGAGCGTTACAGTGCATATATTTCGAGAGAGGAATTCTGCATTTTAATAGGTCAGCTTATAACTGTCTACACAGGCTATGCAAGCCTCGACAGATACGTTCAGGATAAAAAAGGCGCATATTTACAGGGCATTTTCTCGGATTGCGCAGAAAAAAGCGACTCCATTGATATGCTCTATGCACTTGGCATAATCTCGGGAAAGAGCGAAACCACCTTCGACCCCGAGGGCGCAATCACTCGTGAGGAGGCGGCAGCAGTTATAACGCGTGTGGCAGAAAAGTTTGCATACATAGCCACAGATAAGCCATTAGCATATAACGATACATGGCGCATTTCTGCGTGGGCAAAATTCTATGTTCAGTGGGTAACCGAGAGCAGTATTATGACAGGTACCGACCAGAACGAATTTACACCCAGGGCATACTACACCATCGAACAGGCAATAGCTACAACAAACAGATTATTTGACTATTTGGAGAACTTATGATTATAGATACACACTCGCATATTTTTCCCGATAAAATTGCAACAAAAACTCTCGAAATTTTATCGGGAAATGCAAAACGCGTCTGGAAAAGAGATTCAATCCCGCAGACCAATGGCAAAATAGACGGAATAAAAAAATCAATGACAGAGCACGGTATAGACGCCTCTGTCGTTTTGCCGATTGCGACAAATACTCATCAGTCGCATACAATAAACACCTTTGCCGCACAGATTAACGGAGTGGATAATATATATTCGTTAGGCTCACTTCACCCCATGCAAGAAAATTGGGAGGCGACGCTTTACGAGGTTAAGGAACTTGGACTTTCTGGTATAAAGCTACATCCCGAATATCAGCAGTTTTATGTAAATTCATCTGATAGCATACGTATTTTAAAAAAATGCGAGGAGCTTGATTTAATTGTATATCTGCACACCGGCGAGGATGTGGGCATTGAATTACCCGTACACTCCACACCGCCTATGTTGAAAGAGCTTTTAAATTACGTAAGCGGCAAAAAAATTGTTCTTGCGCATATGGGCAGCTGGCAACACTGGGACGAGGTTGAAGAATTTCTGGTGGGTACACCGTTTTACTTTGATACCGCATACTGTCTGTCCGAAATGAGCACTGAGCAGATTATGCGGATAATAACAAAGCACGGGAGCAAAAAAATTCTTTTTGGTACGGATTCACCCTGGGAAAATCCGTCGGATACAATTTCTATGATAAATGCTCTGCCTCTTTCGAAGGCAGAAAAGGATGATATATTCTACAAGAATGCACAGGAATTATTTAATATAAACATAAAATGATTGGAGAATAGCGTATGTTTGGCAGCGACATAAGTATAGACCTCGGCACTGCAACAATGCAGGTCTATGTTAAAAACAAAGGAATAATCCTGAGCGAGCCTACTGTAATTGCGGTAAATCACAAAAAAAACAAGGTATGCGCAGTCGGCCACGAGGCATTGGAAATGCTTGGCAAGACTCCGCCTTTTATTGACGCTGTGAGACCACTAAGCGACGGTGTAATATCAAGCTTTACTCTTTGTATGGAGATGATTAAGGCGTTTTTGGCAAAAATCCTCTCCCGAAGTGTCGGCAGAGTGCGTATTATGATGTGCGTGCCCTCAGGCGTTACCAACGTGGAGCAACGCGCAGTAATTGATGCGGCACGCGAGGTGGGCGCAAAGGATATTTTTATAATAGAAGAGCCCGTTGCCGCGGCATTGGGTGCAGGGATTGATATTTCCAAACCCAATGGCTCGCTCGTTGTGGATATTGGCGGCGGCACTACCGATATTGCAGTTATAGCGCTTGGCGGTGTTGTTATAAGCCGCTCATTAAAAATTGCAGGCGATGAATTTACCGAGGCAATTATAAGATATGCTAAAAAAACGCACAATCTTAACATAGGCTATGTCAGCGCCGAAAAGATAAAGCGCGAAATAGGTACTGTTGTACCCTCCGACTCGGACAGTATATGCACCGTCAAGGGTGTGAGCATTGTTGGGGGTCTGCCTCAGGCGGTAACCATTTCATCAAACGATATTTATTCGATTTTTGATGATTTGGTATATAACATAACCGAACGTATTCGCGAGGTATTGGAAAAAACCCCGCCCGAACTGCACCGCGATATAATAGATAACGGAATTCTCTTAACAGGCGGCGGCTCAATAATTTCGGGACTTGACGAACGTATTGCCGGGTCAGTAGGCGTTAAAGTAAAAAGAGCTGACGATATTATAAACTGTGTTGTAAAGGGTGCCGCAAAGGCATTGTCGTTAATTCACGACGACGATACCGACACCACTCACCACTACTACAAAAAAGCATATATAAGAGATTAATCTCTCAGGCCCGAAAGGAGCTAATAAATGAAAAGATTACTAATTCTCGATTCAAACAGTATAATAAACCGTGCATATTACGGTGTCAGATACCTAAGTGCCTCCGATGGCACACAGACAAATGCCATTTATGGCTTTCTTTCTATGTTTGCAAAATTAATAGATACCTACACCCCCGACTACGTGTGTGCGGCATTCGACTTAAAAGCGCCAACATTTCGTCATAAACTATACGATGGCTACAAAGCACAGCGAAAGCCAATGCCCGAGGGACTTGTTGCACAAATGCCCCTTGCGCGTGATATGGTAAGGGAAATGAATATTCCCCTTTTTGAAACCCCCGGCTACGAGGCAGACGATATAATAGGCACAGTATCAAGACTTTGCGAGGAGAATGATATAGAGTGCCTTATTGCAACGGGTGATAAAGATGATTTACAGCTTGCCTCCGAAAAAACAAAGGTAGTACTTACCGTAACAAAGCAGGGCTTTAACGAAACTGTTATATACGATAAAAATGCAGTTTTTGAAAAGTACGGTGTAACTCCCGAGCAGTTTATAGACTTAAAGGCTCTTATGGGTGATGCTTCGGATAATATTCCAGGTGTTAAAGGTATTGGCGAAAAAACTGCCTCAAAAATTATTATAGATAATGGCTCTATTGAGGCATTATACGAAAATATAGATAACTGCGGACAAAAAGGCGCTACACTCCAAAAACTAAAAGACGGAAAAGAAAGTGCGTTTCTTTCGAAAACACTTGCAACAATAGACCGTAATGTGCCTATTGATTTTGACGTTAAATCGTGTGCCTTTACCTCGGTAAAGGAGCAAGCCACAGACGATTTTTATACTCTTTTAAAGAGTCTTGAATTAAATTCAATTATAAAGCGATTTGAAATAGAGGCAACAAAAGCTCCCGAGGTAAGAGTTGACGTTTTTAAGGACCTTAAAATACAGAATGTGCACACATTGCCTGAGTGCGACAATATGGCATATATAACAAAGTACAACAGTGATAATAAGCTCGTTGCACTTTGTGTTTCTGATGGTGTTGTATCTTACGTTTTAAAAGGCAATGACCTCTTAGATGCGGCAAAAGCGCTTTTTTCGCACAAAAATCTTATTGGCTTTGATATTAAAAATGATATTATAAATTTAAAAGATATTACTGATTTGGAAAATGTTGTTGACGACGTGTGCATAAGTGCATATCTTGCAGACCCGTCAAAAAGTGAATATACAATAGAACGTCTGTGTATGGAATATTTAAAAACAGAGCTTGTGCATAATGAGCAGGCTCAGCTTTCGCTTTTCGAAGACGAAGACGAAAAAACAGACGAGTATCTTGCAAAAAGTGCGGCTGCACTTTTCCTTTTAAACAAGGAATTAAAGGAGCGCATTCTAAGAAACGGTCAGGAGGAGCTATATAGAAGTGTTGAACTGCCGCTTGCGCGTGTGCTTGCAAATATGCAGCTTCGCGGATTTTTGGTAGACGCTGCTGCACTTTCGGATTTCTCCCAAATTCTTAACGGACAAATCGAAACTCTTACTGACGAAATTTACAAGGATGCAGGCGAGGAATTTAACATCAATTCCCCAAAACAGCTTGGCGAGATTTTATTTACTAAGCTCGGCTTAAAAAATGGTAAAAAGACAAAGTCGGGATATTCCACGAGTGTGAATGTATTGGAAAAGCTTGTGGACAAACACCCCATTATAAGTAAAATTTTAGAGTACCGACACCTTGCAAAATTAAAGAGCACCTATTGCGACGGTCTCTTGCCGCTAATTAGCAAGGATACAAACCGCATACATTCTGTCTTTAACCAGACAGTAACCGCTACAGGCAGAATTTCCTCAACGGAGCCGAATTTGCAGAATATTCCTATTCGTACCGCGCTTGGCGCTCAGATACGTAAAATGTTTGTTGCACAAGATGGTTATACGCTTGTTGATGCCGACTACTCGCAAATAGAATTAAGAGTTTTAGCATCTATCGCAAACGACGAAAATATGATAAATGCGTTTTTAAGCGGCGAGGATATTCACACCGTAACTGCATCAAACGTGTTTAATGTCCCCGTAAGCGAGGTAACTCCCGCACAAAGACGAAGTGCAAAGGCAATTAATTTTGGTATTGTCTACGGTATGGGGAGCTTTTCGCTTTCTCAGGACTTAAAAATAAGTGTTAAGATGGCAGACGAGTATATAAACAGTTATCTCGAAAAATACAGCGGCGTAAAGGAATATATGAATAGCATAAAAGAGCAGGCAAAAAATGAGGGTAAGGTAACAACTCTTATGAACAGAGTCAGGTACATTCCTGAACTCAAATCATCAAATTTTCAGGTACGGAGCTTTGGCGAGAGAGTTGCTCTGAATACTCCAATTCAGGGCAGTGCGGCTGATATTATTAAGCTTGCAATGGTGAGGGTTGATAACCGTCTTATTAACGAGGGGTTAAAATCGCGCCTTATTCTTCAGGTGCACGACGAGCTTATTGTAGAAGCATCACTTGACGGGGTGGAAAAGGTAAAGGCTATCCTTAAAGAAGAAATGGAGGGCGCAATGGAGCTTAGCGTACCATTAACCATAGATATGGCGGAAGGTCGCTCTTGGTTTGATACTAAATAGTCGTCCGAATAAAATTGCCCATCTTGCCATTTTATGTAGGGGAGGGACTCCGTGCCCTCCCGCGCAAAATAACCACACCCGTAGGGGAGGGGCTTGCTCCTCCCGTTAAAAGAAAGGAACTAAAAAATGAAAAAAATACTCTTACTCATTCTATCAATATTTTTTGTTCTTTCTCTTTTAGTGTCGTGTACACAGGAGCAAAGCAACAAACCGCAGGTGTTTGTGTCTTTTTATGTCCTCGAGGATTTTGCAAAAGAAATTGGTGGCGACAAGATTGATATTACAAACCTTGCCAAAAACGGCGAGCCACACGATTTCGAAACAAGTGCCGCACAAATGGCAAAGCTTTCAAAGAGCGATTTGTTCATATACAGTGGCGGTGTTGATAGCTGGGCAGAGGATATCAGCGATAGCGCAAAAGCGTCGGGGTGTTATGTCCTCAAAGCAAACGGTAATGTTGATTTAGATAGCGAGCACGACCCGCACATATGGCTTAATCCCGACATTGCCATCTCACAAATGGAGCAGATTTGCACTGCACTTTGTAAAATAGACGAAGGTAACAGTGATTTTTATATTGCAAACTTAAAATTGGCACAGGAAAAATGTAATTTTCTAAAACAACAAATTACAGACTCAAGGCAAAAAACAGACTCACATACAATAATAACTGCACACGGTGCATATGCACATCTTTTAGATTTACTCGGCATTGAGCAGCTTTCTATTGAAGGCATACACGGTAAGGGCGACCCCACCGCTGCACAGATGGCAAGGATTATAGATTATGCCAAAGAAAATAACATTAAGTATATATTTGTTTCGCCAAACGAAACTGCCAAATCGGCACAAAGCGTAGCAAACGAGGTTGGCGCGCAAATTCTTTACCTCGACTCGTTAGAGGTTAATAACGAAAATGGCGGATACTTTAAGGCTATGGAACAAAATATAAATACAATTTTAAACTCAATTATTAAGTAATCAAATTGGAGAAAAACAAATGGAAATACTCAAGGTCAGCGATTTATCATTTAAATATGCAGACAATGAAACACCAATCCTGAGAAATGTAAACTTCTCGCTTGATGAGGGGGATTTTTTGGGTATTATAGGCACAAACGGAGCAGGAAAATCCACGCTTATAAAGCTAATCCTTGGTATGCTGCCAATGCAGAGCGGCTCTGTTTCTCTTTTTGGTACAGACATAAAGAACGGTATAGCACGAGATAAAATAGGCTATGTTTCTCAAAAAGCCAACTCCTTTAACACCGCATTTCCCGCAACTGTACGTGAAGTTGTTATGGCAAATTTGTATTCAAAAAGAGGCTTGTTTAAAAGATACACCAAAGAGGACTACACGCTATGCGACGAGGTTTTGGAGCAGGTGGGAATGTTAGAATTTGCCGATAAGCTCATAGGCAAGCTCTCGGGCGGTCAGCAACAGAGAGTTTTTATTGCGCGCGCACTTATTAGCAAGCCACGCCTTATTTTAATGGACGAGCCTGTTGTGGGAATTGACGCTCCGAGTGCAGAAGAAATAATGTCGCTCATTGGTGAGCTTAACAAAAGCTCAATTACAATAGTTATGACTAATCACGACACTCCATCTCTTGTGCGCGCCGCATCAAGTCTGTTGATTTTCTGCTCACACGGTAACGGTGAGTTTTTGCACCGAAACGAGCTTTCTCTCGAGCAGGTAAATGAAATATATGCAGGAAGGAGAGCGCACCATCATGATTGATATTTTTTCGTATTCGTTTATGATAAAAGCCTTTATAGTTGCTATTATGATTGCAATAATTACTCCCTGCATTGGTGCAAGTGTTGTTTTAAAACGGCTAAGCTCAATAGGCGATGCAACCTCGCACTTTGCACTTGCGGGAATTTGCACAGGTCTTCTTCTTAACATTAATCCCATTCTTGGCGCAGTTGTGTTTTCTGTTATAGCGGTTTTGGGTATAGAGTGGTTAAGAAAGCTTTTAAAATCCTATTCGGAAATTGCAAGTGTTGTTGTAATGTCCGCAGGAATTGGTCTTAGCGCTGTGCTTTCGGGCTTTGTAAAAAGCGCTTCGGATTTGAACGGATTTTTGTTTGGCTCAATAGTTTCTATCTCAGATTTTGAGCTTTACATAACATTGATACTTGGCATAATTGTTGTAATAGTTTCGCGTCTGTTGCATAAAGAACTGTTTTTTATTGCATTTGATGAGGAGGCGGCACTTATTTCGGGAATGCCCGTTAAGGCAATTAATTTTGTAATTATGCTCTTAACTGCGCTCACCGTTGCGGCGGCATCGCGTGCAGTGGGTGCGCTTATGGTATCATCACTTTTGGTAATTCCCGTCGCGTGTGCTATGACCGTTGCAAAAAGCTATTCGTCTATGCTTAAAATATCAATAGTGTTTGCACTTGCTTTCACTGTTATTGGCTTGGTGCTTTCATTCTACCTCGATTTACGACCAGGGGGAACAATTGTACTTCTAGGCGTTATTACACTTATTATTTTGTTACTGAAAGGAAAGAAAAATGCTTGAAACTGAACTTAAATGTATTATTACCGAAGAGCTTTTTGAAAAAATAAAAAATAATTATAAATGGGACAGAGTTATTACTCAGACCAACCACTACTACCGCGCGCTTACTCCCATTTTAAAGCAGAATGGAATAACCTTTCGTGTACGCGAAATTGACAATGTATTTAAATTACAGATAAAAAAACATACTAACTCCAATAGTCCTCTGCAGATTTGCGAGGAATATGAAAGAGAACTGGAAAATGCTCCCGACTTTTTTGACGAAGTAACAGTTTTTGGATTAACAGGCGTTAACGCAGGCGATGTGTATTTAATAGGTAGTGCCACAACAAAAAGATACTCTCTTATGTGGAATAACACCACCGAAATATGCCTTGACTATACAACATATCTTGATACACAAGACTTCGAAATAGAGATAGAATTCGAGGGCGAGTGTCCCGTTGAGCTATTAGATGAAATGAAACGTTTGGGTATTGAATTCAAAGAAAAATCAAAGGGTAAGTATTCAAGATTTGTACAAAGATTTTCAGAACTTGCAAATAAATGAAAAAGAGGCTTAACGCCTCTTTTTCATTTCTTCGTATATATCATTCCATGTCATATCATTATGAACAAGCATAACACTAAGGTGATACATTAAATCAGCAACCTCGTATTTGATTTCGTCTTTGTCGCGGTTTTTGCCGGCAATAACTACTTCAGCGGCTTCCTCGCCCACTTTCTTTAGTATTTTATCGTCGCCTTTTTCGAACAGATAATTTGTATAGCTGCCATCTTGTGGCTCTTTTTTTCTGTCTATTACGGTTTTTTCTTCCTCTTTAAATATGTACGATAAATCGTCTGTTAGCTCTATTTCCTTTAGCTCGCCGCCCTTAAGTGCGCGGTAAAAGCATGTTCTCTTGCCTGTGTGGCAGGCAGGACCTTCGGGGATTACTTTTATTAAAAGGCAGTCCTCATCGCAGTCAACAAGAATTTCTTCTACATTAAGATAGTTACCTGAGGTTGCACCCTTAACCCATACCTCTTGTCTGCTTCTTGACCAGAATGTTGCTTTTTTAGTATTTATTGTCATATCAAGAGTTTCTTTGTTCATATACGCGACCATCAAAACCTCGTTTGTTTTCGCATGCTGAACAACTGCACTCACAAGTCCTTTTTCGTCAAACTTTATATTCATTGCCATTCTCCCTTTTATGTATTTATTTCATCTTTATACAGTTTATATTTTTTGCTGCATATTCCACTCCCGAAATCACGGTGAATACTATGCTTATCCAGATACATATTGCCGATATTACATAACCCGTAACTTGCGGAATAAATGCAAGGTTTGTAAGGAGCATTGTAACAATAATTGCAACCATCTGCGATACCGTCTTGAACTTGCCCCAGAACGACGCAGCAATTACATTTCCCTCGCTTGCGGCACTAAGACGAATACCCGAAACTACAAACTCACGAACAAGAATTATGAGTATTGCCCACGAATTTATTATTCCCTGCTCCATAAACACCAAAAATGCTGCCGTTGTTAGCATTTTATCTGCCAGGGGGTCCATAAACTTGCCAAAGTTTGTTATCTGGTTACACTTGCGGGCAATTTGTCCGTCAAGATGGTCGGTAATTGAGGCAATTACAAATATTGCCAAACCAATAAAATGCATTGATGTCCCGTCTAAAAGTGCAAAAATCATAAATATAGGAACTAAAATTATACGTAATATTGTTAGTTTATTTGCTGTATTCATATTAAACTCCCTTTCCCACCAAGTCGTATTCGTCAACATTTAGTACTTCAACAGTAATGAAATCTCCTGCTTCAACCTCGTTTTCTGTTGCAAAGTACACAAGTCCGTCTACTTCTATACTATCTCCTTCGCTTCTGCCATAAAACAGATAGTTATCCTCGTCATAACCCTCAACAAGAACTTCTGTTTTTTTGCCGATTTTCTCCTTGTTGAGTGCAAGCGAAATCTCCTGTTGGATTTTCATAAGCTTATCAAGTCTTGCTTGTTTGGTTTTATCATTAAGCTGACCCTCAAAGTTTGCAGCGGCGGTGTCCTCCTCCTGTGAATAGGCAAAAACACCCATTCTGTCGAATTTAACTTCCCTTACAAACTCACAAAGCTCCTCAAACTGCTCCTCGCTCTCTCCGGGAAAGCCTACAATTATTGACGTTCTTATAACTGCAGAGGGCATTTTTTCACGAATGTAGTTGATTTTTTCCAACATCTGCGCTTTGTTTGTTCTGCGCGCCATACGTCTTAGAATATCGTCGTTTGCGTGCTGAATTGGCATATCTATATACTTGCATATTTTATCGTGCTTTGCCATAGTATCAATAAGCTCTTTTGTTATTGCCTCGGCATAGTAATAATGCACTCTTATCCAATGAATGCCATCTATTTTTACTAGCTCTTCTAACAACTCATCAAGGCAGTATTTACCGTAAAGGTCTATTCCGTATCTCGTGGTGTCCTGAGCAATGAGGATAATTTCCTTTACGCCGTTTTGGGCAAGCGCCTTTGCCTCTGCAATAATATTTTCCTTTGTTCTGCTTCTGTATTTACCTCTTATTTTAGGAATTGCACAGTATGTGCAATTATTGTCGCAACCGTCTGCAATCTTCAAATATGCACTGTATGAGGGTGTTGTTAAAATTCTTGGTAAATTATCATCGGGAGTTCTGTCCTTGTTTCCGCAGATGATGGGTTTTTCACCTTTGAGCGCGTCTTTTATTACTTTACAGATACTGTCAAAATCCCCCGTACCAACGATTGCATCTACCTCGGGCAGTTCTTTTGATATATCATCAGCATATCTCTCCGCAAGACAACCTGTTGCAATCAGTAGCTTACACCTTTCTTGTTTATACTGCGCCATTTCTAAAATTGCATTTATCGACTCCTGCTTTGCCGATTCGATAAAACCACAGGTGTTTACAATTATTATATCTGCCTCCGACGGATTTTCTACAATGGCATATCCGTCTTGCGAGAGCAGCCCCAACATAATTTCCGCATCGGTCTGATTTTTTGCACAGCCAAGCGAAACCATACCAATATTATAGGTCATATCCTTCCTCCGTCGTTATAGTGTCTATACACGATTTTATCTCCGAAAAGTCGTAACCTCGGTATATAAAATAACGTATACATTTATCAATGTTCTTTTTTTCGAAGTTATGAGCAAGTTTTTTTCTTATTAAGGCATCTAAGTCATTTTCTTCGAAGTCTATTTCGCCGAGTGCCTCATAAATTAAATCAGAAGAAATTCCTTTTATTTTAAGCTCCTGCTCTATTCTTCGCTTTCCGTATTTTTTGAGATGGTATAAATCCTTTGCCTTTCGCTTTGCAAAATCTGCATCATTTACAAATCCGTAATTGCGGCAAAATTTGAGCACCTCTGCAATTATTTCATCATCTGCACCGCGCATTTTAAGCTTTTCTTTAATTTCTCTTTCGGAATGTGCTCTAAATTCCAATAAGCGCAGTGCTTTTTCCTTTGCTTGCTCAAAGGTTTTTATTTGTTGAAACTTCTTCATAGCTTAAAATAGTCAAACATTGCGCCAAAGTCCACGCCGCCTATTACCTTGCCCTCGTATTTTGGGCCAAGCTGAGTGTATCCGCCCGTTATCTGCTCGGATTTTATACCGTAGCTTATTGACAGATATGCCTCGATATACGCACTCAGGTGGTCGCACGCGCGGATTATTTGTCCGTCTATGGGGTTGAAGTAGTTGTCGTTATAGGTTTTGTTTATTTCATCGGAGGTTATTGTTTTTACCTCGTTATTTAATATTATCTTGGAGTCGAATTCATCTGTTGTGAAATATCTGATTTCGTCGTGCCATGATGGCGGAAGAAGCGGATATATTACCTTTTCCATCTGCTCGGCTTCGATTTCGCTTATTATGTGTCCCAAGCCTTTTACCGAGGCTTTTACGGGCGAAACAATATCACGTGTAAGAACTTCTGCTAAATCGTGGAAAAGACCTGCAAAGAAGTTATTAACCAGTCTTTGAGAACAAGGCGTACCTGTTTCGAGCGTTGTGAAATATGATAAAATCGCAACAACAAGCATATGTCCCATAACAAAGGTTGCCGGCATTCTTACTGCCTTTGCCCATCTTTGCTGATATCTTAATTTGCCTATAAGCGAAAGGAAATCCTGAAGATATTTACTTCCCGAAAACACTCTGTAACCATCAAAAGTATCGCACGAGGCAAGGCCTGCGCGCATCTCCTGCTTAACCTGTTCTATGCCATATGTGGCATGGTTCATACTATATATTATTTCGAATTCCCAACCGCTTGCCTGATAATGTGCGGCTTTTAAAATTTTCTTTTCTAATGCGCTGTAGTCTTTTTCGCGGAAATACTTTTTCATTCTCTCAAAAAAGCCACCGCCAATCTTACTCAAATCTTCACTAAGCTCTGCCAATACCCACTCATCAATCTGCTCGCCCTTTTCTTTTACAAGCTGATGGTAGATGGGGGGTTTTATGTCCGTCAGGATTGAACGGTGAAAAAACTCAAATATTCCACCCTCAACAAGCTTTTGCATATCGACATTTTCGCCCTCGCACTTTGCAAGAACGTAGGCATAAAACATTTTGTGTGCCTGTTTGTCAATCTCGGTAAAACCTGTCCAGGGACGAATGTGGTCGTTCCAACGTTGAATTGATGCTGTTTCGTGAATTATTTCGATTATATTCTTTGTAATCATTTGAGTTTCTCCTTTCTTAGTTGTGATTTTTATATGTTTTATTCCATAACAGGACTGTAGCCACTGTCTCTTAGCTTTTGCATAACCTTTTGACCGTGCTCCTCGCCGCCAACGTCGCAACCGATATGTATTATGGTTTCGTTGGGGTCAAGCTCCTCGCTGAAGCGGTCGTACTGCACCATTGTAACGTTTGCATTTGCATTTGCCAATACACTCGAAAGATGTGTTAAAGAGCCTGGAATATCCAAAAGCTTTGTTTTGAACTTCAGCTTTCTTCTTCTCGAAACAAGACCCATATCTATAATTCTCTGAATAAAGCTAACGTCTATATTACCGCCTGACATAAGGCACAATACCTTTTTATCCTTAACGTCAACCTTGCCGTTTAATACTGCCGCAAGCGGTGTTGCGCCCGCAGGCTCAACAACCTGTTTGTTTCTTTCGAGTAAAAGCAGTATTGCAGAGCTGATTTCAGAGTCGGTAACTGTAACAACGTCGTCTGCATACTTGTTGATGATTTCGATTGTCTTGTGGCCCGGTGCTTTTACCGAGATACCGTCGGCAATAGTTGATGAGGTTTGGGTTGTGGTGTATTCCTTTTTTGCAAAGGACTGCGCTATTGCATTTGCGCCCTCTGCCTGAACACCCACTATCTGCACTCTTGGGTTAATCTGCTTTATGCACGCCGCTACTCCTGCAAGCAAGCCGCCGCCACCTGCGGGAACTATTACCATATCAACGGTCGGCAGTGATTCCAAAATTTCGATACCTATTGTACCCTGACCCGCCATTACCTCGATATCATCGTATGGATGCAGGAATGTTGCGCCCTCTTTTTCCTGAATTTCTACTGCTTTGTTGTATGCGTCGTCGTAGCAATCACCGTGCAATACAACCTTTGCACCATAACCTTGTGTTGCACTTACCTTTGCGATAGGTGTGGACTTTGGCATACATATTGTTGCAGGGATATTAAATATCTTTGACGCATATGCCACACCCTGCGCATGATTGCCCGCGCTTGATGCAACCGCCGCCTTTATCTCGCCGCGCTCCATAAGAGCTGCAATTTTGTTTAAAGCTCCTCTTAATTTGAACGAGCCCGTTTTTTGCTGGTTTTCGTATTTTAGGTAGATTTCTCCACCCGTCATTTGTGAAAAGGTGGTGGATTTTTCTATATCAGTCTTGTGGATTGTGTTTTCCAGACGTTTGACTGCTTTTTCAATTTCTTTAAGCTCTAAGTCCATATAATTATCCTTTCGATTTTAATGTTACGCCCATGGCGGCAAGGCTTTCCACTGCCTTATCAACAAGGGGTTGTACTTCTTCCATAGAAAGTGTTCTCTCGTCTGATGAGAATGTGAGTCTTACTGCCATACTCTTTACTCCGTCAGCTTCGTAAAGGTCAATAACCTGAACGTTTGAAAGTGCTTGTGCATTCTGGCTTTCCCATGCTTTTGCTATCTGCTCGTATCTTATTGAGTCGTTTATTACGAACGACAGGTCGTAGTCTATTGACGGGAACTTTGATGGCTCTGCAAATTCAACTGCCTTAATCTCCGCCGCTTCCATACTTACAAGGTCGATTTCGATACAAACAACTGCGCTGTTCTTGTCTATCTTTGCAAGATTTTTGGGGTGCATTGTGTTTATTGTACCAACCTTTACACCATCATACAGAATATCTGATGTGTTCTTTGGATGTTGCCAATTAAATGAAACATCCGTTTTTGCAAATGTAACCGCACCGTGCTTGATATAGTCAAACAGGCATCTTACAACGTCTAAAGCCTTAAAGTAGAGTGTTTTTTCACTATCCTCTTTTGAGAACATTACAATACCGAGCTTTTTCTTTTCGTTACATTCGCCATTCTTTTTTATACCCTCTACAACACGACCTACCTCGAAAATTCCGAAGTCCTTTGCAAATGTTCTGTTATCATAAGCAAAGCCAAGAAGTGTAGGAAGCATTGTACTTCTTAGTGTTCCGTTTTCGGGTGTTGCGATATTTAGTATGCGCACGTTTTCGTCGATGTCAAGACCGAGCTTTTTCATCTTTTTACCGTCATACCAGATGTATGAATGTACCTCGTGCATACCGAATTTCTTTACTAAAATATCCTTAACCTGTGCCTCGTCCGACTTTGTCATACTTTGTCTTATCGGCTTAAGGGCACTTTTAGTTGTCTTTATTTCGAAGTTATCGTAACCGTAAATTCTTGTTATTTCTTCTATAAGGTCTGCTTTTATTGTAACGTCCTTTGTTGCTCGCCATGACGGTACTTCAACCTTGAACTCATTACCTGTGTGCTCACACTTAAAGCCAAGTGCTTTGAGTGTGGTTACGATTTTTTCGTCGCTTATGTCTATTCCTGTGTATTTATCTACATAATCCTTGTCTATTGTAAGATTAATAACAGGGTATTTCTTTACATATTCATCTGTTAGTGCTGATGCTACAACTGCACCCTCGTCAATACTCTTTACAAGATAGATAAATCTCTCCACTGCCGCAATAGTAAGCTCGGGGTCGAGGATTTTTTCGTATCTCATACTTGCATCTGTTCTTAGACCAAGCTTTGTTGAGGATTTTCTTACACTTACACCGTCAAAGTTTGCACTCTCCAAAACAACCGAGGTTGTGTTATCCACAATTTCGGAATCAAGACCGCCCATAATACCTGCAATAGCAACGGGGGTGTCGTTATTGTGGATAAGAAGTGTGTTTGTATCAATCTCACGTTTTGTACCGTCAAGTGTTTCGAATTCACACTCTGCTTTTGGTGTATCTATAACTATTTTATCTATCTTTGTTGCGTCAAATGCGTGAGTTGGCTGACCGAGTTCCAGCATAATGTAGTTGGTTACGTCAGCGAGTAAGTTTATAGGTCTCATTCCGCAA
Source organism: Clostridia bacterium (assembly GCA_045532455.1). Classification (GTDB taxonomy): domain Bacteria; phylum Bacillota; class Clostridia; order UBA1381; family UBA1381; genus Ornithomonoglobus_A. The sequence goes on from JAZSFX010000010.1 coordinate 160,479, forward strand.
TAGGTAAGACGAATTTTTATGTGGGCAGGTGATACGTTCTTTGTGATATTATCCATCTTTATGCATGAGTATCTGTAAACCAAATCGTCTCTTTTAACTTCAACGGGGATTTTGTTTTTGTGTCCCTCATCACTGTTGCCAAGCTTTAGCGGCTTTAACTCCCTGCCTGTAAGTGCTGAGAACTCTCTTGCAATGCCGTAGTGTCCCCAAAGGTCAGGACGGTTTGTTAGTGATTTGTTGTCTACCTCAAAGATTATATCGTCTATAGGGAATATTTCTTTTATGTCTGTGCCAAGTTTAGTGTCCCCGCAAAGCTCCATAAGACCACTATGGTCCTCGCTTATTCCGAGTTCTTTTTCGGAGCAACACATACCCTCAGACGGATAGCCCGCAAGCATTGCCTTGCCGATTTCCATACCGCTGACCTTGCCACCGCATTTTGCAAATGCAACTATCATTCCCTCTCTTACGTTTGGCGCACCGCACACGCAGTCGTATATTCTATCGCCTGCATCTACCTTTAAAAGATGAAGCTTTTTTGATTCGGGATGGTTTTCGACAGATAAAATCTTTGCCGCTACAACTCCCGATATATCTGCGCCTTTGTATATAATATCTTCAACCTCAGCAGTTGAAAGTGTAAAACGGTGTATTAAATCTTCTATATTTTCGTTTGATAAATCAACATAGTCGTTTATCCAGTTCATTGAAACGAGCATTTTTTATATTCCTTTCATTGTTTGTTTAACAAATATTCATATCCGCAGGTTTTCTCAAAAATTGTGCAGATTGCCGTTTTGCAGTTTGGGTGCTGTATGAAAATACCGCCCCAAACAAAAAATGGTGAGATGCGCAATTTTTGAAAAACCTTATTTGTTCTTGAATTGCTTTAGTGCTTTTATACTTCCACTGTTAAATGTTCTGATATCCTTTATACCATACTTCATCATAGCAAGTCTTGTTAAGCCAAGACCAAAAGCAAAGCCGGTGTATTCTTCGGGGTCGATACCACCGTGCTTTAAAACGTTGGGGTGAATCATACCGCAGGGGCAAAGTTCAAGCCAACCACTGTTTTTACATGAGGGACAACCCTCGCCGCCGCAGATAAGACATTCTATATCAAGCTCAAAGCCAGGCTCGACAAATGGGAAAAATCCCGGTCTTAATCGTACGTTTATGTCCTTTTTGAATACCTCCGAAAGCATTGTTTTCATAAAGTATATCAGGTTGGATATTGAAATATCCTTATCTATCATAATTCCTTCCATCTGGAAGAATGTATTTTCGTGGCACGCATCTGTTGACTCGTTACGGAAGCAACGTCCCGGGAATATTGCACGTAGTGGTGCACCATACTTCTTCATAATTGCATTTTGCGCCGCCGATGTGTGTGTTTTTAAAAGCTGACCGTTTGAGAGATAATATGTGTCCTGCATATCTCTTGCAGGGTGGTGCTTTGGAATATTTAAAGCCTCAAAGCAATGATAATCGTCAACAATTTCTACGTAATCTTCAATATTAAAGCCCATGCTTAAGAATATATCCTCAAGCTCACGCTGAACAAGTGTTATAGGGTGATATGAGCCGGAGTTGTCTGATGGCGGAAGAGAATCGTCATAGCTTTCTGCGGCGTCAATCATTGCTTGCTCCTCTTGTTCTTCAAGACGTTTTGCAAGCGAAATAAGCTCATCGTTTATGAATTTTTTGAGGTCGTTTATAATCTGACCTGCTTCCTTTTTCTGTTCGTTGGGAACATTTTTAAGCTCGCTCATCAGGTTTGAAACTGAGCCTTTTTTACCAAGAAATTCTACTCTTAAGTTTTCTGCATCGGCAGATGATTTTGCCGTAGCAAGCTTTTTAGAAAATTCTTGTTTTAGCATGGTTGTTTTTTCTAACATAAATCTAAATCCTTTCGGTATATTATTGGGGTATTTTTAAACAAAAAAAACCCTCCGTAAAGGGACGGGTTAAAAATCCGCGGTACCACCCAATTTCAGAGCCTCAGCCCTGCACTCTTTTGCACTTTGCTTCGTGTTGTGCCTACACTTTGCTTATACCCCTTGGTTTTAAGGCTTTCGCAAAAGACTCCCGTGCTGAAATTCACCACTTTGCCATCACCGCAGATACTCACAGCCAAGGTATCCGCTCTCTTTTGTGATAAACAAATGCTACTTACACACGTTCACAGTCCGAATATTATTACAGTTACAATCATTCTATCACAAAATCATCGTTATGTCAAGGTTTTATGAGGATTTTTATCCCTTTTGTATGCCGTTTTGCATATGATATAAAAAGGAGTGTGAAAAATATGGAATATAACAGAGCCTTAGCGGTTAGCTACGCAAACCGATATGCCTTATCGCCAAACCCTGCTTTTTATAATTTTGAAAATATCGGCGGTGATTGCACAAACTTTGCATCGCAGTGTATTTATGCGGGAAGCGGTGTGATGAATTATACTCCCGTTTTTGGGTGGTATTACATCAGCGTAAACGACCGTACTCCGTCGTGGACAGGAGTGAATGAGCTATACCGATTTCTTGTAAATAACAATTCAAGCGGACCTCAGGGTGTGGTTGTGCCCCTTAGCGAGATTGAGGCAGGAGATATAATACAGTTAAAATTCACATACAATGAGGGTTTTGACCACACACCCGTTGTAACTGATGTGGGTAACCGAACTCCCGAGACTATTCTTGTTGCGGCGCATACCTTTAATGCAAAAAACAGGCCGCTATCAACATACAATTACACTGATATACGACCTGTTCATATTTTTAATGTTAATCCTTAAAGAATATTAATTACAATTTTGCCATCCTCATCATCGGCACAGAGCTTTGCGCCCTCGGTGATTTTTCCGGTGAGCGACAGCTTTGCGAGCGAGTCCTCGAGGGTGCTTTGTATTGCACGCTTAAGAGGTCTTGCACCGTATTTTACGTCGTAGCCCTTTTGGAGAATAATTTCCTTTGCCGCGTCGGTAACTTCAAGTGTTGCCCCTTTTTCGCCAAGTTTTTGGGTTATATCCTTAAGTAAAAGGTCTATAATCTTTCTGAGCTCCCCTTTCTTTAGCGGCTTAAAGGTTACAATTTCGTCTATTCTGTTGATGAACTCAGGCTTAAAGAACTGCTTTAAGCTCTTTTGAACGTTATCGGCAAGAGTTATCTCGCTATCGGACATAAAACCTGGTGCACTCGAACGGAACTCCGAGCCGGCATTTGTTGTCATAATAATTATTGTGTTTTCGAAGTTTATGATTTTACCGTGGCTATCGGAAATTCGTCCGTCATCTAAAATCTGCAGAAAGAGATTAAATACCTCGGGATGCGCCTTTTCTATTTCATCTAGCAATATTACCGAGTAGGGATTTCGGCGTACCTTTTCGGTAAGCTGACCTGCATCGTCGTAGCCGACATAGCCAGGAGGTGAACCGATAAGCTTTGATACGGAGTGTTTTTCCATATACTCAGACATATCTATTCTTATAAGAGCTTCCTCGTTGTTGAACATTACCTCTGCAATGGTTTTCACAAGCTCGGTTTTTCCCACGCCTGTCGGTCCTGCAAAAATGAACGAAACGGGACGTTTTTTTGTTGTTATATCTGCTCTGCCGCGTCTTATTGCTCTTGACACTGCACCCACTGCCTCGTCCTGACCTATTACTCTTTCGTGAATTCTATCCTCAAGCTCTAAAAGACGTTTTGTTTCGTCCTCAGTTAGTCGGTGAACGGGGATTTTTGTCCAGCTTTCTATTACTGCAGCAATATCATCAAATGTGATTTCGGATTTTGCTGACTCCTCTTTTGCTTTATTTAGCTTTTCTTCGAGTCTTAGTACCTCGGATTTAAGATTTGCAACCGCCTCAAAATCTGCCTTTTCGGTTGCTTCTTCTATTTGTAAATTTGCACCAAGAATATTTTCCTCAAGAAGCTTTGCATCGTAGAGCGCCCTATTATTGAGGTTTACGCGTGAGCCTGCCTCGTCTATAACGTCTATTGCCTTATCGGGCAAAAAGCGGTCGGTGATATATCTCTCCGAGAGCTTTACTGCCATTTCTATGATTTTGTCGCTGATTTTTACGTGGTGATATGTTTCGTAGTAGTCCTTTATTCCCTGTAAAATCTCTATGCTTTCCTCAACTGACGGTTCGTCAATTAAAACGGGTTGGAAACGTCTTTCAAGCGCTGTATCCTTTTCGATATGCTTGCGGTATTCGTTAAGTGTTGTTGCACCAATAATCTGAATTTCACCGCGGGCAAGGGCGGGCTTTAAGATATTTGCCGCGCTCATTGCACCCTCGGCATCGCCTGCGGCAACAATGTTATGGATTTCGTCTATTACAAGAATGACCTTTCCGATATCCTCTGCTTCTTTTAAAAGACTTTTAAGACGCGCCTCGAACTGTCCACGAAACTGTGTTCCTGCAACAAGGGCAGTAAAATCTATAAGATAGAGCTGATAGTCAAAAAGTTTTGGCGGTACCTGCTGTTCTACAATTCTGCAGGCAAGTCCCTCTGCTACTGCAGTTTTACCAACGCCCGGCTCGCCAAGAAGAACGGGGTTGTTTTTGGAACGTCTGTTTAAGATTTGTACAACTCTTTCTATTTCTTTGTTTCGGTTTACTACTCTGTCTACCTTGCCCTCAGCTGCCTTTGCGGTAAGGTTTGTGCCATAAGTATCGAGCATTTTTGCCTTTTTGGGTTTTTTGCTCTTTTTATCGTCTTTGTTTTCCTTTTGTGTTGTTTTTTCCTGTACGGTGTTTTCCTCACCCTTATCCTTGTCGCCTTTTTGCATACCAAACATAAGCGGCATATTGGAGAATGCGCCCTTCATAAAATCGGACAATGAGCCTGTGTGTGCACCGCCCTCCTCGTTGTCGGAGAATGGGTTAAGTGCATCTGCACCGTTTTCGGATAGACCTTGAAGCATTTGGTCCATATCCATATCCGAGTCTTCCATATTTTCCATAAATTCTGCCATCTGGGCATTCATTGCTTCCATTTCCTCTTCGTTAATACCAAGACTTTCTATCATATTATTAAGAGGTGCAATTCCCAGCTTCTTTGCGCACGAAAGGCAAAGTCCCTCATTTGTTGTTTTGTCGCCCTCCATTTTTGTTATAAACAGAACAGCCACATTCTTTTTGCATTTTGCACATAATTCCATTTTTATGGTTAAAATCCCCTTTCGTTTGATTACAAACATATATGATTAAAACTGTGTTTATAATCAACTGTATGTTCTTGTTATTTTTCGGACCGTCGAGGACGCCGGTCCCTACAATTGTTGCTATTGTTACTCGTTTTCGTTAATCATATGGTTAAGTCCCGGAATGTTGTTTGTTACCACAAAATCTGCTCCAAGACTTATATATTTTCTTGCATCGTCGGGAGTATCGAGTGTCCATGCACCTATGCGATAACCCCTTTGGTGCAGGTCGGTGGCAACCTCTTTTGTTATCAGTGGTGCGTTAAGTAGTATTCCCGAATTTTCGCCAAGATGAGGTAGAAGCGGCTCGTATGCAGAATAGTCCAATGTTGCATATGCAACAAGCATTACAAGCACCTCTTTATCAAGAGCGCGAATTGCCTTTAAGTCGTCAAGACCGCCTGTTATAATGCACCGTTTATATAAGCCACTGTTTTTTATGGTTTCTAAAAAACCCTCATAGTCGGTAATCTCTTTTATTTCTATTACGGGCACACAATCATATATTACGCAATTATTCAAAAATTCAATCATTGTAGGAATTTTTAGTGTTTCGAAAGCGCTTACGTCATTTCCGAAATCTATATGAAATTTCATAAGCTCGCTGTATGTGTAGTCGTTAAGCTCGCCCGTGCCTGTTGTAGTACGGTCGAGAGTTTCGTCGTGCATACACATAAAAACACCGTCTGCCGACTCTATAATATCGGTTTCTATTCCCCAAAAGCCTGCCTTGCCCGCCCGCTCAAATGACGGAATACTGTTCTCGGGTGCGTGGTCCGAAAAACCTCTGTGCGCAACAAACCTCTCTTTTTTGCTTTCGAATATATCCTCCGAGCTTATGGTATAAACCTTGTTTTCGTCGTCCTTTTGGCTTGATATGTTAGTTTCATCCGACGGAGTTACAACGTAGTCGGAAGCGTCGTTTGTGTTGTCCCAGAAAAAGTTTATGATGGCCGCAACAAATAATATTAAAAGCGTTATTTTTAAAAGTTTTCGCATATCTTAAAAAACGCAGTACTTTGCCATATACTCTTCCATCGGGGCAAGTACCTCGTTATATTTCCCACTTTCTTTTAAGTATTCGTAAATATCCTGTACAGTTACAAGTGCGTGTACCTTTATTCCAAACTCCTCCATTACCTCTGTGATGGCAGTTTTACCCTCTGTTGCACCAACTTCGCAACGATTTACGGAGATGAACATATCACTGACGGATACATCTGCTGCACCCAATACAACGGGCATTGTTTCGCGCACTGCAGTACCTGCTGTAATAACGTCTTCGATTATTATAATTTTATCACCGTCCTGTGGCTTGTAGCCTACAAGTGAGCCGCCTTCACCGTGGTCTTTTTCTTCTTTACGGTTAAAGAAGTATGGCTTGTTTATGCCAAACTCGTTGTATAGTGCTGCTGCACCTGCTGCTGCAAGCGGAATTCCCTTGTATGCAGGACCAAACATTGCATCAAAACCGTCGCCTACAGTTTCCTTTATTAGTGTTGCATAAAACTTACCCAATTTTGCAATCTGCTCGCCTGTTTTGTAGTTGCCTGTGTTAACAAAATACGGTGTATTTCTGCCGCTTTTGGTTGTGAATGAGCCAAAACGAAGAACGTCGGCACTCATCATAAATTCTATAAATTCCTTTTTTGTTTGTGTAATCATAATTAAAATCCTTTCTTTTTTAGGACAAACACATTTTGCCCCAAAATGTAATGTTTATTTTAAATTTCGTCTTTTGTATAAAATTTTTAAGACAAATTTAATTTTTGAAGTATAAATCTCTCAGCTTTTTTAAGACCTTTTTTTCCATTCTCGAAACCTGCATTTGCGAAACACCAAAATACTTAGCAATAACTGATTGACTTTTTTCGTTGTAGTATCTCAAAATTATAAATTCGCGCTCATCGTCGTCGAGTTTTTTCATACAGTATTTGATAAAATCGCGGTTTTCGAGCATAAGCAGGTTGTTATCCTCCTCACCGATAACGTTTGAGAGTGTGAGGTGTCCGTCGGCAAATGCTTCGTTCTCCAAAGAGCTTATAAATGATATTCCCCCAGCTCTGTATGCGTCCTCGACAGTTTCTTCGGGTAAATCAAGAATACGGGCAATTTCTGATATTGTTGTTCCCGATTGTGCACGCTTTATTTTTTCTGCCCTGTAAAAGACCTCGTAAAGCCGACGCGGTATTTTTATAAAGCTACCCTTGTCCCTGAAATACTTACGTATTTCGCCAAAAACCGTCGGCGTTGCAAAGGTGGCAAATTTCACACCTCTGTCGGGGTCAAATCTCTCAACCGCATTCAGCAAACCAATGCAGGCAACCTGATATATGTCATCATATTCAATGCCGCGGTTTATAAATCTTCTGGAAAGTATTTCGGCTATGTATATATAATTTTCCACAATTCTGTCGCGCACTGTTTTATCTTTTGTATTTTTATATTGCGAAAAAAGCTCGTATTCGGCAGTGATAGGCTCCAAAACCTGTGTTGCCATTATTTTATCAGCTCCTCAACTAATTTTAAGGAACACTCAAAAGCTTTGTTTGAAAGCTCGTCGTCCTTGAAATTTTTTCGTAAAATTATGTATAAACCATCGCCGTTTATGTTGTGTTTCTTTAAAATGCTGCTTTCCTTAAGCGGTATTCCGTAGCAGACACCTTTTTGGTCTTTAAGACCGTCAACGCCACCGACACCCAACTCCTCTGCATTAAGGTACATTTCGTCGCAGTAGTCGAGGTCTAAAAGCAGTTGTGAGGCTTTTTCGTCTACTATGTATATAAATGAATCGTCTTCTTCCAAGCTAAGCAACAATCTTGCCTCTAAAACACTGTTGTAATCAGCTTGCTCTATACCGTCGGTAAATCCGTTGTTGACAAACAACAGATGTTTTTTGCCATCGCCATTAACGTCAACTATGCGCTCCTCTAAATCTGCTTCAAGGTCTGTCTGCATTTGCTCACTTATGTGGAAATATGAGCCAAATATTACTTTTATATCCTGTTTTTCGCGGTTCGATACCTGATGAACTGTAATAAGGACTGCTAATAACGCACAAATAACAACAATGGTCGGTACTTTGTAGTAATCCCAAAAATACTCCCACCATTTTTTAGTAAATAATTTCGGTACTTCTCCGTATTTTTCTGCCATTTTTTCACGTCCTTTTTAATATTCCGCCATAAAGCCTGCAACAAGCTTTGTAAGCTTTACAAATTCATCACAGACAATATACTCGTTTATCTGGTGTGCGCCGCCCTTTTCGTCGAAGCCTCTGCCGCCGCCGAACATTACTGACCTTGGTGATCCGTAAAGTGTAAACATCGGTAGGTCTGAAAGACATGCACCGCACTTTTTCATTGGTGCACCAACTTCCTCACCAAGTGCACAAAGAGTATTTACTGTAAAGTCGTTATCCTTGCCTACTACGTATTTGAAAAATCTTGTTTTTCTTTCTATTACAGGCGGATTTAAACCGATTTCTTCGAACTCATCTGCAACTGCTGCGCGAATATCATCAAGCTCCTTGTTGATTAACTCCTCGTCCTTATCGGTGTAGAAAGTAACCTTGAACGAGCCTCTGTCCATATTTACGCCGCCTGCTTCGCCAACTGCAAAGTTCATAATTCTTGTTGCATTTTTAACAACATCAGTTCCTGTAAACAGTGGGTTTGCATCTAATTCTGCTTTTCTTCTTTGTTCGAACTTTTCAAGCTCTCTCACAAGAAGATTTAAGCCTTTTAGTGCCTTTGAACAGTTACTCTCGGAGGTTTTTGAGCTTGCGCTGAACAAGAGCTCTGCACCGCCGCAGCCGCTATCCCACAATTCTCCCACAAGACCGTCAACATTAAGACAGTCGTCGCACGGATATTTAAGACACGAAGCCAACGCACCATTTGAGCCACCGTGCTCCTCATCACAGTATGCACTGAATACAAAGTCATAATCCAAAACAATACCGTGCTCTTTCATTTTCTTTATTAAAAACATGGCTATTGCGCAACCGTATTTGTCATCACAAGCACCTCTGCCATATATTTTACCATCTTTTATATCTCCGCAAAGGGGCTCAAACTCCCAGCTATCAGGGTCGCCGATTTCAACGGTATCAAAATGTGCCGCTATCATAAGACGCTTTTGGTGGTTTTTGCCCGGAATTAAAACTGTGCAGTTTTTTCTGTTTTCTAAGTTTCTGCCCGGATAATAGTCGGGGTGGTTTTCTATTCCTTCAATCTCAAGAGGTGAGTATACCTCCGCCTCGTAACCTATGTTTTTAAACCATTCGCCGATATACTCCGCACACTCTGTTTCATTTCCGTGTGCACCAAAGTTTTCGGAATTGATTTTAATTAAATTGCTAAGAATTTCAAAAAGCTCTTGCTTGTCCTCTTCGATTATCTTAAAAAATGTTTCTTTTAAGTTACTCATTGTTTTTCTCCATTTCAGACTTTTTGTTGTAAAAAAGTAACACACGTTAATTATACCACAACAGCCGCGCAATTTCAACCAAATTAAGCAAAAATTAAGAAATTGTACATAAAAAAATCGCTCATTTTTACATAAACGAGCGACAAACGCAATATAAAAGGCATTCCAGGTAGAATCTGTTTTTGGCAAGATAAATCAGCAACGGTCCCCACCATTGCTATATTATGCCATACCACTCCCTTGTAAGCTTGGGTTGTGTAAGCTTTGTGGTATGTTTTAGAGGTGGTACAAGAGAGATTTCCACCAATGCAAATGACAAGAGAGAGAATTAATGTCATTATCAACACTGCTAGCGTGTTCACAAGCAATAAAAAGATTAATTTGCTTTCTGGAACAAAAAACCCTAAATTCCAAAAAGACAGAAGGACTTTTTATTTTTTGTGTCGCCTCTTTCAGATTCCACATGGACTGCTCCACATTATAAAAATGTGGAAATCACACCGCGTCATATTGATTATAACATAAAGATACGTTAAAAACAAGGCTTTTTTAAAAAAAGTTAAATTTACAAATCACATTTTTGAAAATTACATACACAAAAAATATAATAATGCTGAAGAAAGGAGGTGAATCCTACGTGTATAAATGCACAGACAAGGGGGCACTGCTGGCTATGGAGGAGCATCACATAGGCGGAGAATACTACGACGAGGAATACGACGAGGAATACAACAAAAACTTTTGCGATGACTGTAACGAAAGAATTGAATTTTTTGATGACCGTTATATGTATGAGGGGCGGTGTGTGTGCGCCAATTGCCTTAAAGAACTTCTGTTTGAGGAATTTTCGGCAGATTGTCGCATAAAGGACGGGACATAGCAAAACGAGAGGAGGTGCAGCGAAGATAGAGCAAGACGCCACAAAAATGCTTTCCGATAAAGAGGATTTGTTTTGCATGATTTACTCAAAATGCTTTGACGCACCAAAAGCCTATTCAAAAGCGTTTGATACCGATGTAAACACCGCCAAAACAAAAGCTTTGGCGCTTTTGGAAAATGAGCACATAAGAGAAAGAATAAAACAGTTAAAAACCGCCCGGTTTGACAGAGAAATGATAGATGCCGATGACGTTATAGGTATGTATATCAAAATTGCGTTTGCAGACGTAACAGATTTTATTGAGTTTGGAAAAAAAACAGAGCTTGATGAAAACGGAAACGAAACCGTAGTAAACGAAGTAAATCTCAAGCATGAGTGCGGAACGGATTTTGAAGCAGCAGCAATTTCAAGCATATCAAACTCAAAAACCGGCTGGAAAGTAAATTTCTACGACAGAATGAAGGCGCTCGAATGGCTCGGAAAGCATCTGGGACTCGATGGCGAAAAGGAAACTGATAAGTCCCAGACAGGAATAATTATTTTACCGTCCATAAACGATGACGGAAAAGAAAAGAAAGGAGAAAGTACATATGAATTGGAGAAATGTACAAGTCATGAACAATGACAACAAAGACGAAGAGGACATAAACGCTCTTCGTGCCGATGCAAAAAAGTATCGCGAACAATTACAACAGCAACAGGAGTTTGACGAAAAAGTCAAGCAAATCAGAGAAAACTGGCAAAAAGATATCGAGGCAATTCAAAAAGTCGTTCCTCAGTTCGATTTCGAAAAGGCAATGCAAAATGAGAAGTTTTATAATCTCATTATGAGCGGTGAGTCTATACCTATTGCATATCTTGCTATAAACCATTCCGAACAAGCCATGCCTTCATCAAGAAGACGTGTAATTGTCCAGAACGGTCAAAGCACATCGAACGCAAACGGCTCTCCCGAGGAAAATGTTGCAGGAATGTCCGACGAGGATTTTGCAAAGTATCTAAAGAAGTTAAAGAACAGATAAGAAAGGAAGTTATAAACTATGGCAAATGAAACAATTCTGAATTTAAACACAACCTCCTCTTATGGAGTACAACCACTATATCAACCTGTTTTGAACAGACAACTTGTGTGTAGTGCAAAAACAGAAATGATACACCACCAATTTGGTCAGAAGGCAAAAATGGAAAAGGGCAAGGGTAAAATTGTTGCCTGGGATAAAATGAGTCCGCTGCCTTTGGCAAAGACACCTCTTACAGAGGGTATCACTCCTGAGGGTACATCTATGAATATATCAAGAGTAACAGGAATTCCGAAGCAGTACGGTGCGTATATCGCAACAACTGACCAGTTCGATTTCTTTACTCCTGACCCATCTCCCGAGATTTTGAGAATTAACGAAACTCTTGCAAACAATGCAGGCGAAACTCTTGATTCTCTTACTGCTGATGTGTTGGCAACAGGTCTTAATGTTTACTATGCAGGCGGAAAGAGCGCACGTTCTGAGCTTGTTGAGGGCGACGTTGCAACTATCGATACAATAAGAGAAATTGTGAGAACTCTTAAAGTAAACAAGGCAAAGAGAATAGACGGTAAATATGTTGCAATCGTGCACCCTGACATCGCTCATGACCTTATGAGTGATGATAAGTGGATTCACGCTCAGCAATATCAGGCAAGAACTCCGTTGTTTGAGGGTGAAGTCGGCGAGCTTTACGGTGTAAGATTTGTCGAAACTCCGCTTGCAACAGTTTTCAGAGGTGAAAAACTTGCCGGCTATGACGAGCTTACTATTCTGAAAAAGGAAGACAGTAACAACGCTCTTTTCTTAGTGGAAAAGCTTACCGACGCACAGGCAGAATCACTTGAGGGCGTATCATTGCTTGTAGGCGGAAAAACTTATACCGTTGCCGGAGCAGTATCAAGTGAGTCAGCCTCAAATAACATTGCGACTCTTTTCTTGGAGGAAGATACTACAGGTGCATTTATAGAGCCTGATATGAAAATCTATCCGGCAGGCGGTGCTGCGTCATCAAAGCCTGTATATGCTACTCTTATACTTGGTGCAGATGCGTACGGTGTAACTGACCCCAAGAGTACACTCGAAAACATAACAAAGGCGCTTGGCTCTGCAGGAAGCGGCGACCCACTTAACCAGAGAGCTACTATGGGTTGGAAGTCTTATCACTTGTGTAAGATTCTGACAAATATGTATATGGTAAGACTTGAATCTTTAGCAACAGCCTGAGGATTTTTCTTGATGAACGAAATAAGCTTCATATCTTACAGCTTGCCGGGTCTTGAAGTATCTGCATACGTCTGCAACCCGGCAAACTGCAACCTATTTTGATTATTTCACTCATTCGTAATCATCGTGCAAATTTCCCATTAGGCAGACTAATCTTCATATCTCGCAGGGGAGGGGCGGTTTTGTCGCTACAATTTGCAATGCAAATTGTTTGTGCTCCTCCCTCAAGGGACACAAAAACAAACAAAAAAACAGGAGGTAAAAAATTATGTCAAACAAAGAATATTTAGATGAGCTTGTGGAGGTTTATGTCCGCAAGCCCGACGGAGAAGCCGACAACGCATTTGTTGTAACACTAAACGGAGTAAACTATCAGATTCGCTATGGCGAAAAGGTAAAAGTTCCGAGAAAGGTTGCACTCATAATAGAAGAAAGCGACAGAAATATGGCAAAGGCAGACGAGGCGGCGGCAAAATTCTTGGATAAGTTTTTGGGTAATTGTTAGGAGTAAAATATGAGTTTTATATCAGGGGACAATAAACAAAAAACAATATCAAAGTTTTTGGGAATAAACCGTCGCGAAAGCTCGCAAAGCGGGGAAATGCTTAACGCTATAAATGTCTGTGCCGACGAATATCCCTGTTTAAAAACTGTTAAATCTCCCAAAAAACTCACAATGACCGACGCCGGCTCAAACGCCATCACAAACATAAGAGCTGTCATTGTACCCGGCGGAGAGTATGACGGAACTTTCACAGGCGTTGCCGGCAAATATTTTTATTACAAGAACAAGAGAATACCATTTTTTGGTGATGCAAGCATTCCCGAAACGGGAGATGTATTTCTTACCGAAATCAACGGTAACATTATAATATGCTGCTACAACAACTTCAACGACAGGTGTTTGCTTTTTTATAACTATAACGGATATACCAAGTATAGCGAAAGAACATCAAAGGGCTATGTTGTACGCTGCGACTGTGCACAATTTGTAACCGCAAACAACAGCTTTATAAAAACACTTCCCGCAGCCCTAAGTAGCAGCGCAGAAACAACCTACAGATTTTATGGCGATGCAACCCTGTATTTTTCTAATTTTAAAGTAGGCGACAGTATTGTAATTGATAATCTTATTTCGAAATACAACGAAAATAAAGGCACCACCTACTCCTATGCAAGAGAAACCCTTATTCGTGAAAGCCGCTTCCAGAGCGCTGCCGCCGACGATGAAGTTGTTTGCCTTGTAACTGCAGTAGATGCAAAAAAGAACGGGGAAATGAGCACACTTGACTATGTTGCATACAATATTGACGGTGAAATTGTATCTCCCAAAGGATATGTTGCATTCAGCTATGACGATGCCGGATACCGAACAACCTCATTAAATCATAAAGGCGCCGTTATCCGCAAAGCAATGCCTATTATGAACAGTGTTTGTATACACAACAACAGACTTTGGGGTGTAAATCCAAATGGCGAATATATCTATTCATCAAAGATGGGCGATTTTCGTGAATTTAATTGCTTCGATGGACTTTCCTCTGACAGCTATTACGTTGGCATTGGCAGCGGCGGTGGTTTTGTAGGAATATATACGTACAAAAATTACATTCTTGCCTTCAAAAGGGACTGCATTTATATAATAAGCGGAACATTACCAACAAACTTTACAATATCGAGAGTAGTAGAGGGTTTTGGCTGCATTGATATAAAAAGCTGCTCCATTTGTGGCGGAAAGCTATATTTTCTGTCTGAAAATGGCTTCTATCGCTTTGACGGATTAACCTTTGAGCTTCTTTCCCAAAAGCTTAACCGCAAATACGTTTCAGCAATAGGCTTTGGTACAACACACAAATATTACGCCTACTCCTTAAGCGAAGACAACAAAAAAGAACTGCTCGTTTTTGATGAGATATACAACGTATGGCATACATTAAGCACACCCGAGCCAATACACGGATTTTTCTCAAGTCTTGGCAATGTATACGGTGCGGGAAGCAGCGGAATTTATCTTTTTGATGGCGACGAAAACAGTAGCTGGCTTATGGAAACCATAAACTTTTTCGAAGACGATTGCTCCAATTCATACATAAATGAAATCTGGATAAGAGCCAAAATTGCATCGGGCAAAAAAATCGATGTGTTCAGTGCAAGTAACCTCAGCGGCTACATCAGAAACGAAACTTTGACGGGGACAGGTAAAATAAAAGTCTATCGAGTGCCTGTTAGATGGAGAAATGCAAAGGATTACAAAATAAAGCTTGAGGGCGATGGCGAAAGCATTATTTACAACATAGAACTGCACAGTGCTGATGGTGGCAGACAGTATATCAAGACATAAATTCTAAGAAAGGGGCTGATAAAAATTATAATAGAAGATGTAATATACGCAAGCGACTGTTTGTTCCCAAATGAATTTCACAAAAGAGAAAAGGTTATGTGGTGCAACGAATTGGGATCAATGCTTATGCGCGAGCATTTGATGGTGTTCGAAAGAACAACACTATTACCCGATGCAAACGGTACATATACACTTCCCGACGAGATAAACTCTCTCGACGTTGACAGAATTATTGCCAACGGAAAAGTAATACGAAAAAAAGACGGACGGTTTAAGGGAATAACATATCTTAATACTAAAAAAGGGGTTGACGGTGTCCCTATTTGCTTTAAAAACACTCCAAAAGGAAGTATAGAAGTCGTTTACAAGAAAAAGTATGAGGATATAAGGGTTGTGGATATACAAACCTCCGCAACTATGGACAAAAACACCATGATAATAGACTGTAATTCTCTCAGGGTTGGTGATGAATTGGAGCTTACAACAAACTTTGACTCTTATTATGTTGTTGTTAAGGGTATAACATATAATTCTGACGGAAAAGCTGTGGTAGAATTTGATATAGATACAGGTGAGCAAGGCGAAACAAACGTCTCTATTACCAGATGTCTTACCGAAAAAACGGTTGTTGACGCACCTTATGATATGCTCTATATTGACTTTCTTAATGCCAAATACTGCTTTTATCAACGTGATTACGAAAACTACAATGCGCATATGGCAGTATTTAATTCCCGACTTGCAGACCTTGATATGTACCTTGCAAAATCAAGACCGTCATCACCCGATACAGTGTTAAGGAACTGGTATTAAAAGGAGGACAAGATATGATATTAGATATAGATTATCCGCCATCAAATGCAACTGTGTATCAGTTACAGGCGTGGTGTGTTTCTTTACTTGATGAGCTTAATGTTGCTTTCGGAAAGCTCAACGACGTCAATATTATGAGCGATAGCGAAAAGCTGGTAAACTGGAAATGAGCAATATAATATGGTATCCGCAAAAAAGACAGGAAGATTTTTTAAAGCGCAGCGAGTATGAGGTGCTTTACGGAGGCGCTGCAGGTGGCGGCAAGTCCGATGCAATGGTTATAGAAGCACTTCGTCAGGTAGAAAACCCCAACTACAAGGGTATAATTTTCAGAAAGACTTTTCCTCAGCTTCGTGAGCTTATTTTAAAATCTCTGCGCTACTATACTCCCGCATATCCGCAGGCACAATATAATTCCACCGACCATTGCTGGAAGTTCCCCTCCGGTGCAAGAATATATTTCGGGTCAATGCCAAACCACGACAGTTACATAAACTATCAGGGTCTTTCCTATTCTTTCATTGGCTTTGACGAATTAACGCACTTTACTCAGGAGGAATATGAATATCTTATTTCGAGAAACAGAGCCGACGGTGATGGTCTAAGGGTATATATACGCTCAACCGCAAATCCCGGAGGGATTGGGCACGGTTGGGTAAAGGACAGGTTTATTGAGGGCAAAGAGCCGGATAAAACGTATACCTACAAAAGCAAAATATTTACTCCCGACGGAAAAAGCATGGAAGTATCCCGTACAAGATGCTTTGTCCCCTCCTCTGTGTTTGATAACAACGCACTCTTGGAAAATGACCCTAACTACCTTGCAAACTTAGGAATGCTGCCAGATGCCCAAAGAAAAGCACTGCTCTACGGTGATTGGAACAGTTTTTCGGGACAGGTTTTTACCGAATGGAGAAACAATCCCGACGGTGCTAAAAGCAGGAGATTTACCCATGTTATTGAACCTTTTGAAATCCCTGACGGTTGGCGACGTTACCGTTCCTTTGACTTTGGCTATGCAAAACCTTTTGCAGTGCAGTGGTGGGCAATAGACTATGATGGCAGAGCGTA
Organism: Clostridia bacterium; assembly: GCA_045532455.1. Taxonomy (GTDB): domain Bacteria; phylum Bacillota; class Clostridia; order UBA1381; family UBA1381; genus Ornithomonoglobus_A. The sequence continues at coordinate 177,472 of JAZSFX010000010.1, forward strand.
CCTTTACCGTCAGCTTTACGGTTGTACCGACACCCCAAACACCGGTATTAAAAAACAACCGCGCGAAATTGCAAAAATGATAAAGGAAATTGAGGACACATATGAAAAGGGACACAAAATAATCGGCATTGCAGACCCGTCTATATGGGACGAGTCGAGGGGTAGTGAGGGAACTGTAATAAGAATGATGGAGCAGGAGGGAATATATTTCGAAAAAGGCAAAAACGACCGTCTTAGCGGAAAAATGCAGTTGCATTACCGTCTTGAATTTGACGAGGAGGGTCTGCCTATGATATATGTATTTAACACCTGCTCCCAATTTATACGCACTCTGCCGCTTTTAGTGTACGACGATATAAACGTCGAAGACGTAAACAGTTCCTTAGAGGACCACGACTACGACGCGGCAAGGTATTTTCTGATGGCAAACCCGATTAAGCCCCGCAAGGAACGCTTAACACACACAAAAATGTGGAATCCGTTAGACTAAAGGGGACACAAAAAAACAAAAAGGAGAGGATATAAAAATGATAGAATATGAATACACGGGGAATGTGTCGCCCGAGTTAAAAACAAAGGCTCTTGCAGCATTCTCACGCTACAAATCAGACAAAGAAGAACTCTATCGGCGAATACTTGATAATACCGACTGGTACAGAAAACGAAACTCACTATCACTCTCGCCCACCACAAATGAGCTTGAGGTTTCTACTTCGTTTGTTTTCAGTGCAATCGAGAACAAATATGCCGATGCAGTAGATAACTTTCCGTCGGTTAATCTTTTGGAAAGGTGCAAAGACGACGAACAAACTGCAAAAATATTATCAAAGATTGTGCCCGTTCAGCTTGATATGAGCGGCTTTAAAAAGGTATACAAAACCAATTGGCGAAAAAAACTCAAATACGGAACTGCTATTTATGGAATTTTCTATGATGAGGAAAAAGACAATATCGAAATAAGAAGCGTAGACATATTGAATGTCTATTGCGATATGCACGTTTCAAACGTTCAGGACAGTCGCTTTTTATTTATTGTAAATGCGGTTGATAACGACCTTATGTGCGAGAAATATCCGAGATTTCGTGAGCTTTTCAGCGGCGACGCGTCAATGGAGGATTACAACGGAATGAACAGTATAAGCGAAAAAACTGTTGTTGTTGACTGCTACTACAAAAAGAACGACGGCACTCTGCATATGATGAAGCTTGTAAACGACAATATTATAGACGCCACCGAGGACACCCAAGGCTACGAGGGCGGTCTTTACGGGCACGGAATGTACCCCGTTGTTTTTGACGTACTGTATCCCGAGGATAACTGTCCATTTGGTTTTGGTCTTATAGACGTTATTAAAAATCCGCAAATGTATATCGACAAGCTCGACAGTGCCATTATAAAAAATATTATGGTCAGCTCCAAGCAACGTTGGTTCTACAAAGAAAGCGTTGGCGTAAACGAAGACGAGCTTATGGATTTCTCAAAGGATTTGGTGAAGATTCAGGGCGACCCGTCAGGAATTGTACCGCAGCAGGCAACTTCTCTTTCCAACTTTGCCCTTTCTCATCTTGATAACAAAATCGACAGGCTAAAAGAAATTGCAGGCAACCGCGACTTCCAGCAAGGCGGTGTAAATGGCGGTGTTACTGCGGCAAGCGCCATAACTGCACTGCAACAGACGGGAGAAAAGCAATCGCGTGCAGTTATAGACGACTCGTACGATGCTTTTAAGGATATTGTTATTATGGTAATAGAGCTTATGCGCGAATTCTTTACACAGTCGAGAGTTTACCGCATAACAAACGAGCTTGGCGAAAAGCAGTTTGAGGAGTTTTCAAATGAAAAGCTATATCGCAACGCACCGCTAAAAGACGCCCTTAACTTTGACACTGGAAGAACAAAACGCGAAAAGGTCGAAATTGATATTGAGGTTATTCCGCAAAAGCGAAACCCCTACTCGAGAGAAAGCACAAACGAAATGGCACTGTCTCTCTGGAAGTCGGGCGTATTCAGTGCACAGGTTAGTGAGCAGGCAATTATGCTTCTTAAGCTGATGGAGTTTGACGGAAAAGAAAGTCTTATTGAAGATATAAAAAGATTACAACCCGGGCAAGTTCAGGAAAACTAAACAGAAAGGAAAATCGCTATGGCAATACCAACAATAGAAACCAAAAATAAACCTGACAAAGAAAATCAGGAAACTTCTAAAAGCAACAAAGTCATTGCAACAGATTATGCCAAAACATCAGGTCTTAATAATATTGTAAATTTTAAAGACGGCAAGGTGTTTGTAGGCGGCACTGAAATGAAGAATTTTTATATTGATGCTGACAACAAAGCACACGTGGATAAAGACGAAATGGACACCGCCATAAAAAACATAAAGGATAGCATTGGCATAAACGAAAATGTATATGACGAAAAAATCAATAAAACTATTGAAGAAATAGAAAACACACCCGAGTGGAGCTATGACCCCAACAAAGACCCTGCATACAAGGCATACAGCGAAATGTATCACAGAGAGGGTCAGCGTGCATATGAAGATGCTTATGGTAAAATGACATCTCTTACGGGCGGTTATGAGAGCAGTGCGGCAATTACCGCCGCGGCAAGTCAGTTGAATTTATATAACTCAAAGCTTAATGATAAAGTTGGAGAGCTTATGGAAAATTCATACGAAAGATACTCTGATGATCTGCAGGATAAAAGAGATTATCTCTCTACTTTAAATGACCTTGATGATAATCTTGACAGAGAAAACGAGGCTAAAATCAATCAGTATAACGACGCGACTGAAGCAGATGAGAAAAGGACAATTGATGAGGCGTACACAAAGCCTTTATATGAAAATAAGCTTAAAAAAGATAATTATGATACTTCAGTATATCAGACCGAAAGGGATATTGAAATTCAAAGTAAACGTATAGAAAC
>JAZSFX010000005.1:0-75136 GCA_045532455.1 Clostridia bacterium
TGTTAGAGAAGGTGTTGCTATCATGCATCTTGAAGGTGTTGATGTATCTATCACAGGTAACTCAACAAACCCAACAAGATTCCAGCACCCTGTTGCAGGTACTTACAAGAAGGAATGTATCGAAAAGGGCAAGAAGTACTTCTCAGTTGCATCAGGCGGCGGTACAGGTCGTACACTTCACCCTGATAATATGGCTGCAGGTCCTGCTTCTTATGGTATGACAGATACAATGGGAAGAATGCATAGTGATGCTCAGTTTGCAGGCTCTTCATCAGTTCCTGCTCACGTTGAGATGATGGGACTTATCGGTGCAGGTAATAACCCAATGGTTGGTATGACCGTTGCAGTTGCAGTTGCAGTTCAGGAAGCTATGAACAAATAAGGGTTTCAAGGCTATTGACATCTGAAATTTATTAAAAAATCAGTTAGACACGTCATTTTTAGCAAAATCGCTATGACGTGTCTAACTTTTTTTATGCCAAAAGAGAGGGATTTCAGATGAGAAAAATGCAAATGAATATTGAAAATGATATAACATTTTCGCAAGGCTGTGACGAGTATATTTTGGATTGCAAGGCAAGGAATTTGAGAAACGGAACACTCCGACATTATAACGATTCCACAAAGCAGATTATGAAATATATCGGTGAGGATATTTTGATAAAGGATATTGACAAAGACGTGATAGACGATTTTATTATCCAAATGCGTGAAAATCCGCAGTTGAATGATATGTCATTATACACATACGCAAGGGACTTTAAAACATTGATGTATTTCTTTATGCGGAAAGAGTACATACCATATTTCAAAATTCAAATTCCAAAAGCAGACAAGCAACCGATTGAAACGTATAACGATAACGAGTTGCGTGTACTTTTAAGAAAACCAAATTTAAAACATTGCGGTTTTACAGAATACAAAGTATGGGTTATGACTAATTTTTTGCTGTCAACAGGTTTAAGACAGCACAGTTTAATAAATATCAAAATAAAAGATGTTGACTTTGACACGGACGTGGTTTATGTGAATGTAACCAAAAGCCGCAAGCCGCTCATTATTCCGCTCAATGAGGACATAAAAAGGATATTGCAAGAGTATTTAAAATATCGCAAGGGCGGAGCGGAAGATTTTTTGTTTTGTAACGTGTACGGCAAGCAATTAGTACGGTCAACGGTTTATCATTCTTTTTATGATTATAACAAGAAGCGGGGCATTGAAAAAACAGGTATGCACAGATACCGTCACACGTTTGCAAAGAAATGGGTTTTGATGGGCGGCAATGTTGTAACACTTCAAAAGATTTTGGGACATTCAAGCCTTGATATAACACAAAATTATCTCAATCTTCTTGTTTCTGATTTAAAAAAGGACGTAGAGGAATTTAATATTTTAAGAGAATTTAAAAGGGTTGGAATTAAAATGTAATTTCTCACGTGACGAAAATTCACGACTCTGAACGGCAAATTTTAATCCAATAGCGGACAAGAAAAAAGGCGGGAGAAAATTGCTCTCCCGCTCCTGTTATAGAGTTTTCAATATTTCTTTTGTTTGCACACGGCACACGTCAAATAGATGGTAGTCTGTTTCTTTTGGAATTTGCGTATTTAAGGTGGGTTTGTATTCTCTGATATACTCACCCTCTTTTATGCCAATTTCATCTTTTACAGCATTGTAACCGCTCCGTGTGGCATAGTATAAAACATCAAAGCCTATTTTGTGACCTTTGCGTTGTGCCTCGGCTAATATTCGATATTTTAACTCTGATTGACTTTTAATACCTACATAATGCTATGCAACACGTTTTAACATATTATGGCTCTTACCGATATAAACAATATCATCATCTATTTTAATGCAGTAAATTCCCGCAAATTCGTATTTATCCGCAAGACCTTTACGTTTCAGAAAGTTTATCATATTATCAACATAGTTCGGCATTAGAATATAAACTCCTTTTTTCTTTCCGCTTTTGGTACAGGGATTTTTATTATCTTCTCTTTTGGTATATAGATGTTTTCCGCTCCGTTTAATACACTATTATTTGTCCCATTATTATTTATTTGAATTTCTCTATTATTTATTTCTATATCCTTTGTCGGTACATTTGGAGCGGCTCGGTCAACACAGGACACGTCAGGCGTACATTCTTCAAAATTCAATACGTCATTCGGCGGTTGAGTTATGATAGATGCTTGAATGTTCCCGTGGCTCGTCTGTGGTGTTTCAAAAAAATTATAGACGTTTCCGCCCCCTTGAACAAGATAACCTTTATCAATTAACTTAATAAATTGGTCTTGATAGGTGGAGCGGGGCATTCCTGTTGCCTGTCTTACGGCGGCGGGTGATAATGCAAGATTAAATCCGTCCGCATTTGCCGCAAGGTACATATACAGCATTAGTGCGTGTGCACCTAAATCACGGGCAGCGGCTTGCCAATTCTGATTTTTTATACCAAGAAAATCAGATTTTGCCGCCTCTCTATGTATATTTACTACTCTCTAATTTGGATATGTTATGTTCGGCATTTTTTATACTCCTTTCATTATTTACCTAATTTGTTTATCATATCATTTAATTTATCTATTGCCTTTGTTTCAAGTAAAACATCAATCTTTGACATTATTTCGTTGATGATTTCTTTCTTGAAATTCTCCCGCTCAATTTTTTCGTACATTTCTTTTCTGATTTTCTCATATTGGTAATTATAGCGGGTTTGCAGGTCATTTGGCAAATGTGCCATTTCGTTATATTGGTCGATTAGGCTCTAATATCTACTCAATGGGGTACACACTCCTTTCATCATAAATTTTTGAAAGTATTTTCTTTAACTTTCTATAAATATTATAACATATTTTTTTGAAAAAATCAAAAAAGACCGTATCACGTAAACCTTTGAACGATAGACGGCGGGTGTATTTCGGGAAAATCAAAAATCGCACCCCCACATCTCAAAATGCGTGGCTCGCACTCTTTTGGAATGGAACTTGATTTTCGTCGTCACCGTCAGATTTTATTGAATTTCTTATTGATTTTCACAAATTCGGGTTGATTTTATGCGAATCAGCCTTGAACTTTACAAAATCACTCAAAATCAGCTGTGATTTCTGTTGATTTCGATGAAATTCAATAAAATTTGAGAAATTTTGCAAAAACTCTTGACAATATATATATATATATATAATTGTATGTGGGTTTTGTGCATTCCGCACAAAATACTACATTTTTTATTTTTAGGAGGAAAAACAAATGAGAATTATCATCGACACAGAAAAGGAAAGAATTATTGTACCCGACAGTTTCTTCAATCAGATTGACAAAATGAATAAAGTTTTGGAAGAAAACGGAGCGGCAGACAAAAAGATTGATTATGTTCAGTACATAAAGGACGCATACGAAAAGGCAATTAAAAATGCTCCTATTCGTAAAGCAGATATTAAGAGATAATGGCTACTAAAGGAACAAGAGTAACACAGAAAGAAAAAGAAAAAATGTGGCAGTTATACCAACAGCTCGGCTCGTTTACAAAGGTGGCAAAGAAAATGAGACGTAATCCCGATACCGTTTCAAGATATGTTCACGAATTTGAAGCGGCTGTCGGTGCTGCAAGCTATATTTTAAATCGAATTTAGGAGGTATGATTTTGTGGAAGAAAAAATTTTAGCTCAAAGCAAACACTATAATGTTAAAATGTTTACGATTATAATGTCTGTTATAGCAGTTGTATTGTCTGTTTCTATACTTGCATACTGTGCGATTGATACTTACAGTTATTACAGTAATTTATATCATAAAGAAGAATGGGAGCCGTATTACTTATGTGAGTGTACTGAACGTAAAAAAATTGGTACAAACGTATATGGATATAACAAGTATAGCGAGCCTTTAGTTAAAACTCAAGAAGAGTTTTATGAACGCCATCCCGATTTAACATCATTTATGGAATGCAGAGAAGTTAAACTTATATACGATGATGAATTTATGGCAAGCTGTATTCCGTTATCTTTAATTGTTTTGGCGGCGGTTCTATACTTATGGTTATCAAGCTATCAATTAATCGTTACAGATAAGAGGGTTTATGGTAAGGCTGCTTTTGGAAAAAGAGTAGATTTACCGATTGATTCTATTTCTGCTGTTGGAACAAGCTTTTTAAAAGGGATAGATGTCGGTACATCTTCGGGAAGAATTAAATTCAAACTTATCAAAAATCAAGAAGATATACATTCGGTTATGAGTAAATTGCTTATGGAAAGACAACAAAAAGAAACTAAAAATACAGCAGTAGAAAATACTATATCGACAAGCAATGCTGACGAACTTAAAAAGTTCAAAGAATTACTTGATAGCGGAGTTATAACACAGGAAGAATTTGACGAAAAGAAAAAACAATTACTTGGTTTATAATACATACACGGAGCGGCAGATAGTGACCGCTCCGATTTTTTCTTTGTGTTCGTAAAGGTACACCTTTATAAACACATAAAAAGCACGTGTTTTCTTTGTTTGTAAAAGTTTTAAATAAATTTGCGAATATATTCGTAAAATACTTGACATTTACGAACACTTATGGTATAATGAATACATAATCACAAAGGAGGTTTACAAACAATGGAAACACGCACATACTATTATGCAAGGGTGTCAAGCAAGGAACAAAACCTTGACAGACAGATTGAGGCTTTTAAGGCTCTTGGAGCAGACGAGCGGGACATTATCACCGACAAAGAGAGCGGAAAGGACTTGAACAGAACAGGCTACACCGCATTAAAAAATGCAATGCTCCGCAAGGGTGATACACTTGTTGTAAAATCCCTTGACCGTCTTTCAAGAAACAAAACGGACATCAAAAACGAATTGCAATTCTTTAAGGACAACGGCATACGTTTGAAAGTCATTGACTTACCTACAACAATGATGGACTTACCGCAAGGACAAGAATGGGTTTTTGAAATGGTAAACAACATTTTGATTGAGGTACTCGGCACGATTGCAGAACAGGAAAGAAAAACAATCAAAGCAAGACAGGCGGAAGGCATTGAGGCGGCAAAGAAACACGGCAAGAAATTAGGACGTCCCGCACTTACCTATCCCGATAATTGGAAAAAGGTGTATGCGGATTGGAAAGACGGAAAAATCACCGCAAAAACGGCAATGGAATTGACCGATACCAAAAGAACAAGTTTTTATAAACTTGTGCAAATGACGGAAAGTAATTGACAGAATAAACGAACAATGATATAATAACAATACGTTAAAGATTTTGCATAATGACGTGCATTGTTTTTAACCTTGAAACGTGATTAAATCGCACCGAATAAGGCTCTCACGTGCCGAATGGCACGTGTCTGTTGAGATGATGGGACTTATCGGCGCAGGCAACAACCCAATGGTTGGTATGACCGTTGCAGTTGCAGTTGCTATTGAAGAAGCAATGAATAAATAATGACGCTTTTTGCGCATAACGTTTAATAAATTAAACCACAAAAAAGCCGACCCCTTGGAGTACAAATGTACACCTTGGGGTCGCTTTTATTTGCTCTATATCAATTTTTGTGTATTGTTTCCTCTGCTTTTTCAAGCTTATCAAGGCCAATCAAAAGAAAAACCCCACTTATCAAAAGCAAAAGCATAGATACCCCCAATTGCACATAAGAACCATCACGGATAAAAACAGATACTACATAACCAAAACAAAAACAAAAAATAACCGCTAATACATACACAAACCATTTATTTGACAGCATAACATTGTTTTTCCTTTCTGGATACTCACGCATTAAAAAATGCGTGGCAAGAGAATTCTGTACCACGCATAAAAACGCGGCTTAGAATTTAGAGCACCACACACTAATATTCCAAATTGTATATCAAACAAACATTACAAAAGCCTGCGTTTTTAACAAAGACACATGTTTGTTTGATATTATTAACATAGCAAAACAAAGATATTCTTTAAAATACCCCAATTATATTATTAAAATATTAGTATGTGGTGGTTATATTATACCACCATATATTAAAAAAATCAAGAAAAATTTGACATAATCTGCCCTTTATGATATAATACCATTCGTAGCAAGAGAAACGGCGGCGGTTGTTTCCGACACCTCTATGAAAGGGGGTGTTGCTGTGGAAGAAATAATTTCTTTTACTTTATTAGTAATGATTATTATCCTTTACATAAAGAAATAGCCGCCTATCTCCGTAATAGATAGACGGCTTATCTTAGATAAACGACTTTTTTGCGGAAACAACTAATGCTGTTCCTCTTGCTATACTTATATTATCATATATTGTTCAATATGTCAAGTATTTTATTTAAAAGCAGGCACTTTTAAAGTGTCTGCTTTTTTATTAACAAATTATTCACAAATAAATCACAGATAATTCATTGACTTTTTTGAAAAAGGTGGTATAATTCAATTAAAGGTCAAAGAAAGTCAAAGTCAAAAAAGAGGGTGATGAATTGGGTATAAGCGACAAAATAGAGGCTTTTATAACAGAGCTTTTAAAAGATGAAGACGACTGGTTGGAATTAAGACGAAACGAGCTTGCATCGGTGTTTGGTTGTGTGCCAAGCCAGATAAACTACGTAATTTCGACGCGGTTTAATCGCGACAAGGGCTATGTGGTTGAATCGCGCAGAGGCGGCGGCGGATATTTAAAAATACGAAAAATCTCCACCGCATCGGAAATAATTGATGATTTAATGGAAAACATCGGCAATTCACTTACGTATAAGGACAGTATTTATTATGTATCACGTCTTTTGGAAATGAATATAATAGAGGAAAGACAAGCAAGAATAATGCTCGGCGCCGTATCGGAGGGGACACTAAATGGTGCAGACGACATAAGATCAGCAGTTTTTAAGGGAATGATAAGAGAAATTATATAAAAAGAAAGGAAGATGACAAATGGATATATTTTCAGATTTTTTTAATGAAATATGGAACGATTTTAACATAATAGGAACTCCCGTTCCTACACGGGAAGAACAAAAGTGCCAGGTGTGTGGACACACCGTGTCGGACTTCAGAAAAAGCGGCCGCTTTGGTTGCGGTGAGTGCTACAACACTTTCAGACAAATCAGCGAAAGCGCCTTAAAGCAAATTCATTCAAACGCAACACACTGCGGAAAAATCCCGTCAAAATCGGGCGAGGAGCTGCGCCGTAAGCGCAAAATTGAGGACTTAAAAAAGGAGCTATCATCTGCTGTAAAGGAAGAAGATTACGAAAAGGCAGCTCTCTTACACAAGCAGATTAAAGCAATGACAGAGCAAGGAGGGACACAAAAATGATTTGGTACAAGGATAACGATTCCGACATTATTATATCCACAAGAATACGTCTTGCCAGAAATATTGCAAGGGTCCCCTTCCCTGCATCGTTAAAAGACAAAAGCGAGAGTGTTCTTAAAATAAAGAAAGCAATTTTAGACTCGTGCTCAACACTTTCCAAGGAGTTCGACTTTTTAGAGGTCGACTCTATGGAGGAAAAGGACATCGACTTTTTAAGAGAAGAACACCTTATAAGTCCGCAGATCACAAAAGGAAAGGGACAGGCAATTCTTTTAAACAAGGACAAAACAATGAGCATAATGCTTATGGAGGAGGACCACATTCGTCTGCAGATTATCGAGGCGGGTAACAAGCTTAATGAGGCATATGAAATTGCCTCAAAGGTAGACGACATAATAGAAGAAAGCATTGAATATGCCTTTGACGAGAATTTCGGCTACCTTACCGCGTGCCCCACAAATGCGGGTACAGGTTTAAGAGCATCGGTTATGCTCCACCTTAGCGCTCTTACACAAACAAACAACATAAACACAATAATCTCTCAGGCGTCTGCCTTGGGAATTGAAGTTCGCGGTCTGTATGGCGAGGGCACAAAAGCGTACGGAAATATGTACCAGATTTCTAACCGCATAACTATGGGACTCTCTGAGGGGGACATATTAAAGAAACTCTCGGACGTTGTTTTACAGATTGTTGAAGCTGAAAAAAAGGCACGTACACTGATGAGCGAAAAGAATGGTGATTATATAAAAAACAAGGTCTTACGTTCATACGGGATTTTAAAATATGCGCATATGATAGAAAGCTCCGAGGCAAGAGAGCTTATAAGCGATGTTATTTTAGGGCAAAATATGGGAATAATAGAAAAGAGCAGGGTTTCGCCAATCGAAATGCTTGTTAAGATTGCGCCATCAGTTGTGGGCGGTGATACACCAACCCAGAGGGACACAAAAAGAGCGCAATATATTAAAGAAAGTATTTAAGACTTTTTCCATTACACAAGAACACAACATTCAATGAAAGGAGAAAATCACAATGTTTACAAATTTTACACAAAGAGCACAAGCCGCAATCAGTGCGGCAAGGGATTGTGCAATAGAATTGGGACATCCGTACATTGGCAGTGAGCATATGCTTATGGGTCTTGTACGTGAGGGCAGCGGTGTTGCATTCAAGGTTTTAGAGGGCTTGGGTGTTACAGACGAGAACTTATATAAGCTTATCACAAAGTTTGTGGGGACACAAAACCCGCTTGCTGAGGACACACAAATTCCATTTACACCGCGCGGCAAGCGAATTCTTGAAATCAGTGCCGCTGAGGCGAAAAGACTTGGTCATAGCTATATCGGCACAGAGCATATCTTAATGGCAATAATTCGCGACGGAGACGGTGTGGGCGCAAGAGTTTTAGAGTCTTTTGGCTATAATCTTTCTGCCGTTTACAACGAGATTATTCATAGCCTTAACTCATCTTCCCCAACCGACAACAACTCTGCCGCGTCAAAGCAAAGCCACTCCAAAAAGGCAACCAATAACAACACCCCCACACTCGACAAGTACGGTCGCGACTTTACCGCTCTTGCACGCGACTCGAAGTTCGACCCCGTTATTGGCAGAGTGGAGGAAATCGACAGGGTTATACAGATACTTTCGAGACGTACAAAAAATAACCCCTGCCTTATAGGCGAGCCTGGTGTGGGTAAAACTGCGGTTGCGGAAGGGTTAGCGCAAAGGATTGCCTCGGGCGACGTACCCGAACCATTAAAGGAAAAGCGCGTGGTTGCGCTCGACCTTTCCTCGATGGTTGCGGGCGCAAAGTACAGAGGTGAGTTTGAGGAGCGCTTAAAGGGCGTTATTGACGAGGTTTTAAAGAACGATAACGTGGTTTTGTTCATAGATGAGCTACACACAATAGTGGGTGCAGGCAGCGCGGAGGGCACAATGGACGCGTCAAACATCTTAAAACCGTTCCTTGCGCGCGGTGAGCTGCAGCTTATTGGTGCAACAACGCTTAAGGAGTACAAGAAATATATCGAAAAAGACGCGGCATTGGAGCGTCGTTTTCAACCCGTAACAGTTGGCGAGCCGACAGTTGAGGAAACTATCGAAATTTTAAAGGGCATACGCGACAAGTACGAGGCACACCACTCTGTTACAATCACCGACGAGGCAATTAATGCGGCAGCGACCCTTTCGGCAAGGTATATTACAGACAGATTTTTGCCCGACAAGGCAATAGATTTAATTGACGAGGCCTCCTCCAAAAAACATCTTGGCTCACAGACCGAGCCACAGGATTTAAAGGAAAAGCAAGAAAAGCTCGAAAAACTCCTTAGCGAAAAGGAGGAGGCTATAACCACCCAAGACTTTGAAAAGGCGGCAAAAATAAGAGACGAGGAAAAGGCTCTCAGGGAGGAAATTGAAACACTTACAAAGAATTGGAAAGGAAGCGGTACTTCATCAGGCCTTGTTGTTGATGAGGACGATATTGCCCAGATTCTCTCGGATTGGACACACATAAGTGCCTCAAAGCTGAAAGAGGAGGAAAGCGAAAAGCTACGTAATCTTGACAAGCTTTTACACAACCGTGTGATTGGTCAGGACAAAGCAGTAGTGGCAGTTGCAAAGGCTATAAAAAGAGGCAGAGCAGGTCTTAAGGACCCAAAAAGGCCGATTGGCTCGTTTTTGTTCCTTGGTCCTACGGGCGTGGGCAAAACGGAGCTTACAAAGGCGCTTGCCGAGACTCTTTTCGACAGTGAGGATTCGCTAATTCGTGTTGATATGTCCGAGTATATGGAAAAGCACGCGGTATCCAAGTTCATTGGCTCGCCTCCTGGGTATGTAGGCTTTGAGGAGGGCGGTCAGCTTACCGAGAAAATCCGCCGTAAGCCATACTCTGTAATTCTGTTTGACGAGGTGGAGAAAGCGCACCCCGACGTGTTCAACATTCTTTTGCAAGTGCTTGATGACGGTGTTTTAACCGACGCACAGGGCAGAAAAATAGACTTTAAGAACACAGTTATTATTATGACCTCTAACCTTGGTGCTAAGGATATTTTGGGTACTTCTCATTCAAAGCTTGGCTTTGGAGTGGACACAGGAGACAGTGCCAAGTCCGAAAAGGAGAGAATAGAGGCTAAGGTTATCGACGAGGTAAAGCGTGCATTTAAGCCTGAATTCCTGAACAGAATTGACGAGATAATTGTGTTTGACCGTCTTAGCGAGGACGATACAAAGGAGATTGCAAAGCTTATGCTTTCGTCTCTCAGGAACCGACTTGCAGACAATGGAATCACAGTTGAATTCAGCGAAACTGCGATTTCGCAGATTGCAAAAGACGGGTTTGACAAATTGTATGGCGCACGACCGCTAAGACGTGCAATTCAAGGTAAAATTGAGGATATGCTATCAGAAGAGATTATAGATGGAAAAATCTCATCAGGGGATAGCATAACCGTAGATTTTGAAGATGAAAAGTACGTAATAAGACACTAAAGTAATAGCAGAGAGGGTAGTCTGTATAAATTTGATATTGCGAGTTTCAAATCCGCAAGGATTTGTCTGTCTGAGCAATAGAATTTATATAGACTGCCCTCTCTGCATTATAAAATATAGAGGACAATCTGTATATACAGACAGTCCTCTTTTTTACAAAGCTTGCGATATTCTACAACAAATTGTTGACTTTTTAATGCTCTTGTTTTATAATATAAACATATAAAGGAAAGGATTTACCTATGAAAGCAATAATAAATGCAAAAATATATACAATGAACGGCACCGTCTATGACGACGGAATGATTGTGTTTGACGAAAAGATTATATACGTTGGGGAAAAGACCGATGAATACAAGGTTGACGAGGTGTTTGACGTATCAGGTCTTGTGGTAACACCCGGTCTTATAGACGCGCACTGCCACGTGGGAATGTTTGAGGATTCCTTAGGCTTTGAGGGCGACGACGGAAACGAGCAGAGCGAGCCTATAATGCCACACCTGAGGGCAATTGACGCAATTAATCCATTCGACAGAAGCTTTGAAGACGCAAGAAATGCCGGCATAACCTGTGTGGTAACGGGTCCGGGCAGTGCAAATCCCGCAGGGGGTCAGTTTGCGGCAATTAAAACGTTGGGCATTTGTGTTGACGATATGGTCTTAAAAGCACCTTGCGCAATAAAGCTTGCTCTGGGCGAAAATCCAAAGACGGTTTTTGCCGAAAAGGAGGAAGCACCGCTAACCCGAATGGGCACAATGGCTCTTTTACGCGAAATGTTTATAAAAGCGCAAAGATACGGTGAGCAGCTTAGCGAATACGAAAAGGACACCGAGTCGGAGGACAAGCCTGAGCTTGATATGAAGTCCGAGGCCCTGCTTGGTGCACTAAGGCGCGAAATTCCCGTAAAAATCCACGCGCACCGTGCAGATGATATTTGCTCGGCAATTCGCTTAGGCAGAGAGTTTAATCTTGATATTACCATTGAGCACTGCTCCGACGGAGACCGTGTTGCAGATATTTTAGAGCGCGAAAAAGTACCCGTAATGCTTGGCCCTACTCTTTCGGACCGTTCAAAGCCTGAGCTTAAAAACTTAAGCTTTGCAACTTATAAAAATCTATCAGAGCGTGGTATTGACGTTGCAATAATAACCGACCACCCCGAAACAACAATAGAAAATCTTCCGCTTTGTGCCGCAATGGCTCAAAAGAACGGAATGGATAGGGATTTGGCACTTAAGGGAATAACCATAACTGCGGCAAAGAACTGTAGGATTTCTGACAGGGTAGGCTCAATAGAGGTCGGCAAGGACGCTGATTTTGCCATTTTTACCGCTCTGCCTACCGAATTTGAATCAAAATGTGTTATGACATTTATAAACGGCGAAAAAGTAAAATAAAAAAGTCACTATCGTGACTGTCGTTCGCATAGCTCACTTCCATAGGTAGACTTTTTTGTAATTTAGGAAATTACTACTTTTAAGTTGTAATTTCCTAAAAGATAAAAATACAGAGAGGACTGTCTGTATAAATTTGATATTGCGAGTTTCAAATTCGTAAGAATTTGTCTGTCTGAGCAATAGAATTTATACAGATTGTCCTCTCTATTGATTTTGGGTTTGGGTGCAAAAAGCACATTTAACACGGCGTATGATTTTTGATGCAGAACGCATAAAACCCACCCGAAGTCGTACGAGTGTACGTCGAGCGGTGGGGTTTATGTTGTTATGCGCAAAAATCATTAGCCTTTATCAGATACAATTATTGTCGCCAAAGACATTTCGCTGTATTGTGTCGATATTATACTGTTTTTGGCAATCCGCGAATACGCACCGCTATACTTTCCGCCATAGACAAAAAGGCCTGTTATGTTACTGTAATTGCGGTATTTTGCGTCTTTGTTGTGCAAGAGGTCTATGTTTATGGTTTCGTACGGTGTGCAATACTCCTGTAGGAGATAGCTATTATTTGCATTTTTTAAAACTGCCTCGCACCACTTTTCGTCGTCGTCAAACTCAACACCTGCATACACACCTTTTGAGGCATACGAGTCCTCAGGTTTTATAACCCATTTATCCTTGTGTTTGAGCACGTTGTTTTCTTCTATGCTCTTTTTAGTAAGCTTTGCGGTGTACGGAATGTGCGCTTTAATAAATTCTCTTTCTTCTTCTGTTAAAAATGCAGAGGTTATATCGTTATGAAGAATTTCGAAAACCTTTTTATTGTGTATAACCTGAGTGCGAAAATCACCAATCAGGCACACTGCATTATTTTTTATTGCCTCTATAAAATCGGTAACCTTATCGTAATTTTGCATTATGTCGCACGTTACTGCTCTGCGGTATATTGCATCTATTTTATTGCCCGACTCAGAAAAGAGTGCACCGTCTTTATATTTTAGTCCCGTTATTTCGCAAATTTCGCACGTGCAGTCCTCATTTGCGAAAACTCTGCAAAACTCTTCGAATTCGTAGTTTCTTTCATTGTTTATAAAGTCGACAATAGCAATATGCGGTGTCTTTTTTGCGTTTTTGGTGGAATGGTATATCCTTAAAAATTCATCTGCCCAGCTTTTAAAAAGCTCGTTTGTTTTTACGTTGTATTTTTTGCAAAACTCCTTGAATGCACCCGTTTTGGAGAGCGCAATATTAAGCTCCCTATCTTCGTTCATTGCCGATGCACCGTCTGCATTGAACTCGCAGAACTTAAACGAAAAATCGTCTTCGTTAAAGAAAATATCAATTCTTGCAATGGGGAGTGTGCTCTCATATGGGACTTCTCTTAAGATAAGCGCCTCGAGTCTTTTGTCGAAGTCGAAAAGCGCTCTGTAGCTTTTATCCTCAACGTATTTTTTTATAACCTTGTCGAGAATGGTATATATTGTATCGGTAATTTCTTTAAAGTATTGCTCCATTTTTTCGCTGAACATTTTGGGGATATAGAGCGTGTGCACAAAATAACCGTGGCATTGCGCAGTTGATGATTTTATATATGCTTGCTCTTGTTGTGCGTCTTGTATGCTTTTTTGAAAATCTGTGTCGACACACTCTTTGTAAAAATTTATATAATCTGTCATTTTTATTTTCCTTTTATAAAAAACGGGAGGAGCAAGCCCCTCCCCTACGTTGTTACGTGTTTGCGGTTCGTCGGAAACCGCCGAACCCTACGGTAAACAGAGAGAGTAGTGTGCATTAATTTGATATTGCTTGTAGGGGACGGCGTCCCCCACGTCCCGCATTGTTGAGCAATAGAATTTATACAGACCACCCTCTATGTTTTATAATTTAAAAGAATACCGAAGGAACTTTCTCTAATTTCTCAATGCTTACTTCCTTTTCAAGATGCGGACCGATAGCCTCAATAAACTCCTTAAAATGAGGCATTACATTGTGCTCGGCAATAGCCTGCTCGTGCAACCATTCCTCTATAAAGGTAAAGCTTGTTTTGTCGTCCTGCTTTTGAAAAACCTTGTACGAAAGGTTGCCCTTTTCCTTTTTTGTCTGTCGTGTAACGTCGTTTGCAAGCTTTATAAACTTCGAAACACTGTCTTGTTTTACCTTGAATTTTGCAATTATTGTAATCATTTTCTATCCCTTTCTTAAAAGCCTATTTCAAATTCCAACGCATCGCAGTTGTACTTTTTGCGGTAAACGTCCTCAACCTCATATTCAAATATATATCTGCCCTTTGGCGTATTTTTTTCCTTTACCTTGATTGCACTTGCCTTAACGGTTTTACTTGGTAGGAGCTTACCTGTTTTCTGGTCGGTGTGTAGAAGTGTAACCTTGTCCTTTGAAGTTCCCTTTGTAAATGTTCCGTTATCCCACAAGCCGATGTACGAATATTTGTCGGTATTTGCATTATGTGCAATAAACAACTCGGCAAGACGTTCGTTCAGTATGATGTTTACACTGTAGATTGTGTACACACCGTCTTTGGAGACAACATCTGCGTCAACTGCAACTCCCTTTATGACGGGGATTTTCTTGCGCAAAGCACTCTTATATGTGTTTTCGTCCCATAGACATTCCAAATTCTGTGTGCTTCCGCACTCGAAATACGTCTTTGATTTTTTGTTGTAAAAATACTGATTGAGCGTTACATTTTTAATAATCTGCATATTCGGTGCGATATTCAAAACTGCCTTGTCGCCCTCAATTTGCGACGAGCACGAAAGCGCGTATTCGTTATACTGCGCCCACGCTTGTGTGTCGGTAAAATCGGTGCTGATATATTCGTCTTCGATTTTTGTATCGGTGATAGTGTTCTTTAAAAATGTTTTGTAGTTATCTGAATGTGAGTGCTTCATATACTCGTTAAGAGTCCACTCCTCTGTTTTTGTAGGATAATATACGCTTATTCCGCAAGATTGCGAGCGCATAGGTCCTTTTACGCTATGTCTTAGTGCCTGTGATAGTGCCTCTGAAATGTTTTGGGGAGTTTCGCCCACTACGTCTTTTAAAGCATTAGCAAGCGATAAAATATCCACCATTTCACTGCCTGCACATCTTTGTGCTCCCTCCATCATTCTTGTAACTGCACCAAGCGCACTAAGGTTCTGAGAATGAGTTAAAAGCTCGTGTGCCATTCCGTCAAATGCAAGGTTTAAATTTGTCATCTGCGATAAGTCTATGCACGAAAGCTGTGCCATCTCAAGATTACCCTCTTTTTCGCATTTTCTTAAGTACGCGTTGCACATTTCGTTACACATTTCGCCAACGCTTGCGTCGGGGAAGTCTATAATACACTCCATAAGCGCACTATAGTCAAAGCCGCTGCATTTTTCCTCGCTCGCTACCATATACTTTGCATATGTCGAAAGCGCGGTTGCCATCTCCAATGATGACATATACGCACCGTCGAAGCAGATTGCGTCGAGCACGGTGTTGGTTTTACTGAGAGCATAGTACATTTCTTCTATGTTAAGTGTGTCGCCGCCATAAGTTTGGTCGTTCAGGACCTCCATTCCGTTACCGTCGCCAACCAGAATAAGCATATATTTGTCTGCCTCAAACTCTGTCATTCCCCAATTTATAAAGTCGGAAAAGACACCGTAGTCTCCCATTGATGCGCTCTGCTTCTGGTCCTTTAAGTACAAAGAGCCTTTTTGCATTACAAAGCGCTGAAGATAATCTCCGTCAACACCCTCTATTTCCCAATCTGTGCCGCCGCCCGTCTGTACAACAACGTTTACGTTTTGCGGATACTTGATTTGTGATAGCTCCTCCATTATGCGTGAGGTTTTTCCTCCGTTATCGGAGCAGGCATATATTAAAACTGTCCACGTACTCTCGCTCGTGGGTTTTGCTTTTTTTTCTTCTTTAAAGGTTATTTTTGTTGAGCCGCACGCACACAAAAGTGTAATTGCAAAAAGCACAACAAAAGCAAAAATGCCTTTTTTCATATATTCCTCCATTCTTTTGTTAATCAGAAAAAAACACCATAAAACAAAACGATGCAAGTTTTATGATGTGTTTTTCTGATTAATCCTCAACAGGAGCGCCTACAGGACAAACACCTGCACAAGCACCGCAGCCAATGCATGTATCAGCATCGATAACATATTGAGCATCGCCCTCTGATATTGCGCTTACAGGACATTCTCCTGCACAAGCACCGCAGCTGATGCAGTCTTCTGTGATTTTGTATGCCATATTCGTTTCCTCCTTGTCTATATATTAAATAAAAAGTCTGATGACCTATATTTTAGATTTTGTGCCAAGCGTACATACATCGCCTCGCAACTTATATTGTATCATAAAAATGTTGTTTCTTCAAGTGCTTTATATTAAATTATTGTTACCTTTTTATGACTTCTACCTCGTCTACGTTAAACTCCCTGAGGATTTTTTCTTCCTCGTCGTCTATTCTTACGGTTACCTTGCCCTGCAAAAGAGCCACGTACTCGACTACGCCCTCGCCTATGGGTGTTTTTACTTCTATGCCCACCGCGGGACTCTTGCCGATAAGCTCCTCATATGTATCCTGCTCGTATTTTAGACAACACATTAATCTTCCGCACGCACCGCTTATTTTTGTGGGGTTAAGCGATAAGCCCTGCTCCTTTGCCATTTTGATTGATACGGGCACGAACTCATCGAGCCAGCTTGAGCAGCACAGCTTTCTTCCGCAAGCGCCTATTGAGCCTAATGTTTTGGACTCATCTCTTACTCCAATTTGTCTTAGCTCTATTCTCTTTTTAAAGATAAGTGCCAAATCCTTTACAAGCTCTCTGAAGTCTACACGTCCCTCCGACGTGAAGTAGAAAAGGATTTTTGTATCGTCAAAGGTGAACTCGGCATTTACGAGCTTCATCTCAAGACCGTGTTCTTCTATCTTTTTCTTGCAGATTTCAAGAGCCTGCGGCTCTTGCTCACGGTGTCTTTGGTAAATTTCGGTATCCTCGGGAGTGGCAAGTCTTATGACACCCTTAAGCGGTGTTTTTAACTCCTCCTCGATGTCCTGTATGCCCATTGCAACTTTTCCGTATTCTATACCTCTTTTGGTTTCGACAATTACATTGTCGCCTTGTTTTATCGAAAAGCCTAACGGGTCAAAATAATAGATTTTGCCCGCAGGACGAAATGTTACTCCTACTATTCGCATATGTTTCCTCCAATTATGTTTGTTTTTGTTCGGGAGGAGCAAGCCCCTCCCCTACGGCGGTTATTTTGTTTTCCGTAGGGGCGCCCCTGTGTGGTCGCCCGTTATGGTGAGATGGATAAATTTAACCGAATTTTAATATAAATCTACCGATATTCGTGGCTTATTATGATACTCTACACTTAATACCAGCCCGATTGCTGCAAGGTTGGTTATGAGCGACGTTCCGCCATAACTCAAAAACGGTAGCGGAATACCTGTTACGGGTGTGAGACCGATACACATTCCAACGTTTTCGAAGGTGTGGAACAAAAACAGCGCACCAACTCCCGTGCAGATGTATCTGCCAAAGGCGTTATCTGCTTTTTGTGCCGCCTTAAAGCACCTTAAAATAATAGCAAAAAGAACAAGAACAACAAGCATTGCGCCAATGAAGCCGAATTCTTCGCTTATTACACTATATATAAAGTCGGTCGACTTGGTGGGCAGATACCCCATCTGGTTTTGTGTGCCCTCAAGGTAGCCTTTGCCAAAAAGCTGACCCGAGCCAACCGCGATTTTTGACTGAATTACGTTGTATCCCTTATTTAACGGGTCCATTTCGGGATTTAAAAATACCTGTATTCTGTTGCGCTGATATTCCGAAAGCACATATTTATATATAAACGGTAGTGAGCAGACACCTGCTATTCCTACGGGTATGATATATTTATATGAGAGCTTTGCAACAAAAATCATACACAAAAACATAAATACAAATACCATTGTACTACCCATATCGGGCTGAAGCAGAATAAGCGCCACAGGCACGCCAATATGGAGCAGTAACCCTAAAATTACAGGTATTTTATTTACTTTATCGCCCACTTTTTCTAAGTGGTACGAGAATGTTATAATAAAGCACAGCTTTGCAATTTCGGCAGGCTGCAGACCCACAGAGCCGAATCTTATCCAGCTTCGCGCTCCCCAGTCGCCCGTTACGCCGAAGAACAAAACGAACACGAGAATGATAATAGAAAAAATATAAATCGGCTTTATAAGGTTTTTAAACTGCTCATAGTCGAAAAAGCAGATGAAAATACACGCCGCAGCGCCAAGCAAAAGCCCCGCACTCTGCACAATTACGTTTGTGTTTGTCTGCATTGAGCGCGTAGCAGAAAATATGACAATCACACCAAAAATGGCAAGTGCTATTGTCATAATAAAAAGAAAATAATCAAATTCTTTCGCCATTACTGTGCGTTTGTCGATACCGTAGTGTTTTTGTTGTTTTGCTTTCTTCAAAATTAATTATTCCTCTAATGCTTTTATTATTCCCTCACTCAGTGCCTTTATCTTTTTTTTGTATTCCTCTGCTTGAGTCTTTAACGATAAAAGCTCGTGGTGTTTTCTCATTTGTGCCTCCTCGATGTCCCGTTGCTCTTTTTGTGCGTCGAGCTTTGCTTTTTCGATTATTGTATTTGCTTCGAGTTTTGCGGCATTGATGATTTCGTCTGCATTTTTTTGTGCAACTGTTACTGTCTGCTTTAATGTGATATCCATAAGCTTGTAACGGTCAAGCGCCTCCTGAATTTCGAGGTTTTTATTTCTTAGCTCTTTGTTTTCTTTACACAAAAACTCATAGTCATGCAAGATTGCCTCTAAAAAATCGTCAACCTGTTCAATATCATAACCTTTTATCTTTTTTTCGAAATCTTTATTTTGAATGTCTATAGGTTTTATCATATTTCCACCTCCACAAAACTGATTACAGATATTTATCCACACTTATGTGCAACCTGTCTTTTCTCGTTTTTGCGCCTTCATCAGCAACAACAAATCTGCCAAAGCCGCGTATGGAGAGCAAATCTCCCACATTAACGGACTTTGAATTATCGCTTATTATGCGGTGGTTTATCTTTACCTTTGCACCGCTTATCATATCTGCTGCTTTTTGCCTCGAAAGCTTAGTTATAGCACCAACAACCGCGTCGGCACGCATTGAGGCGCATACAAGCTCTAATCTTTGATATCTTGGCTTTATCTTTTGTGCCTCCTGCATATCGGTTTCCTCGATATGTACACCCTGACTTCCGATTTTTGTAAGGTTCTGGCAGATATACGGCGCAATATCCTCACTCACAAAGCAGATGGCGCTATTATCCCCAACAACTGCAATGTCGCCAAGCTTATTTCGCTCTATGCCGAGCGACAAAAGCGAGCCAAGATAGTCCCTATGTGTGAGAGGCTTTGTAAAAAGTCCGCTTATTTTAAGCGCTTTTATGGGAAATTCGCCTGTGTCGCACTCACTCCACTCGGGAAAAACACCGAGCATTTTACACTCGCTTTCTTCAAATCCGCCAAAAAACATTGTATTAAAGCCATATGGAAAAACTGCCCTTTCCTGAATGGTTGCTATTTCGCCACCGTCAAGAAATGATGAGAATTTGGCAGTTGCGTGTTTTTCGCACAAACGAAAAAGGTCGTTTATTTTAGAAATAAGAAGCTTATCTGACGCTTCCATAGTTCCAATTGAAGTTGTTTCTTGTATGCTCGTTTATGTTATCGCCCGAAATATCAACGTTACGAGGTGCTGCCACATAAATACCGTCTGTTATTTTGCGCATATTTCCGCCTACTGCATAAACTGTACCCGAAACAAAGTCAACTACTCTTGTTGCAACTGCACTGTCTTTCATTCCTGCAACGTCAAAAATAGCAACAAGGTTAGATGTTATAACGCTTGATATTTTATATGAGTCTTCAAACACCTGCGGCTTGAAAATCTGAACATTTGCACTGTTATCTCTCGAAGTTATGGGTACAACATTAGATGTGGATTTTTTTCGTGTATATAGCTTGCTCTTTGACTTCTTTTCCTCGACTTCACCGTCTTCGTCAAGAGCTTCGTCGTTTACATAGTCCTCCTCATCATAATCCTCCAAGCTTCCAAAACCCATAAAGTTTTTAATGCTTGTCCACGCACTGTTTTTCATAACCTTTTTCTCCTTTTCTTTTTATATATTTAAATGTAACCGCAAGCCCTGCAATTACAAAATTAACAAATTGTTTCGCGCTTTCCAAAGATGGCACTTCCTACCCGTACCATATTTGCGCCGCACTCAATGGCTGTTTCAAAATCACCGCTCATTCCCATAGAGAGTATCTCCATACTCACATTTTTGTAGGTTTTTTGCTGATATTTTTTGTACAGCTCATTCATATTTTTAAAGTGAATACTAATTTCTTGCGCCTCGCCCTTTGGTGCTATTGTCATAAGTCCTTTTACTCTTATGTTCTCAAGTTCACCTGCACACAAAAGCATTGTTTTGAGTTCCTCGGGCTTAATTCCCGACTTTGTTTCCTCGCCCGAAATATTTACCTGAATTAAGATATCCATCACAAGATTATGCTTTTTTGCGCTTTTGTCTATCTCTTTCATAAGTTTTATGGAGTCGACCGAATGAATAAGCGACACCTTATCTATTATATATTTTATCTTGTTACTTTGCAGCTGACCTATCTGGTGAATTCTTACACTCTCTAAATCCCCAAACTTATCGCGGATTTCTTGCGGGCGGTTTTCGCCAATGTCCCCCACTCCTAACGAAATAGCCTCGTTTATAACATCTGCACTGTGTGTTTTTGTTACTGCAATAAGTGTTATGTCCTCGCCTGATTTTCCTACGCGCTTTGCCGCAGAGTCAATTCGCTCCAAAACATTGTTAAGATTTTTACTGATTTCGCTCATTATGACTCTTTCACCACCGCTTGTTATTTTTCGCCGACAATAATGCGTTCCATATTCTCTAGCTTGTATTGCGCGTTGGGCAGTGAGTTTATTATAACATAATCCTCCTGCGTGTTTGTGTAGTCAACTGTGCAATAACAACTGTAGTTCTGTGCGCCTTTTGAGGCAAGAACGTATTTGTCTCCGTTTTTGTCTGTTCTTATAGCATAGACGGGTACTTTGTATCCGCTATAGCTTTCGAAAATAAGCTCGGCACTTGAGGCTCTGTACGAAAACGCACCCTCGATATATGTTGAGCATTTTATTGTAACAAGCCTGTCCTCGCCATCTTCCTCGCTTATGTTATAGATTGTTCCTTTTATGTTGTCCTCACCGATTGCATCGAGCACAACTGTAACACCCTCACCTTTTTTGTGGCCCTCAATTTCATTAGCGCTTACGCTCATAAGAAGATACCACGTATGATTGTTTACCACCTTGCCGATTGGCTCTCCGTCTTTGACGGTTGAGCTTGTGAGACGGTCGTTTACAATGCCTGGAAGTGAATTTATATACTCTACTGTGTAGCCATCAATATCATCAACCTTTAAAAATGCCTCCAGACCGTCGGTGTATGTGGTAAACACACCCGATTTTGTGGTTCTTATTTCGCTTTTTGACGAGTTGATTTTTTGCTCTATATCCGCTTTTTGCGCATAAAGCTCCTCTAAAATGTTCTGCTCGCTTATCTCGTTACCCTGGCGGATATCGTTTATCATTTTTTTGTATTCGCCAATGCGTAAAACATCGTTACGACGTGTTACGTTTGGAATATCCTCAACTATTGCGGCAACGCGGCTTTCGGTATCAGTTCTGTCGAAACGGAAGTCTGTAAACTCTGTGTCGCTTTCCTTTTGTTTTTCTATTTTGTTGTCGATAGTTCGCAAGGATTTTAACGTTTCGGGCGATATATCGGTGTGATATATAGTTGCCAGCAGTGAATCTGCTTTTATTCTTTCACCGTCGCGGACATTGTTGTAGAGTGTGCCTGCAGTGTCGGCAAAGTAGATTTCTTCGTCGCGGATAATGTATGCTTTTTTTGCACTTATGCTTTTTTTGACCGTTTCGTATGAGTGCTCGAGCGTATTTACGGGCACCGAAACGTAGTACACCGCCGCCGCAGTTGCAATTATAACAATAAAAACAAAAACGCAAAGCAGTGCTTTTTTTATTTTATTTATTATCATTTGAATCTTTCACCAACCTGTTTTTTTATGACGGGATTACCTATGGCACTTTGGAAAAATCTCTAAATAGATTTTGCGCAAACAAAACGACGACGTATGCGATACCCCGTAGGGAATGGCGCTTGTCGACATTCCGTAATCGGAGCATCGTAAACGCTGCACCCTACAATGCGTAAAAGATATGACGGGATTTTTTCAAAGGAAGTAGAGCAAAGCCGAGGCTGCCCCATAATACATCTCGCCTATTGCCTTTGGCGCTTTGCTTTTTAAAAAGTCAAAACCCTCTTTTTGCAGAAGCTTTACCAGAAAACAAAGACGTTGCTCGTCCTTTATTAGCGATACAACAGAGCGCAGGTCTGTTTTGCCGCGATTAAGCGCATCTGCCATCTCGTTTGTGAGCGTTATTTTAAGATACTCCTGCTTTACCTTTTCGCAAAGTTCTTCGAAGTCCCAAACCTCAAGCGGATTTATGTCCAAAATCTGCGCAGCACTCTCTACTCCGCCAATTATGTGGGCACTGTATTTTGATTGTGCCCTTTTGTAGCTTTGGTTTGTTATAAAAAACCTTTCGCCGCCAAGATATCCAAACGCCTGCTTTGTTCTTAAATATCCTTCCGTTATGCTCTTTTTTATCTTGTCGGTGTCGAACTCCATTGTCCCCAATATCGGTTTTTGAGCGCTAACGGTTATTATGTTTTTACCTGAGCCATCAAAGTCCCGATAAAAACCCACGCCTTTTACGTCTGTTGCGATTATATTTTTTATGCCCTTATCTATAAGCATATTTACGGGCATATTGTTTATTACTCCGCCATCGACAAACTTTACGTTATCAATCTGCTTCGGCTTAAAGCCGGGGAAACTCGCACTCGCCAGGAGATAATCAACAAGCTCGCCCTTGCCGATATCCTCTAAGTATATGGCGGTTTCTTTCTTTTGGGTAAGTGAATATGCTACAAGACCAAAATCAACAGATGACTCGCGGATTTTTTGCTCGTCTATGTGTGTAAGAAGTAACTCTCTTAACGGTGCCATATCAAGACCTTTTGACTCCTTTATGCCTTGTGCAAGACTAAAAAGGTTTTTTATGTCGAACAGGTCCTCGGGGTCTTTTATCTTTGACGGTAATGATACTATATCCGACAGTGCAATGTCTGTCCACACACTGTACGCTTTGTCGAAATCGTTCATTATAAAGAGCGCGGCATTTATTGCGCCTATCGACGTTCCGCAAACTGCGCCAATATCGATTTTAAGCTCCCTGATCGCTTTTATAGTGCCTATCTGGAATGCGCCTCTTGCGCCGCCGCCGTCAAAAACAAGTCCGTATGTCATAGGTTTACCTCATTTACTGTAATTATAGCATTTTTAACACATTTTTCCCTGTTTTTTCGTTTTTGTAAATTAGCATTACCCACATTATATTATATTACATATCCACCCTTGTGTCAAGGATAAAATATCAAAAATTTGTGGGATTTTTTAGTGTTCTCTCACAAAAAAGAGGGTGTTATGTTAAAGAAGTTACGCAACGCAAAAAGGACAATCTGTATTAAATTCGCAACAACGAATTATTACAGACTGCCCTATTTGCAGTGCGGTATTGTTTTATTGCTCACTCTCGGGTGTTTCTCGCTCGTTTATAACCTCGTTAAAGATAGTCATAAACTCCTCGCCCGTGATAGTTTCTTTTGAAATTAAGAACTCTGATATTTTATCGAGGGCGTCGCGGTTTTCTTTTAAAAGAGAAACGGCAATTTTATATCTTTCCTTTAGTATGGAAACAACCTCGTTGTCAACGGCGGTTTTTGTTTCCTCCGAGCAGTTGGAAACTGCACGACCGTCGAGATACTTGCTTTGTATGCTCTCTAATCCCGCCATACCGAATTTTTCCGACATACCGAATTGGGTTATCATTTTTCTTGTCATTTCGGTTGCTCTTTCGATATCGTTTGAAGCGCCCGTTGTCTGTGTGTTGAACACAACCTCCTCCGCTGCACGTCCTGCTAAAAATACGGTTATCTGGTCTAAGATTTCTGCTTTTGACATCAGATACTTTTCTTCCTCATCGGGCATTTGCATAGTGTAGCCCAAAGCGCACATTGTACGCGGTACAATGGTGATTTTCTGTACGGGTTGTGTGTTCTTTTGCAGTGCAGTTGCGAGCGCGTGGCCGACCTCGTGGAATGCTACAATTCTCTTTTCGGACGCGGATAAAATTCTGTCCTTTTTCTCCTTACCCGCAATTATAACCTCTACTGCTTCCATAAGGTCTTCCTGAATAACAACTTTTCTGCCAAGTCTTACTGCCCTCAGTGCCGCCTCGTTTACCATATTTGCAAGGTCGGCACCCACCGCACCGCTTGTTGCAAGCGCCATAGCGTGCAGGTCGATATCGGGGGAGAGCTTAACATTTTTGGCGTGTACCTTTAAGATGTCCTCTCTGCCCTTTAAGTCAGGCTTTTCTACTATAATTCGTCTGTCAAAACGACCTGGTCTTAACAGTGCTTTATCCAAAATTTCGGGGCGGTTTGTTGCCGCTAAAATTACAAGTCCCTTTGATGAGTCAAATCCGTCCATTTCAGCAAGGAGTTGATTTAACGTCTGTTCTCTTTCATCGTTTGTGCCAAGCTGATTGTCTCGTGATTTTCCTATTGCATCAATTTCGTCTATAAAGATAATGCACGGTGCTTTTTGGGAGGCTTGCTTAAACAAATCTCTTACACGGCTTGCGCCCACACCCACAAACATTTCTACAAACTCTGAGCCACTGAGCGAGAAGAATGGTACATTTGCCTCGCCCGCAACCGCCTTTGCCAACAGTGTTTTACCTGTTCCCGGAGGGCCTACCAAAAGCGCGCCCTTTGGTTGCTTTGCACCGATTTCGGTGTACTTTGAGGGGTTATGCAAAAAGTCGACAATTTCGTTTAACGACTCCTTTGCCTCCTCTTGCCCTGCAACGTCCTTGAATGTAATTCCCGTTTTGTTTTCTATATTGTACATTTTGGCGTTGGACTGTCCCACGCCCATTATACCGCCGCCCATTCGCTTTGACAGTGAGCGCGTTAAGAATGAGAACAGAATTCCCATAAACAACAGCGGTAAAATCCACGAAACAAAGAAGTTTAATATCGGATTTGAATAAATTATGGGTGTGTAGTATTTTATGTTGTTGTCGTCAAGCAGCTGCAACAATCGGTCATCTCTTATATAACCTGTGAGATACTGCCCTCTTGCGCTCTCTTTCATTTTTTCGAGCGCGTCTTTGTCTGCTACGCCGAATATTTCTAAAAACTTTTCGGTCTGGTCGCTATCCTGAGACTTTTCGGGAAGCTTTTCGTATATTAATATTTTGTCGTTCTGAAAAACAACCTCGTCTACCTTCTGGTCTTTAACCATACCAAGAAATTCGTTGTAGCTTATTTCTTCCTGATTTCTGCCCGACATTGAGCTTATTAAAAAGTTAAGACCAAACGTTGCCACAAGCGATATTATAAGCACCAAAAACGCTGTGTTTTTAAACGGTGATGGTGGTTTTTGTTTGTTTTTGTTGTTATTGTTTTCGTTCACGTTTTTCCTCCATTTTTGGTTACCCTTATTTTTTACAAATTTAACCGATTTTATTGTATCATACAAAAAAATAAAAGTCAATTAATAAACTGATAATTTTTTATTAACGTAGGTGCTTGGAAAACAAAACGGACTATGGAATTTCCATAGTCCGTTTATTTTAGCTTAAATCTTCTGTTAAACTTTTACTTATCCAATGTCTTCATTGTGGGGATATCCTATATGCTTTGTGGATATGTCCTCACACCTCTATATATGTGTCTTTCTCGACGCTTTATTTTATAATAAAATTTTATAAATCTGTACCATTCTTCATAAATGGTCGCAAATCGGTCGCATTGTGGTCGCAAAGTCGCAATGGCTTAAAAACCACCTTGAATTGATTTTGATTGATTAAAATAATTATCAAAATTAATGATTTCTGATTTTTTCAAATCTCGTGTAGCTTCTGCATATATGTCCATAGTGGTTTCAGCATCTGCGTGTCCTAAAATTTCTTGCATAGCCTTAATGTTAACACCTGCTTCACACATTCTTGTTGTAAATGTATGCCTTAAAGAATGGTTGCTGAATTTTGGAAGAATAACAACATTATCTCGACTATTTTTATCAAGAATTTCATAGTTGCAATCCCTGATAATTCTTCTTAAAGCCTTGTTTAATGTTCCTTGATGTTGAACACTCCCAAAACGATTGACAAAAATAAAATCTCTTAAACCATCTACAACGGCGGTGCATTTTATCCCCAGTTCCTCTTGGTATTGCTTTTCCATAATAAAAGCCTCTTTAACTTTGGGAATCATAGGTATAATTCTTTCGCCTGCTTTGGTCTTTGGTGTGTTTATTGCAAAGGTACATCTTTCTTCGTTCCTTTTGTCATAATAAACCAAAGTATGATTTACACTTATAATTTCTTCCTCTAAATCAATATCACACCATCTAAGACCTGTTATTTCGCCAACACGCATACCCGTCCATAGCATAATAACAAATATGGGATACCACCTATGATATTGACCTTGTTTTTTAAGAAAATTTTCAAATATCTCTTGCTCTTTAATTGTAAGTGCTTTCCTTTTTTCGATCTCAAAATTATGAGCCTTTTTCAATTCTTTCAAAGCGTTGTCCGAGGGGTTATATCTAAGGTAATCATCTTCTACACCCAATTCTAAAACTTGATGTAAAACGGTATGAATATTATCAATCGTATTTACTTTTACATGCCTTTCATCAGCGAGATAATTATAAAATCCTCTTATATCAGTTCGCTTTAAATCCACAAGTTTATTTTTGCCAAAATCAGGCTCTACAAATTGCCTATACATATACTTGTAATTTGAAAAAGAGTTGTCCTTTAGACCTCTTTTAAGCTGCACCCAACTATCAAACAAGTCATTAATTGTAAGATTGTTTTTGTCGGCTCTCACGCCATCTAGTACATCTCTCAGGACATCTAATTCCTTTTCCCTTAATTCTTCAAGTGTAACGGCACTTATAGAGTGTCTGCCACCACGCTTATCTCTCCACTTAAACTCATATGTTCCGCTTGTTCTCTGGTATTCACCCTCTTTTAAAATTCTGTTTTTATTATCTTTTCTTCTCTCTATTGCCATGTAAAAAACTCCTTTCATAACAATAAAGAGAACATGCCCACACTTATTATAGCATAAACCTGTTCTCTTTGTCTATTACAAAACTTTAATTTTATTAAATTGAATACATCCGTTCAAGAAACTCGGCAAATTTTTTTCTCTTAATAAGCCTCTTATTTCCGCACCATATAACATAAGGGCAGTTATCTGCATTTGTAAGTTCCCGAATTTTATTTTGACCTATTCCAAAATACAGGGATGCTTCTTCAAGTGTTAAATTTGCTTTTTCCCATAAAGGTATATGCTTTTCTATAATTTTCACCCCTTTCGATTTCTGCCAAGATATGTTTTAACACTTGGATATTCTATTGTTTTTCCAATATCCTCATATATGACTACCTTGTGTATTCTTCTTAAAAACGCTTTCCACGATTCGACATCATCCATTTGAATTTCCAAGTATTGTTTTTCTAAACTCCAATTAGAGATGATATAAACTTTATTATAACAAGCAAATTTATTTGTATATCTGCTTGGCAATTCTATGGGATATATGTCGCAAAACAACAACATATCTTTGATATTTAAGGAAGACCGAAACTCATCAAAAGCAATTACAGGCTGTCCGTTGTAATTATCAAAAGGATGTTTATAATCGGTTACTCTATAAACATTGGAATATCCATTGTTTTCTAAAACGCCTCTTGTTTTTCCTGTTCCTGTAGCACCGCTTATGTAAATAACCTCTAATTCTGTTCTAACAGTTTCTTTATATTTTTCCGTAAGAATGGTTGTTCTAACTTTGTCGATTTTGTCTATTTGAAGAATATAATCTTGATTTTGAGCCAATATTTCTGCGTTTGTCATATTATCTAAAACCATTTGATATAATTCTGACATATCACTACGCTTTCCTTTACTGTCAGGCGGTTGTGTTCCGTATTCTTCAAAAGTGCCCTCGATTTTCTTTTCTTGCTTAGATTGGTTATCTTCCCATTTTCCTGTCTTTTTAACATAATTCACATTGTCCGAAACAGTCCCCTTACACTTTTCTATGTGGGCCTCTGGAAAATATCGTTTTATCATGCTGAATCTCACTCTTGAAGCAAAAACT
Source organism: Clostridia bacterium (assembly GCA_045532455.1). Taxonomy (GTDB): domain Bacteria; phylum Bacillota; class Clostridia; order UBA1381; family UBA1381; genus Ornithomonoglobus_A. The sequence goes on from JAZSFX010000005.1 coordinate 28,629, forward strand.
ATAAATATGTGTGTATGATGTTGTGTTCCTTGTTCGTCAGCCATAGCCACATATATAAGTGTTTTAAAATTGTTCCTTAGCACATCTAATATATGTTGGTGATGCCACCCTTTTTCAAGAGGAGCATTAATTGTAAGTTGATACATAAAGGATTGTGTATCTATAAAAGCACCCCCTTTGTTCGTTTTGTTCACAATAGCGAACATCCCCGAAATCTTGTATTTACTTGCATTATGCCTGTTTGTGCGAGGTTGGGTAATACTATGCCAACCTCGTTGCAAGGGCTTGTGGCTACGCCACGCCCTTGCCTTTTGTCTATCGACTTAGAGCATCAATACATATTTCTTGCATTTTTCGCTCGTTTCTTATAACAGGGACTTTTATATAATGCATTTCCGCTCCTTGCAACAATACAACACCTTCGCCAATTTCAAAAGCTCTATTACCTATTTTTTCTATGTACTCTTTGGGTATCAACATCTCGTATATACTTTTGATAGGTGCTCCCATAATAATTATAACCCCATAATTTAATCTGCTACCTGTCGGAAATGCAGTTGCATCCGGTCTTTGACATGAAACAACAAGTCTAACGGCAAGAGAGCGACCTAACATAAGTATTTCCGAAACTTTTCGCATAACACTTTCCGCTTTTTTCTTATCAGTTCCAAGTAATGACAAAACATTTGCAATATATTCATCCCATACAAGCGTAACAGGGGAGCGTGAAACATCTTCGCCTGATTGTCTTTTGTGTAGAATTTCATATACAGTTTCTAATGCGTCAATTGTTTTATCATAGGGATAATATCGGGGACAATTTCTTAAATATGAAAAAGTATCATCCTGTTTGAAATCAGCAAAATATGTTTTTGCAGCGTTTCCATCCTCAACACATATTCGAGCAAAATATTGATTTGTTAAATAAGATTTTCCTGAGCCTGACATTCCACATATCAAAGTATGAGAATTTGTCTTTGTTGAAATGTCTGTACTTATAGGGACTTTATCACCATATCCATACCATACATCGAAATCGTAACCAATCAAAACTCTATTAGAATGTGTCTTCATACAAAACACCTCTATCTTTTGCCTTTCGACCTTTTGCAGTTTTTATAAGAATTCTGTTTCCGTTCGACTTGCCACCATATTCAATATCAGCGATAAAGTGCAAATTGAATACATCTGCGATAACCTCTTTTTGTTCTTGCCATCTGCTCATAGGAATTTTAGAATAAAATTCACGAACAGTAACACCATTTTTAAATGTTCTTTTGTAAATGAGGATGGGACAACCATTTATTAATTCTTTCTTATCAAAAACAAACATCAAGTCTGCCTCGTCTTTGCGTGCTGTCAATTCCCCGACACCTTGTATAATGCTTATAGAAATAATGACAGGAATAAACACAACTAAAAAATTTAAGCAAACATTAATAATTGGTGTTAATAATGGTGGAGTATTGAACATATTAATAATTTTTCCTTTTCCATTTATAAGAAGAACAGTACCCATCATAATAAATATCCATATAAAATTAATAAAGGGGTGATTTGAAAATTGCCATATTCCTAGCCTTATTCTATGTAAAATCTTCTGTATATTGTAGCGTTTTCGATTGTAATTATTGTTCAAGATAACTCCTTTCCGTTGACAAAGGGATGCTTTTATCCCTTTGTCAACTGTTTTATATAATTAATACTTTATTACTAAGTTATATTAATTTTTCTTGCTGGAATTTTTTCAATTCGTTCAGGTTTTCCCTTGCGATTGTAAAATACTTCCAAGGCATCTCCAGGTGTTAGGCTTGGCAAAGAAATATCATCGTTTATAAACAGTCTATCGGTCATTTCTCCAGTTGTATTTTCTTCTAAAAATGAAATGAACAACTGTTGTCCCTTGACATTTCTTCCGTCAGTCACAAAATCTAATTTTTTTATCCCAACTAATTTTACTTGCATATATGTTTCCTCCTTTCCATCAGCGTATCATGAATAACTGAAAATTTTAAGAGTTCTCTTGTTGCATAGTTTATCATAGATTTCACAATACTGTCAAAGAACAATTTTATACAATAAAATAATATATTTTAGCATTTAATATTATATATAAAACAATAATATACTTTACATTTCTATATAAAAGTGGTATAATTACTAAAAATATAAACAAAAGGAGTTTTAAAAACATGGCAAACAAATCTGCTCCGATTACAGTAGGAAAACGAATAAAATTACTTAGAGAAAAAAGAGGAGAAACGCAAACACAGTTAGGAATTGCAGTTGGTTTATCTCAAAAAGCAATATCTAATATAGAAAATGATATAAGTTCGTTAGGTATAGATATACAAACTGAATTGGCAAAGCACTTCGATGTATCTCATGATTATTTAATTACAGGAGTAGATAGTAAGTCACTGCTTTCTATCATATGTGATTATGTTTCTATTTCACACTCAACAATATCAGTTGGAGAAGATTCGTATAAAGTTCCATTTCTTAAAATTAAATACGATTTATTAAATTATCTTTTACATTATGCGGAGATAAATGATATAATTTTTATGCCAAATGACCTTAAAGTTATGTGGCTGGATAGAATAAATGAAAATTTTTACAAAGAAAGTGATGACAAAGAAAATTGTTATATTGAATTAATCCCTCTTATACCTCAAATGCTTTTCCCTGATGACAGCAAAAAATATTGGAAACAAGCCGATTTAATACGAGAACTAAATAACGAATTTAAAAATATGATAAAAAACAACGCTAAAGAGAGGGATGCAATATGAACAAAATAAAAAGCATAAAATTTATAAACCACCCTATTTTAAAAGATCTTTTTTTAGATTTTTGTGATAGAAACGGAAACCCTGTAGATACCGTTATTTTTGCTGGCGAAAACGGAACTGGGAAAAGCACGATATTAGACTGCTTATATAAAATTATTATTAGTAAAATGGACTACACGGCTCAAGTTGTTTTCGATAACAATGGCAGGGATATTCCTATAAAATATGATTACATAAATGTAAATAATCAAAAATTCTTATATGCTTTTATTGGTCAAGAACAATGTCATCCAAGTACTATATGTAATAAATACAAACTAAACGCAATGTATTCTGATGTAGATATAAATTTTCATTCACAAGAGGTTAGTACTGTAACTAGCCTCGAACTAGACAACTCAGCAGAAAGTCGCAAATCAAACTCTAACATCGCAAAAGACATCAAACAACTACTTATTGATATACACACGCTTGATGCATCTGATTTTATGAAAACGTTTGAAATTGCAAGAAAAAAAGGTGAAGATCTTAATACATTATTGGTAGAAAAAAGAATGCATCGTTTCACAAGAGCCTTTGATAGAATATTTGATGCATTAGAGTTTAAGGATGTTATTAATAATGGAAAAAATAAAGAGATTTTATTTGTTAAAAACGGTCAAGATATATCAATCGAATCATTAAGCTCTGGCGAAAAGCAAATTGTTTATCGCGGGTGTTTTTTACTCAAAGATGCAGAGGCAATGAATGGTGCATTTGTTTTTATTGATGAACCAGAAATAAGCCTCCATCCAATTTGGCAATCTAAAATAATGGATTATTATAAGGAGATATTTACTAACGACTTAGGAAATCAAACATCACAAATCTTTGCAGTTACCCATTCTCCATTTATTATTCATAACGAAAACAGAAAAAATGATAAGGTAATTGTGTTATCCCGAGATGATGACGGAAACATTGTTGTGAAGGATAAAGCGGAATACTATAAATGTGATTCTTTTGAGGTAGTGCAAGATGCCTTTTCAGTCAACGAGTTTTCAAAGGACAAATCAATAGTATATCTAGAGGGAAGAACTGATGAAAAATATTTCAATAAAGCATTAGAGGTGTTTGACTTAAAGGTTCCTTTTGAGTTCAAGTGGGTAGGGTATCTCGACGAAAATGGACAAGAAGTAAATACAGGGGATAAATGTGTTGATAAAGCCTTTCATTTTCTAGTATCTCAAGACTTACAACTAATAAATATATGTTTAAAAGATGGAGATACAAATTGTCAAACAAAAAGGACCGGAAATGTTTTTATAACATCTATTCCTAAATATGATAATAGTAAAGGCATGAAAAAAGGAATTGAAAATGCTTTGATTCTTGATGATATTGATTTAACTTCTTTTTATACAGAAAAAGAAAAAAAGGGCGAATATGGAAATAAAACTACAATCGAAGAATTTGATAAGATGGGATGTTGTGATGCCCTTTGCGCTATGGAACAAGAAGTTTTAAGAAAAGTTTTTCAAAATTTAAAAGATGTGATATGCGAGCTAACTGTTCTCTTCAATGAAGGAAAACATTAATTTTGCGTTCAAGAAAAAAGAAAATGCAACCGAACGTTTTCGATTGCATTTCTTTTTTTTGCTATTATTTATTATTAATAATTACTGTAGATGTTGAACCATCCCAATCAACATTACATTCAAAAGCCTCTGCAACGGCTCTTGCTGGAACTAAAGTCCTATTATTTATAATTTGAGCAGGAACATCTAACAATATTTCTTCGTTTCCGATTTTCATAACATTGCTATCAATTTTCAAAGTTACATTTCTTCCATCCTTTTGTGCCAAAACTGTTTGAGAACTAGGTATCCACTCAACATTTACTCCTAAAGATTCAAAGACCGCACGAACAGGTACGAGAGTGCGACCATCAATAATAATTGGCGGTTGGTCAAATTTTATGGTGTTTCCATTTACTATAACCGATACTGCAAGGGGATTTTTTATTCGTACATATTCATCGGTATCTTTTTTATAAACTACTGCCGTTCCATAAGCAAAATTTTCAGTGCCATTTGAATATGATGGATAGTTTTTTGATAATGCAATTACATTGTTTCCGTATATGTCAATATATCCACTCATTTCTGGCTCACTAAATTCTGCACCATCAATGCTAACATCTGTAGAACTATTTATAGTAACATTAGCAAGACCTTCATAAAAGGAATTGGCTTCACTATATTGTGGCTTGATTACCATATTTCCGTTTTTATCAATGTAACCATACAGTAATTGTCCTTTTTCTTTTGAAAATCGTTCATCAGGAATTGCAACAGCTGCTAACCCATTTGAAAAATGTCCCGCATCATTGTAAATCATCGGTATCACTTGTTGACCTTGTGTATTTACAAAACCATAACTACCAAAATTGTAATCATCTGTTTTATTGAATACTGCTGCCATACCTTCGTGGAAATCCGAAACATCATCATATATCATTGGCACTACGAGATTACCTTTTTTATCAACAAATCCACATTTCCCTGTATCTTCGTTTCCAACCATTGCATATCCGTTATAAAAATATCCAACACAATCATAAATCATGGGTACAACTGTATTGCCTTGTTTGTCAATAAATCCATATTTACCATCATTTTTTTGTGCTTTTGCCAATCCATCATTAAATGCTTCTAATTCTGTAAATTCAAATGGAATAACTACATTTCCACTTTTGTCAATAGCACCCCATTTTCCATCCTTTTTTACACAAGCAACACCTTCGTGAAAACCTGGTTTTTTCTCTATAGGTTGAAATGAACTCCAAAAATTTATACCTACCATTTGACTATTTATACCACTAACACCATCATATATACATGGAATTATCTCATTATTATTTAAGTCGATAAAACCATATTTTATAGTTTCTATTGCTATATTGCCCTCGCCTGGAATGTTGATATATTCTCCTGTATTATATTTTGTTTCTTTTACTGCCATCCCCTCTGAATATTTATCCTCTTTTGCTAAATATGGACTTGTAATTGCTTTTTCAATAATAAGTTCATCAAAAGAATAGTTTTTCTTTTCGGTTGCTATTACAGTAATTTGTGAAGAAGAAATCAAAAGAATTAGCACCCAAATATTAATAATTGCCTTTTTCATAAAAAATCCTCCGTTTGTATAAAAATTTTTCTGTGAGGTATCACATAACACATTATATCACAAGATTTCCATAAATTCAAGAATAATTTGTGAGGCGTTGGCTAACATACAAATTAAGCACAATTTGATATACTTTTATAAAAGGTGGTAGTTTGTATGGAAAATATAAAAAAAGATGATACGATTTATGATATAATTCGTCGAAATATAAAAAAATACAGAAAAGAAAAAGGTATAACATCTGCACAGTTGGCAGAGATGGTTGACCTTTCACACGATTTTATAAGACAGATTGAAAGCGAAAAAACGAGATATAATTTTTCAGTAGAAACATTATATAAAATATCTGTGGCACTTGATGTAAGTTTAGATAATCTTATAGAAAAATAGCAACTCTTCAAAAATTATTGCACATAAAAAAGAAACGAGCCTGATTTATTTCAGTTTCGTTTCCTTTTCTTTTATTGCTTATTATCAATATTAACTTTCCTCATTATTCTCATCCAACCATACAAAATTAATTTTTTCATAATCAAAGATGAGTTTGTTTGTGTTGATTTTTTTAAAACAACGATTACACTTAAATGTGCCATTAATAAAGTAAAACCATGCCTTGTCAGATTCATGCATTTTCCCACAACGTGGACAGAAAATAGGAACTTCTGCTATTGGTAAAAGTTCTTTTACTTTTTTGAAATCCGCAGGAATTGCCATTAAGTTTTTTAGTTTTAAATTCATTTCATTAATTATCCTAGTATAACTATTTAAGACAGCAATATCATTAAACATTAAATTTACTATATTCATTGTATATAACATTACATAGGGTATAGAGGTATAGTAAAAACCAATATTTCTTTCTATAATTTTGTCATCTGGAAAAATAAAATTCAATCCTGATGGTGATGTTTTTAATTTTTGTCGGGTTGTGATTAAATGATTTGTAGCTTGTAAAATTCCATTAAGAGTAAGTTCTTCTTTTCGACTATAACGAAATTCAAACATATCAATTATTTTAGAAACTTCACCTGATTGTATTTTTTTAATATTTTCCGCTATTTTATCTTTCTTCTTAATTATCTCATATTTTGTTACATCATTTTCTTCCATCATTAGTGCAATCAATTCATTTTTGTCAACGTACAGCCATTCAAGATAAGCCAATGTTTCTTGTAGTGGTTTTCGAAGTAACGCCCACGCAGCATTTATATTGCCATACGCTACAAGGTCAATAGAAGCATTATAGTAGTTGCAAAAACCACCTATTAGCGAAAAGAAAAGATACTTATAATATGATTCGTACAAGACATCTTTATATCCATTGTTTTTGAGCCATCCTTCGGTGTTTTTACCATTATTATCACAATATTCTTTAAATAACATTCTATCATTCTCACACTTAAAGTCTATAAATGTATTTGAAAGTTTTTTTTCGTCTGAATATTCCAGCATAGTAACTAAACAGCATCTACAATAATTCAAAAAATAATAACGCGGTAAATGTTCTTTATCTATTTTAATCTTTAATTTTTTCATTGAATCAGCATCCTTTTAAAAAATAATGTTGTAAGATACTAATATATTAGTTCTTTTCTATATATTTTCACTTTTCTTTTTATGAAACAAGGAGGATAGAAATCTTTTTCCATCCTCCTTAATAAAATTTTTAATATAATTTGAGCATGTTCTCTTTATTTGGTCGCAAATCGGTCGCAAATTTCATATCAATCATCTCAAAATCCTCATAGATAGAGGCTTTACTTATCCAAACTTTTCATTGTGGGGAAGAGCAACACGTCTCTTATGGCTTGTGAGTCGGTTAAGAGCATACACATTCTGTCGATACCAAAACCGATACCGCCTGTTGGTGGCATACCGATTTCTAGCGCTCTCATAAAGTCCTCATCGGTTGTATTTGCTTCCTCATCACCAAGAGCTAAAAGAGCCTCCTGCGCCTTAAATCGTTCTCTCTGGTCAATCGGGTCGTTAAGCTCGGAGTAGGCATTTGCCATTTCCCAACCGTTCATAAAGAACTCAAATCTCTCAACATAGTCGGGGTTTTGAGGCTTTTTCTTTGTAAGCGGTGAAATCTCAACAGGGTGGTCCATAACGAATGTAGGCTGAATTAAGTGCTCCTCAACGTACTCCTCAAAGAACAGATTTAAAATATCACCCTTTTTGTGATGTTCTTCAAATTCAACGTGCTTTTCCTTTGCAATGGCTCTTGCTTCTTCAACTGAATTGATTTCGTTGAAGTCAACGCCTGCATATTTCTTTACTGCGTCGAGCATTGTAATTCTCTCAAACGGCTTGCCTAAATCCATTTCTATACCGTTATACACAATCTTTGTTGTGCCAAGAACAGACTCGGCAACGTGTCGGTAAAGATTTTCGGTTAAGTCCATCATACCGTGATAGTCGGTGTATGCCTGATACAGCTCCATAAGTGTAAATTCGGGATTATGACGGGTATCTAGACCCTCGTTTCTGAACACTCTGCCGATTTCGTAAACCTTTTCGAGTCCGCCTACGATAAGACGTTTTAGATATAGCTCAAGTGAAATTCTTAGCTTAAAGTCCTCGTCAAGTGCATTGAAGTGTGTTTCGAACGGATGAGCCGCCGCCCCGCCTGCATTTGACACAAGCATTGGTGTTTCCACTTCCAAAAAGCCTTGTTTGTTAAGGTAGTCTCTTATTGTTGCTATTATTTTGGAACGTTTTACAAATGTATCTTTAACGTCGCGGTTCATAATAAGGTCGACGTATCTTTGGCGGTATCTTAGGTCGGTGTTTGTCATACCGTGGAATTTTTCGGGCAATGGCTGAAGTGATTTTGAAAGAAGTGTTATTTTCTCAGGTCTTATCGAAATTTCACCTGTCTGTGTTGTGAACACTTCGCCCGTTGCGCCGATTATATCGCCTGTATCGAGCTTTTTAAAGCGGTCGTACTCCTCGTCGCCTAAAATATCCTTTTTAACAAAAAGCTGAATTTGTCCGTCGATGTCTGCTATGTGAACAAAGCCGACCTTACCCATTCCTCTTTTGGACATTATTCTGCCCGCAACAGTAACCACCTCGCCGTCAAGCTTTGATACCTTGGCGGTGATTTTTTTTGTTTCGCCACGCATTTCGACCTCTCTATCTTCTTCTGTTGCACCGTTTAAGATGTCGGCAGAGGTGTGAGTTCTGTCAAATTTAGTTATAGTAAACGGGTCTCTTCCTTCGCTTTGAAGCTCGGAGAGCTTGTCCCTTCTGACCTGTAATAACTGTGATAATTCCTTTTCTTCCATTTTGTTCTTCCTTTCTGTGTCGCGCTAAGTGCGACAGATGTTTTATCGCAATCTTTTTTAAACATATTTATACATTTTACATTATATAACAAATTTTAGAAAATGTCAAATAAAAAAAGGGGTTGTATTAAAATATTATGGCTCAAATATGCGGACCGTCGAGGACGCCGGTCCCTACAAACAATATCAAATTAATACAGACTGCCCTCTTTTTATTTTTAATCTTCCTTTTTTATAAGCCTTAACGACAAAATCATAATTACAAAAAGCATTGCCACAACTGCGGTGTATGAGGCACTTATTGCAAAGGATTTCTCCATCGATGACGAAAACACCGACACTGTTATAGGGTTAAATTTAATATAAATCACCATCAAAAGAGCCGATAACAATCCGTGCACAAGCTTGCCTGCAATATATGGCAAAAGCGAAAGCTCATACTTTGCCACCGAGGACAGTACCTGCAAATGCACACTGAGTCCTGCAAAGCCAACCACAAACGCGGTTAAAACAAGCTTTGTACCCATATCAATCCCAAGTGCAGAGATGGCTTTTGTTCCGCTTACAAACTCCAAAAGCGACATTGTGAGCGCATAAAGAGTATCGTTAAGAGGCAGATGGGACACTAAAATCCTTGATACTACACTAAAGATCACAACCGCACCGCAAACGGTGAGCATACTTGTTATTGCATTACTCAAGGATATTGAAAATATTGTGCCCACACCTCTTTCTTCGCTTGTCATAATGGTTTTTGGGGACATATAATCGTTATGCTTATAAAACCTGAAAATCACACCCGTGAGCACTGACGCTATAATATGGCACACATACAAAACCACTCCGTATTTTATTTGTGAATACATTGCAACTCCCACACTGCACAGAATAAAAAGCGGTCCTGAATTGTTGCAAAAAGCAAGTAATCTTTCGGCTTCCGTTTTTGTTATGTAACTGTTTTTATAAAGCTCGCCTGCGGTGATTGCACCTATTGGGTATCCGCTTACAATTCCTAAAACAAATGCCGACGCACCCATTGGGGACACACAAAACAGAGGTCGCATACACAGTGCAAACACCTTTGAGAGTGTTTCGCAAAAGCCTGAATATATCAGAAGTCCCGAGCACACAAAAAACGGAAACAGTGTGGGGACAATAATTCCAAAACACATATCCATTGCCTCGGTGCAATAGAGCATTGAGTCCTGTGGGTGTGTTATTATAAAATATATTATACATACTACGCTCATCTGGAGCAGAAATTTTTTCATATTTTTCTCCTTTTTATATTTACGGAACGAGCAAGCCCGTTCCCTACAATGTAAAAACAAATATTGTAGGGAATGGCGCTCCTTGCTACGCTCCCAAAACCTGCGGTTTTGTCGCTACCCCTTGGCGTTGCAATTGGTTTACCTCGACGTCCCGCAACATCTGGTTCCTTTTTCGCATTGTTAATTCTGTATTTCGTCTGCAAGAAAATTGTTCAGGTTGCCGTTTGAAAAAGCGACGGCGTATGTTTATACTCCGAGCTTTTGAAAATGGCAAGATGGGCAATTTTATTCAGACCTTTGAAAAATCATATACTATTAATTTGTATGTTATTATTTTGCAAAAAATAACATACAAATTAATATATTATCAATTAAGGTGGCGATTAAAATTAAACCCATAAAGGAAACCCTTTCGGATTGGTGGGGTGTGCCCAAGGATATTATAATGGACCTTGCCAGGCTGACCATTACGGGAAGCCGTGAAATTTATATCGAAAACCATCGCGGTATTATAAAATACACCGATGAGGAAATTCTTATAAAAACACAGGAGGGCGTTCTTAGTGTTTGCGGAAAGGATTTAAAAATAGAGCATATCCGCACAAATGATATGCTCATTTTAGGCTTTTTTAAAAAAATCGGGTACGAAATTTAAAAAAAGAGGTAAAAAATGTTCAATAGACTATTTCATTTTTTGAAAGGATATGTTATAATAGAAATATGCGGAGCCGAAACGGAACGGTTTTTGAGCATTTGCGCAAGACGCGGTATTATTGTTTTTGATATTTTAAAAACCGAAAACAACACCATTACGTTGCGTATGCAAAAAAATGATTTTTTTAAAATTCGGCCTATTGTATACAAAACTCATCTATCGGTAAAAATAATACAAAAGGTGGGTTTGTATAATCTATATAAAAACTACCGTACACGGTACACCTTCTTTTTTGGAATAATTTTTTGTATTGTATTTTTTGCTATCACCTCACAGTATATCTGGGTTATAGAGATAAACGGAGTAAAAGACGCTAACTACAACGAAATAGTCCAAATACTTAAAAACGACGGTGTATATGTGGGTGCAAAAAAAGGGGACATAAAAGAAATGCGCATTATAAAGCAGAGTCTTATTAACAAAACCGAGAACATTGCGTGGGCGTGGATATACATAGAGGGTGCAAAGGCACGGGTGGAGATATACGAAAAACACCTTCCGTCTGTTCCTTTGGAGACGACCGAGCTTTGCGATATTGTTGCTTCGCGCGATGGGTTTATAACAAGCATTAACACTATCCGCGGACACGATTTAGTAAAAGCGGGCGAGAGTGTTAATATGGGCGACGTTTTAATAAGCTCCAAAGTTCCTATTTTTAAACCGTATCAGGAGGAGAATTATATGTATGTTCACTCCTCTGGCACGGTACGGGCAATAACAATGCACAAAAAAAGCGGAGTTTACAGTTTAAATTACGAAAGCAAAACACCTACGGGACGCAAAAAGCGCCATTTTTCGCTTGAGGCTTTTGGCAAGCTTTTTAATTCATATGATGAGGTTTTATGTCCCTATGAAAATTGTAAAGACACTTATGTGCGCCACGAGCTGTCTGTTCCATACTTTGGATATTGCGGAATTTGCCTAAACGAGCGAATATGCGAAGAGGTTACGGTTGAGAGTGAGCCATTAATGCTAGAAGCGGCAGTTCAAATTGCAAAAAATGACCTTGAGGAGAAAATTGCAAAAGAGCTTTTAAAAAATGCAGAGCTTATTTCTTCCAAGGTGAGTTATGAAAAAATAAACGAGAATTCCATATCTGTATCCCTGAAAATGACGGTTGAGGAGGATATAGGTGTGAGTGTACCAATACTAAAAGAGGAGTGAATTATTTTTGCTGATAAGACAAATTGAGATACAAGAGAATGTGGATATATCTATTCTTTTCGGGAGCTTTGATTCCAACATAAAGCTTATAGAAAAATCTTTAAACGTTAGTGTTGCACCCAAAGAGAACACTCTGCAGATTAAGGGAGAGGAGGAGAATGTCGAAAAGGCAGAGGAGGTTATAAATATACTCATGCGCATTATTGCTTCGGGCGAGAGGATAGACACACAAAAAATCCTCTACGCCATAACAATGGTGCAGGAAAACGGAGGAATTGACCTTAAAATGATGGGCGACGACGTGGTTGCCATCAACATCAAGGGAACACCTATAAAAACAAATACGCTCGGCCAGAAAAAATACACCGACGCAATAAAAGACAACACAATTGTCTTTGGAATAGGTCCTGCAGGGACAGGAAAAACCTACCTTGCAGTAGCTATGGCGGTTACTGCTCTAAAGCGCAAAGAGGTTAACCGTATCATATTGACACGACCTGCAGTTGAGGCAGGCGAAAAGCTTGGATTTTTGCCTGGTGATTTGCAGAACAAGGTTGACCCCTATCTTAGACCTCTGTATGACGGAATGTACGAAATGCTCGGCGGTGAGGGATTTTTACGCTATCAGGAAAAGGGCGTGATTGAGGTTGCACCGCTTGCGTATATGAGAGGACGAACGCTCGATAATTCGTTTATTATTCTTGACGAGGCACAAAACACAACTCCCGAGCAAATGAAAATGTTCTTAACACGTATCGGGTTTGGCTCACGCGCGGTTATAACAGGCGACATTACGCAGATTGACCTGCCTGGCGATAAAAGGTCAGGACTTAAAGAGGCCACTAAGATTTTGAAGAATATTGAAGATATTGCTTTTTGTACTTTGACGGAAAAAGACGTTGTACGTCATCCGCTTGTTCAAGAGATTATAAAGGCATATGCAAAATACGACGAGGAAAAGGAAAAAAGAAATGGTAGAGCTAATAATAGAAAACGAGCAGAATAAAGAGGAGTTTTCTCCTGAGCTTGAGGGAGTTGTAAGGTCGGTATGCGAGCGGGTTATGAGTGAGGAGGAGTGCGATTTTGACGCACAAATAAGCCTCACACTGACCAACAACGAAAACATAAGAGAAATCAACAACGAGCACAGAGATATCGACTCTCCTACAGATGTGCTTTCTTTTCCTATGCTTGAATTTGACGACGAGGGACAGATAATTGATAACGAATTTGAGTATGATGATGATTTGATTATGCTCGGCGATATTGTTATATCGCTTGAAAGAGCAAGAGAGCAATCAATAGAGTTCGGACACAGTTTTAAGAGAGAGGTTGCTTTTTTGGTGGCACATTCTATGCTTCATCTTTTGGGTTATGACCATATGAACGAGGAAGAAGAAAGGATAATGTGTGAAAAACAGGAAAGGGTACTTACTTCTCTTGGAATAACAAGAATGTAGGGCACAGCCTTTAGGATGTGCCGTAAATAATAACGGTTTGTCGGGTAACCAATTGCAATGCCAAGGGGTAGCGACAAAACCAACGGTTTTGAGAGCGTAGCCAAACCGCCAAACCCTACAACAAATTTTTACAGACCTGAAATATAGGCTTCTCCTCGAGGGGAAGACTAAACACCTATAACATTACAGAAAGGGACATAAAACAAATGGACAAAAATTTTAAATCGGGATTTGTGGCAATAATCGGAATGCCGAATGTGGGAAAGTCCACATTACTAAACGAAATTGCAGGGCAAAAGATTGCCATAATCTCGGAAAAACCGCAAACAACACGAAACAAAATTCTTGCAATACACACAACGGATACAGAACAGATAATCTTTACCGACACACCTGGTATTCACAAGCCTGCAAACAAGCTTGGTAATTTTATGTTGGGGACAGTAAACAGTGCAATGAACGACACCGACGTTATTCTCTTTGTTGTTGACTGTACACGTCCTATTCAGGAAATTGAAAGAGAGATTGCACTTTCTCTTAACAAAACAGGTGTGCCTTGTATTCTTCTTTTAAACAAGGTCGACCTTATTAAAAAAGAGGACCTTTTACCTAAAATTGCTGATTATTCGAGTATGTACGATTTTGATTCTATTGTACCGATAAGCGCAAAAGAGGGCGACGGAATAGATATTTTAATCAATGCTATTCGTGATTTTATTCCCGAGGGCCCAATGCTTTATGACAGTGAGATGGTAACCGACCAGCCAGAGCGTCAGATTGCCTCGGAAATTATAAGAGAAAAAATGCTCTATCTTTTGCAACAGGAGGTTCCGCACGGAATTGCAATCGAGATTTCAAAAATGCAGGAGCTTTCTAATATAACAAAAATTTACGCTACCATCTTTTGCGAAAAAGGCGCTCACAAGGGCATTATAATAGGCAAAAACGGTGCAATGCTCAAGCAAATTGGTACACTTGCAAGACACGATATAGAAAAAATGCTCGATAAAAAGGTATATCTTGAGCTTTGGGTAAAAGTAAAAGAGGATTGGCGCAACAGTGATTTTTTACTTAAAAATTTTGGATATAAAATTGATGAATAACGCCCGATAGAAATACAGACACTACCGATAACAAAAAAAATTGGTGGGGTGGATTTTTATGGAAGTTGATAATTTTTTATGGAACGCATTTTCACAAACGGGCAGTATAGAAGCTTATCTTTTATACAAAACAACTTCTGAGAAAGAGAAAGAAGACGAGGAAAAAAAATGTCAGGAATCAGTGCAAGAGGTATTATAATACGTCAGAACGATTATGGCGAGGGACACAGAATGCTCAGTATTTTTACCGAGGATTTGGGGATTATCAAGGCGTCAAAATTCGGTGCCAAGAGTACAAAAAACCGCGACAGTGCCTCGAGTCAGTTTTTGTGTTACGGAGATTTTAATTTATATTCCTCTAACAAGGATATTTATACCATAAATTCAATAACTGCTCGGGATTGCTTTTTCCCCGTTTGCGAGGATATAAAAAAGCTATCCCTTTGCAATTATCTTGCTGATATAACATATGCAATTTTGGGTATGAATAATCCCGATAAGAGAATTCTGAATGTTTTCTTAAACTGTGTTTATGCGCTTAGCTACAAAAATGAGCCATGCGTTAAGGTCAAGACGGTTTATGAATTAAGACTTATGAGCATTGGCGGGTATATGCCAAATCTTAATTCCTGCTTTTGCTCAAATAACACAGTTTACGGATTTGATATTGCACGTGGCAGTGTGGTTTGTAATGACTGCAAGAGCGCAAACACACTGCCTCTTACAAAAAATACATATAATGCACTTTGTTATATTGTAAATTGTGAGGATAAAAAAATACTTTCGTTTAACGGGAACGATAAGCTATACGAGGCGTTAGACGAAATAAGCGAAAATTATGTAAAAACTCATCTTGATAAGGAATTTAAAAGCCTTGATTATTATAAATCAATTCTTCTTATGTGAATTATGGAATTCTTTTGCTAAACTTTACGGACCGTCGTAAACGCCGGTCCCTACAATATATTAAAACAATTATCTTCATAGAAGGGAAAAATTAAAATATGAAGAACGTACTTATAACAGGCGGAAGCCGTGGTATTGGCAGAGCGTGTGTAAAAGCCTTTTCCAATGCGGGATACCGCGTATTTTTTACTTATAATAAAAGTGAAGATTTTGCCCTTGCTCTCGAAAAGGAGTGCGGTGCTATTGCTATAAAGGCAGACGTATCAAAGGAGAACCAAATTGTTTTTGATACAATAAGTAAATATGGCAAGCTTTTTGCGCTGATTAATAATGCAGGAATAGCAGAGCAGAAAATGTTTCAGGATATAAGTGTTGATGATTGGGACAGAATGTTTGATATTAATATAAAAGGAATGTTCTTAACCACAAAGGGCGTAATTTCCAATATGATAAGCGAGAAATCGGGGAGAATTGTTAATATTTCGTCTATCTGGGGCATAAGAGGCGCAAGCTGTGAGGTGCACTACAGTGCCTCGAAGTCAGCAGTTATTGGTTTTACAAAGGCACTTGCAAAAGAGGTAGGACCCTCTGGAATTACGGTAAATTGTATTGCGCCGGGTGTGATTGATACTGATATGAATAGTATTTTAGATGAGGATACATTATCCTCTCTTGCCGAGGAAACGCCAATGAACAGACTTGGTACAAGCGAGGATATTGCCTCACTTGCATTGTTTTTATGCTCGGATAAAGCGTCGTTTATAACGGGGCAGGTTATATCCTCCGACGGCGGTTTTTGTGTGTAAAAAATATTAAAATTGCGCAGAACATTTCATTACGAATAAACCGCACCACTTGCAGTATAAAAATACAGCGTCGGGTGCGCTTTATCCGTTCTGCATCAATTTTAATAAATTTTTAATTTTTAAAAGAAAAAAGGGCAGTGTGTATAAATTTGATATTGCTTGTAGGGGAGGGGCTTGCTCCTCCCGAAAATCTGAGCAATAGAATTTATACATACTGTCCTTTTTTATAATTTATTTTTTTAACATCTTTAATCTTAAATCCTCTCCGTAAAACTCAAAAACAGTAAAGTTTTCGGCAATTCGTGAGGTAAATCTTTTTGTGTAATTTTTTGTGAGGTCTGTTATTGAAAGATTTGTATTTATGATTGTGTTACCCTCACGTAGAAGTCGTTCGTCAAGAACGTCGAATATGAACGAAACTCCCATTCTTGTTATATTTTCGGTACCTAAATCGTCTATTATTAAAAGGTCGGCATTATATATATTATCAAGAATTTCTTTGTTATCACTGCGGTTAAATTTATAATCCTCGTACATATTTAAAAGCTTTGTTGCTCTTATGTAAATTACTGTTTCGCCTCTATCCATTATCTCTTTTGCAATACAGCTCGAAACAAAGGTCTTACCTTGTCCCACACCGCCATAGAATAAGAGATTTTTTCTATCCTTCTTTGATTTTTTGCAGTATGCCTTTGCATATTCATAAACCGACTTCATATTATCGTACGGTGATTTTTTGTTGTTTTCCTTTTCCTTTGAATAAAATTCCAAAGAGAAATTATCAAAATTCTGCTTTTGAAGCAAATCACCAAGATTTGAAATATTATATAATTCATTTGTGAGAGCTTGTTTATAGCACTTGCAGATTGTACCGTCCTCGAGATGACCGCTGTCATTACACATTTTACATTCGTATTTTGGTGTTTTGTAGTCTTTATCTATTAAATTTTCTTTTATTATTTCTTTTCTTTCTTTTTCGAGGTCCTTATATTTTTGTTTAAGCTCTTTTATGTATTTTGGCGCGTCTTTTGGGTTTTTGGAAATTTTTTTTATATTTTCCATTCCGAGTATATTAATTTCTCTGTCTATTTCTTTAAGACGCGGAAATTGTGAGTTAATTTTATCAACTATATTATCTCTTTCTTTTTGCGCTCTTTGCTTTTTTTCTTCGTATTTAGCAAAGATTTTTGCCCTTATATCAGAATTTACCATATTTTATCTATCCTCATTTATAATTTTTAAAATATCATCTTTTCGCTTTATAATTTCATCAAAACGTCTTATATATTCAACGGGGTCTTTAAAATTAAAAATTCTTTCTATCCCGTTCTTTTTCACTATTTTTGACGAGCCTCCGCCACCCAAAGCTATTATTGTCTGATTTTCTTCCATAATATTTACATTATACGGACTAAAATACCCCTGCTTTGAATATCCCACATTTTCTAAATTGCCTATCATATACTTTTGGCGATACATATAATAGGGAATGTATCCGTTCTGTTTAAGTGTTTCGTATCCGTAATCTACCATATTTGAAACGGTGGTGGCAGATGTGAGATTTATATTTGCAAAATTAAGAGTAGAAGCTCTTTTTACGCACATTGTATGTATTGTTATATTTTGCGGATTAAGTTTAATTAAATTATCAAGACTGTATTTAAAATCGTCTGTATTCTCATTAGGTAAGCCTGCTATTAAATCAGCATTTATGCACCAAAATCCTATATCTTTGGCAAGAGAGAATGCTTTTTTTATATCCTCCTCGTTATGATTTCGATTTATTTTAGAGAGTGTTTTGTTGTTCATTGTCTGAGGATTTATGCTTATTCTTTTAACGCCGTATTTTTTTAAGAGTTCTAATTTTTTTTGGGTTATGGTGTCTACCCTGCCTGCCTCTAAGGTGTACTCATTTACATTATCTATATCAAATGATGTATATATTTTACTTAACATTTTTTCTAGATTAATCTCATCAAGTGCGGTTGGTGTTCCACCGCCAATATATATACTATCTATTTTTTTATTGCTTTCTTTTATTATCTGTGCACTCTTTTCTATTTCTATGAGAAGATTATCTACAAAATCATTCATATATTTACCGCTTACTCTGATATCGGTCGAAACAAAAGAACAATAAAGACAGCGAGTAGGACAAAACGGAATTCCTATATATATACTCACACTGTCTTTTGGTGTATTTTCTATTATTTTTCTTTCATTTTGCGAAACCTCATATGCAAGCTTAAGCTTTTTTTCGTCTGCACCATAAAGCTCATTAAACATTTCGAAGATTTCTTCTTTTGTTAAACCCTTATCTTTAAATGTGCTTATATTTTTTGCGGGTCTTACTCCGCACATTACTCCCCAGGGGAGTTTTATATTTTTTATAATAAGAGCACATTTATAAAAGGATTTTAATACTATATTTTCGTCATATTTTTCGCTGTAATTGTTGTAGTATTTATTATCCTTTTTTATAAATTCATAATCTCCAAAATATTCTTTGTTATTATATATTATTTTACAAGTTGATTTTATTTTATCACTATCATTTAAAAATATAATTTCTATTGAAACGTCTTCATCTTTTGTAAAAAAGGAGCAGGCGAGGTCGCGTATTTTTTTTTCGCCTATGGGGGTTTTTATTATCATACTCGTGCTCCTTTTTTCTACGGGAGGAGCAAGCCCCTCCCCTACGTTGTAATTGGTTAATTGTTTAATTAAATAAAAGGTCTGTTTGTCCTTTCTGTGTTGAGGAAGGAGCAAGTCCCTCCTATCTTACATATAAATTATATTTCTTTTCATAACCGATTGTTGTTTTATTGCCGTGGCCTGGGTATACATTATAATTTTCATCAAGTGTATATAGCTTTTCTTTTATGGATTTTATAAGAGTATTTTCATTACCCGTTGGCAAATCCCATCTTCCGCAGTTTCTTAAAAAAAGAGTATCACCGCTGAACACATTATCCTCAACAACAAAGCAGGCACTGCAGTTGCTATGACCTGGTGTATATATGCACATAACTTCCATATCACCGATTTTTATTTTTTCACCGTCTTTTAGTATAATTTCTGCTTCTTTAGCTTCTATTTCTTGAGTTAAACCAAAAATTGAGAGATTTATTCTCGGATTTTTTATATTTTCGGAGCAGTTTTTAGAACAGATAAGCTCAGCTTTTGTCTTTTCTCTTAACTGCTCTAAAAATTCAATATGGTCGTAATGACAATGTGTTAAAATAATTTTATCTATTTTAATTTCTGAACTTTTACAAAAATTTATTATTTCTTCATCACTGTTTCCAGGGTCAATAACAAAACCTATTCCATTATTATATACAATGTATGTGTTTTCGTCTGTTTTGTAGCTGTTTATAATTTTAATATTCATTTTATTCCTTTTTTACGAGAGTAATAAGTCTATCACATTTTTTTAATAGCAGAGCGGGTAGTCTGTATAAATTTAATATTGCGAGTTTCAAATTCGCAAGAATTTGTCTGTCTGAGCAATAAAATTTATATAGATTGCCCACTCTGCTTATAATTTCTTAATTTAACCTTACGGGTAAAATCATAAACGAATACATTCCGTCAGGGTTTGTTGGTTTAACATAACAACCTCCAAGAGCTGTTGAAAATTCCAATTTTACATCTTCATCATCACATGCAGCAAGTGCATCTAATATAAATCTGCAGTTAAAGCCTATCATAAGCTCATTACCCTCAAATAATTTAAGGTTAACGTTGTCATTTACCTGACCTCTGCCTGTTATACAAGCAATATCAATTTTTCCGTTATTTATATTAAATCTTACAGGACTTCTTTTGTTTGTTGAGGTAATTGCATCTTCGTTTATAAGAAGCATTGCTCTCTCCAAACAGTCTGTGATTTCCTTTTTATCTGCAACTGTTATTATTGTGTTTGTAACACTCATAAGTGATTCATACTTTAAGAATTCACCGTCCATAAGACGTGTATAAAGCTTAAAGTAACCAAAATCAAATAAAACATGTCTGTCGCTTACAATAATATCCACATTTCCCTCATCTTTTAAGAGTTTTAAAAGCTCTCTTATTGTCTGTGATGGAATTATGAACTTTGAATCATCTAATTTTTCAGAAAGAGGCTCTTTTACATATGCAAGACGGTGTCCGTCTGATGAAACAACGTTTAAAAATCCGTTTCTTATTTCGAAAAGCATACCTGTTAATATTGGTCTTTTACCCTCGTTTTGTGCAGTAAAAGATATTGTTTTACGTGTGAGGTCCTTAAGCTTTTCCTGTGTTAGTGTAAATCTGTATTTTTCTTCTATTTGCGGAGGTGATGGAAAATCGTTGGCATTAAGGCCTTGAATATTAAACTCACTTGCACCACATTTTATTTTTGTAACGTAATTTTCTTCGTTAACAGAAAGAGAAACGTTTCCGTCGGGTAATCTTCTTACAATTTCACCGAACATTTTAGAAGTAAGTGCAACTGCTCCGCCCATCGGTACGTCGCACTCTGCATTGTATTCTATACAAATATCTGTATTGTAGGAGGTTACAAGAATATTTCCTTTTCCGTGTGCATCAATTTTTATACATTCTAAAATTGGTAATGTTCCTTTTGTCATTACTGCTTTTTGAACGGTATTTACAATATCTAAAAGTAATTCCTTATTACAATTTATTTTCATAATAATTTCCATAGCCTTTCTGCCCACAAATTCTTATAAAAATTAATACGCGCTATGTCGTGGGCTGATAAGGCGTATAATGGAAATTATGCACATCGCCGTTTTGTACCGTGCACGGTGCAAAAATTTCGGCGGTGCAATTAAATCTTGCCGAAGGAATTAACGTGATTTTTCACGTTAATTTTCCTTTCGTTTTTATTCACCACCAAATTTTAAGTTATTAACATAGTTAAATTTCCCTTATATATATAAATATATAATATTAATAGATAATAGTAATAGTAGTAGTAGGGTTAATTTGCTAAATAAGTCAATTTGTGGGCAACACTACGCGGTTTTTGAGGTGGTGATGAGGATTGATAAGTTGTTTAAAGAGTGTTAATTCTTGTGGATAACTTTTTTTGGTGTTTTTAGAGAAAATTATGTTATAAATCAGTTATCCTCAACTTATACACAACTTATCAATCATTTAAATTTTTTAAATCTTTTATAATTTTTCTTATATCGTTATTTAATTTATCGTCAGAATTTGAGTCTAATGTAGATTTTATCTTTTTAACGTTATGCATAACCGTTGTTCTGTCTTTATTACCGAAGTTCTTTCCTATCATAGAAAAATTCATATCTGCAAGCTCTACGCAAAGATACATTGCTATCTGGCGTGGAAGTGAAATATTTTTTACTCGTGATTGTCCTATAATATCTTCTTTTCTTATATTATAGAAGGTAGCAACCTTTTCTATAATTCTCTCAGGTGTGATTTTTATATTTCCGCCATGAGGTAAAAATGCTCTTATAACGTCATCTGCAAGAGGAATGTCGTATTCTATGTTTGAAATTTGTGCTATAGAAATCATTTTAATAAGAATACCCTCTAATTCTCTTACGTTTGATTTTATTTTTTTAGCAATGTAGTTTAAAACATTATCGTTTATTTTTACATTATGCTGAGAAGCCTTTTTCTGCAAAATTGCAACTCTTGTTTCAAAATTAGGCAGTGCAATATCTATTGTGTAACCGCCCGAAAAACGTGTTCTTAATCTTTCCTCGAGTGTTAAAAGCTCTGTCGGCTTTCTATCACTTGTTATAACAATTTGCTTGTT
This sequence comes from Clostridia bacterium, assembly GCA_045532455.1. Taxonomy (GTDB): domain Bacteria; phylum Bacillota; class Clostridia; order UBA1381; family UBA1381; genus Ornithomonoglobus_A. The sequence continues at coordinate 51,092 of JAZSFX010000005.1, forward strand.
AAGATTAAAAAGTGAGTTAAAGGTATGGAAAAATTCTTCCTGAGTTGCGTCTTTTGTTTCGATAAATTGGATATCGTCTACTAACAAAACGTCTACTTCGCGATATTTTTTTCTGAATTTATCGGTTGTTTTGGTTTGTAATGATTTTATAAATTCGTTTGTAAAATCCTCGCTTGTTACATACATTACTTTTGCATTGTTATTTAAGTCGAGAACTCTGTTGCCTATTGCCTGCATTAAATGTGTTTTACCAAGACCGCTGTTACCGTATATGAATAATGGATTATAATATCCCGGATTTCTGGCAGAAGTATATGCAGCATTATATGCATATTCATTTGAGGAACCTACAACGAAGTTTTCGAATGTGAATTTAGGATTAATTGATTTTAGTAATTCCTCGTGCTGTAATATTTCTTCGTCAATTTCGGACATTTCTTCAAAGTGTATATCTGAATCAAGTATTACAGATAATCCCATTTTAACGCCTGTTACTCTCTCTAGTGCTGATTCTATACTGTCTTTATACCTGAACGTTACCATATTTTTATTAATTTCCATCGGAACGGAAACAGTAAAGGTTTTATCGTTCATAGAAACAGGAACAATGCCTTTCATATGTACATTAAAGCCTACAATATTACTGCCTGATAAAGAACTGAGCAAAATATCGTATGTTTTTTGCCATATGTCTGTTATATTCACACAACTAACCTCCTTTGTATTTAAATTATTGTAATTTTTTCCGTTTATTTTGAATTTAATACTATGTTATTTATTTTCTAAAATATTTTTTATATCCAAAAGAATATCCTCAGTAGTTGGCTTTGCTTCTTCTATAACTTCTTCTTTTGGCTTTTCAAATTTAGATTTTAGAGAGTTTATAAATTTAATTGTGCAAAATATAACAAGTGCAATTATTAAAAAGTTTATAACCTGCTGAATAAAGCTACCATAAGGAAGCACAAGACCGGCGCTTCCGTCTGCATTTGGTTGTATTATTGTAGCTTTTAGCTCAGCAATATTTATTTTACCTGTTAAAATAGAAATACAAGGCATTACAATATCATTAACAAGCGAGTCTATAATAGACTTAAAAGCACCGCCTATTATAACACCGACTGCCATATCCACAACGTTTCCGCGTGAAATAAATTCTTTAAATTCTCCGATAAACTTTTTCATTTTTCTGATAGTTCCTTTCTATGCCTAAAACTCCAACATTTTCTCAATATAATTTTCAAGTTCTGCTATTGGAATTCTCTTCTGCTCCATTGTATCACGGTCGCGGACTGTAACACACTTATCTTCTTCGGAGTCGAAGTCGTATGTTATACAGATTGGTGTTCCTATTTCGTCCTGACGTCTGTATCTCTTACCTATTGAGCCTGCTGCGTCGTATTCAATCATAAATTTCTTAGAAAGCTCATCGTAAATTTCCAAAGCACCGTCTTCTAACTTTTTAGATAAAGGAAGAACTGCTGCCTTTATAGGTGCAAGTGCAGGGTGAAGGTGCATAACTATTCTTACATCGCTCTTATCAGATGTGCCAAGCTCTTCTTCGTCGTATGCTTCGCAAAGGAATGCAAGTGCAACTCTGTCTGCGCCAAGTGATGGCTCAACACAATAAGGAACATACTTTTCGTTTGTAACGGGGTCGATATATTCCATATTAACACCGCTGTGCTCCATATGCTGTTTTAAGTCGTAGTCTGTTCTGTCGGCAATTCCCCATAACTCACCCCAACCGAACGGGAATACAAATTCTATATCTGCAGTTGCATTTGAATAGAATGATAATTCCTCAGGTGAGTGGTCTCTGAATCTGAGATTTTCTTCTTTCATACCAAGATTCAATAAGAAATCCATACAGTATTTTTTCCAATATTCAAACCATTCAAGGTCAGTACCTGGTGCGCAGAAGAATTCAAGCTCCATTTGTTCAAATTCACGTGTTCTGAATGTAAAGTTACCGGGTGTGATTTCGTTTCTGAATGATTTACCTACCTGAGCAATACCAAACGGTACCTTTTTACGTGATGTTCTTTGAACATTTTTAAAGTTTACAAAAATACCCTGTGCAGTTTCGGGACGTAGGCATACAGTTGATGATGAGTCTTCTGTAACGTCCTGGAATGTCTTGAACATAAGGTTGAATTCTCTTATTTCTGTAAAGTTAAGCTTTCCGCATTTTGGACAAACAATGTTATTTTCTTTGATGTAATTTTCCATCTTTTCTTTTGACCAACCGTCAACAACAACTTCTTCGCCCTTTTCAAATGCAAAGTCTTCTATTAGCTTGTCTGCTCTATGACGTGATTTACATTCCTTACAGTCCATAAGCGGATCGGAAAAACCGCCAAGGTGTCCCGACGCTACCCATGTTTGTGGATTCATAAGTATTGCACAGTCAAGACCTACATTATATTTTGATTCCTGAACAAACTTTTTCCACCATGCTTTTTTAACGTTGTTTTTAAATTCAACACCCAAAGGACCGTAATCCCATGTGTTTGCAAGACCTCCATATATTTCACTGCCTGCATAAACATAGCCTCTGCCTTTGCAAAGTGCAACTATTTTTTCCATTGTCTTTTCTGAATTCTTCATTTTTTTTCCTTCCTTTATATGTTGTTATTTGTTTATAATTTCATCTGCTAACATTTCTAAAGATTCTATATATTCATCTTTCATAGCACCTTTTATTGTAACAGTGTTTTCGCAAACAGTGATGTTTTTCATCTGTGCAAATTTTTCTTTTATTTTCTTTGCAGCCATTGGAGCCCATGAACCGTTTTCAATAACAGCGATTTTTCTGTTCTGGTATGATTTTGCCCCCAGGTGTGAAATAAAATCGTCCATTGGTGAGAAGATTGCTCCATCATAAGTTGGTGATGCAATAATCATTTTTGAGTATTTGAACGCGTCCTCCACACATTCGTGTAAATCATCGCGTGAAACGTCTGCTATTGCGATTTTTTTATCGGTTTTTTGTTCTAAAATTTCTTTTAGCTTAAAGATTGCATTTCTCGTATTACCGTGGATTGATGCATATGCGATAAATATTCCGTCAACCTCAGGTCTGTATGAGCTCCATATATCATAAAGATTGATATAATACCCTAAATTCTCGGTAAGAATTGGACCGTGAAGCGGACATATTATATTAATGGGAACACCCGCTGCTTTTTTTAGAAGTGCTTGTACCTGTGCACCGTATTTACCTACTATGTTAAAGTAATATCTTCTTGCCTCGCACGCCCATTCGTCCTCGTAATCGAGTGCACCAAACTTACCGAAGCCATCGGCAGAGAAAAGGATTTTATCCATATCGTCGTACGTTACCATAACCTCGGGCCAGTGTACCATAGGTGCCATAAGGAATGTGAGCTCTCTTTTACCAAGTGATAGTGTTTCGCCCTCGCCTACAACCACCTTTTTTGTATCAAGGTCTGCAAAGTCGAAATACAAAGGCAGCATAGAAAATGTTTTTGCATTACCCACAAGCTTTATTTGGGGATATTTGTCAACACATTTTTTAATACTTCCCGCGTGGTCTGGCTCTAAGTGAGAAATAACAAGGTAGTCGGGAGCTTTGCCGTTAAGAGCTTTTTCAAGGTTAGATAACCATTCATCACAAGCTCTTAAATCGACTGTATCCATTATTGCAATTTTTTCATCAATAACAAGATACGAGTTATATGATACTCCGTTTGGAATATGGTATTGACTCTCAAAAAGGTCTAATGTCTTGTCGTCGCAACCGATATACAAAACGGAATCAGAAATTTTTATATTTTTCATATTATCTGTTTCCTTTTTTTTAAAATATCAATGCAGCAAAAACAAACCCTGTTTTTCAGGCTACATACATTAAATTATAACATAGGAAAATATGAATGTCAAGAAATAAAAATCAAGGAAAACACAAGGTTTTATGCAGTTTTTGAAATTTTAAAATTAATAAAAAATTTTATACAAGATATGGTATAATAAAAAAATTTTAACCACAAGAAAATAAAAATTTCTACAAAAAAACGTGTAAAATTTCTGTAATTTTTCTAAAATTTTTGTAATAAATGTAGGGCACAGCCTTTAGGATGTGCCGCAAAAAAATTATACCAAAAATATTATATTTACCACCCAGAACATCAGAGCAAGAAAATAAAGACTTATTGCACCCAATATATTTTTATCGCGATGAGTAAAAACACCATAGCTTACGGTGCGTATGGTGCAGAGAATTAAAATAGTGATTACTACTATGTTTCTTATCATTTTATATCCTTTCTGTATTTAATGTAAAGTCCCATAAAAGCAGATGGGGCTGTCTGTATAAATTTGATATTGCGAGTTTTAAATTCGCAGAATTTATCTGTCTGAGCAATAGAATTTATACAGATTGCCCCACTCTGCCAAAACCTGTCCCTACTATTTTTCCTGTAAAAGCTTCATTCCACTGCGGCGGATTTCCAAGTCTGACTTTACCGAGAACTTAAACTTCTTAAAATGCTTTTCGAAATCATATTCCTCAAAGTCCTTTAACGTTAAAAACTTGCTTTTTATTTTATTGCCCAAGAGCAGTACGTCAACATTATAGCTTTGCTGACATTTTTCTATAAACTCCTCGCAAGCGGTATTTATGCTTTGCATTGCCTCATTTTCGATATCTTCTATTTGTTTTGTGCTATCGTACTTTGTTGGAATTGAATATATGTCCGACTCTAAAAACAACTTTATTTTAACTTCCTTTTTGTCGAGGTCGATATCGTATGAGGGACGTCGCTTCTGGTTTAGCTTAAGAGTTATGGGAATATCGGTAAGAGAGTTCTCAAAGCTGATATAGCTTTTATTAAGCTCGCCTATGAGCATATTATACAGCTCACTGTCGATACCGCCCAGGTCTGCGACCATTTTGTTATCCTTAAAAAGCGTCATACCCATAGCCTCGCTCTTGTTGGAATTATAAATTGCGACCTCTCCTGCCCTGTAGTTTTTTACGTTCTTCTCAAACGGTTTTTCGTTTGTGGGCGCGTTTTTGTTGCTTTCGTTTTTCTGTGGTTTTTTGTCTTTTTCGCTACCTTCTGACGACGCGCTTTCCTTGCTTTTTGTAACACCTGCTATTGGTACCACACTACAACCTATACCCGTTTTTGTGTTGAAATAGAACTGCTGTAAATCTGTTTTTGGTACACCGCCACCGTCGGAGCGCTCGTAAATCAGTTGGTAGTATTTTGCAGGATTAACCTCAATAATCGGCTTTACGTTCTCGAGATATTCGCGTGCTTTTGTGTTGGAAACCGCGATATACACGTCAGGACGAACTGCCTCGGAGCGTATCATAGTATCAACAATTTCCTCAACGCCGTCTTTTGCAACTTCCTCTGAAAAGACCACCAATTTTGCGTGCGACAGTGTAAACTTTTTCGATAAAATGTTGTTTGCAACGTTTATGCCCGAATAGATATTGGGAGCTTCTATTGTGATATTTTCTACAATATCTCCGCCTTTTCCGCCCTCCTCCGATGCACCGCCGCTTATTTGTTTCGGTTTTGCAAATTGGATTGTTATGTCGTAGCTGTTATTGTCGGCTTTGTCAAGACCAAGTGCCACAACGTAGGCAATGTCGTTCGGCTCGTTATAACTGCACGAGGTGAGCAGAACAAGGGATAGAATAATAAGTATTTTTTTCATATTTTCTCCTTAACTTTGAAAAAATAACCGACGATAATAGGCAAAGAAAACGCCATAATATACACAAACGGTTCAAAATACCGCAGAATACTTACCGTGCTCATCATCGAATCGGGAATAAGAGCAAAGCCTGCGCACGAGAGCGCAACACCGAAAATCAATGGTTTTTTGTATTTTAAACCAAACGTTATTTGCCACACATAGCAGATTACGTAAATGTAGGTTGCACCATAAAGCAGAATAAGAATTGACCATGCAAACTGAAAAATAGCTTCAAATCTATTAAAGAAGCTCGAAAGGTTTATGATTCTTGTGAGCTGATACACAGGCATTATAAACTCCTCCGAGGCAGGATAAGGAAAAACAAGCGCATATGCAACACAAATTAAAATTCCCACAAGACCGCTTATTGCGATTGATAAAAACCCGCTTTTCCATGTGCTTGTTATGGATTTGGTGTATGGAATAAGCAGATTAAGAATAAGGATATCGCCAAAAACATACAATGAGCCAACACCTCTAAAAAATATTCTACCAAACCCTGCACCAAAGAGAGGAACAATGTTCTCGGCGCGGTAGTTTCCCGAAAGCAACAACAAAAAACCGATAAAAAGGATTGCCATAAAAGGCAGAATAATAGTGGTTATTTTTGCGATTGCCTTTAAGCCAAAAATCGCACCCAGGCACGAAGAAAGCGCAAAAACACCCAAGATTAGCTCAGTATCGGTATCCTGAAGAAGTACAACCTTAACGCTTTCGGGAAAAATTCGCATAACAGAAATAAAGAGAGTAAAAAGCACAATAATGCACAAGCTCCCCACAATAATTCTTGCTCCTTTTCCAAAAGAGGCAAATGAGAGTTCAAGCACATTCTTGTTTTTTGTGTATATCTTTTTTGTTACGTAAAAAAGCGATAGAGCAAGTAATGTTACGTAAAGCATTTCTATCCACGCGGCAGTTGCGCTCCGCAATATTACCTCGCGCGGATAGAGCAAAACAAGCTTGGTGCATATTAAATTTATTAAAACACTTGATAATTCCTTTTGGGATAACATAAACAAATCCTTTCCGTTATTAACGCCATTTTCTGCTTATTTTGGGCTCGCTTTTCGGTTTTTTTGTTTTTAAAAAACGGGGACGGTTTTCCCTTTTCCAGACAGGGTTTTCAAAAAATGCAGTTTCGGTGCTGGTTGAGGAACGCTTTGGCATAGGCGACAAAAACGGAACACCAAAGCTTGTTTGAGTAGCAAGATACAAAGCATACAAAACAAGACCTGCCGCAATTCCGTAAAAGCCAAGACTCGCACCCAGAAAAATAAAAACAAGGCGCAAAATCCTGTATCCCCACGCAAGAGAATAGTCAGAAATTGCAAACGAGCCAATTCCCGTAAGCGCAATTATTATTATCATCAGTGGACTTACAATCTTTGCGCTTACTGCCGCCTGACCTAAAATAAGACCGCCCACAATACCGAGCGTTGAGCCGATGGGAGAAGGCATACGAATTCCTGCCTCGCGCACAAGCTCAAACGAAATATCCATCAAAACAAGCTCCAGCACGCTTGGGAACGGGACATTTTCGCGCGCGGCACTTATGGAATAGAGCAGATATGTGGGAATAAGCTCCTGATGAAAAAGCGTTGTAGCAAGGTAAAGACCAGGTAACAATAACGAGATAAACGCCGCAAAAATATGCATAATACGCGTCATATTTGCAAAAGGCAGCCGCAGATACGGGTCGGATACCGAGTGCGAAAGCTCAAAGAGCGACGTAGGAAACACCAGAGCGCGCGGACTTCCGTTAAGTATGAGTGCCACTCTGCCCTGAGTGAGTGCGCGTGCCACTCTGTCGGGGCGTTCGGTTTCCAAAAGTTGACTTGTTGCCATAAATGTCTTGTCCTCAACAAGCATTTCCACTTCTTCTATTGCGATTATATAATCGGTCGAAATTCCGTTAAGACGACGTCGTACCTCGTTTACCAATTCCTCGTTTGCAATGTCGTTTATATAAAGTAAAACACCGCGCGTTTTTGAAATATTACCGAGCTTTACACCTTCTGCAATCAGCTTTTCAGTTTTAATTATTTTTCGCACAAGTGCAGTGTTGGTTCGGAGCATTTCGGCAAATGCCTCCTGAGGTCCGTAGATGCTTTGCTCCGTTTCGGGCTTGTCTATGCTTCGTGTGCTCCAGCCTCTTACATCTAAAATAAAGGCTTTAGAAAACCCGTCTACAAACACTGCCGCACAACCAAAATTAACCTCCTCACTGACCAAATCCATATCATCTGTTGCACGGGATTGAGAATGAGAAATAAAACACTCCATTATTTCTTCCTCAAAAGAGTGCATATTAGCATTTTGTATATATGGAAGCTTTTGCAGTGGTTGGATAATAGATTCATTTACGTACACGGTATTAACCATTCCCTCTATAAATACCACAAAAGCGCGTGTGTTCCCTTTAAGGCGAATGGCGCGAAAAATAAAATCGTTATTTAAGGGGATAGAAAAGCGCTTTTTTATATATGCCTCGTTTTCTTCGATATCTTTTGAAACGGATTGCTTTTCTTGTTGCTTTTTCTCGTTTCGTATGTCGTAGGCAATGTGGGTGCGCTCCTCGCTAAGAGTGAATTTTTGCTCCTTTTTTTCGGGATTAAACAAAAAAAGACTTTTAAGACGTAACATAATTTGTAAAAATCCTTTCGTAAAAATGTGATACCTATGCCATTTTCAGATTTTATAGGATTATTTTCCCCAAAAATATACCAATTATTCTGTAATATGGATTTATTACAAAAAAATTAAATTTTAAAATGTTTCACGTGAACCATTTACAAATGAAAAAATTGTGTTATAATAATAAATATAAACCATAATCGTAGGGTTCGGCGGTTTCCGACGAACCGCAAAACAAACAAAAAACGGAATGTCGACAAGCGCCATTCCCTACAAGCAATATCAAATTTATACAAATTACCCTCTCTGCATTCTACAAAAAGAGAGAAAAAACAAATAACGTAGGGGAGGATGACCACATCCTCCCGCAAAAAACACAAAAAAGGAGAAAAACAATGGCAAAGGTAATTGCTGTTACTAATCAAAAAGGCGGCGTGGGAAAAACCACAACCGCGGTAAACCTCAGTGCGTGTCTTGCATATATGGGCAAAAAAACGCTCCTTATAGACTGCGACCCGCAAGGTAATTCCACGGGCGGCTTTGGAATTAACAAGAGTGAATGTGAACTTAGCATTTACGAATGTCTTGTTGATTCGTCAAAAACAAAGAGCGCAATAATAAAAACACCGTATATTAATATGTACGTTCTGCCCTCGTCATCAAATCTTAGCGGAGCAGAAATAGAGCTTGTTTACGAAGAAAACCGCGAATATTTTCTTAAAAAGACATTATCCGAGGTCAGAGATGATTTCGATTTTATAATAATTGACGCACCGCCTTCACTAGGTATGATTACAATAAATATCTTAACCGCGTGCGATACAATTCTTATACCAATTCAGTGCGAATACTACGCCTTAGAGGGTGTTTCTCAGCTTATCGGCACGGTTAAATCGGTAAAAAAGAAGCTAAACCCGAAAATAAACATAGAGGGTGTTGTGGGAACAATGTACGACGGAAGAACAAATCTTTCCATTCAGGTTCTGGAAGAAATAAAGAAATTCTTTCCCAATATGGTGTACAAAACAGTAATTCCGCGAAATATCCGTCTTTCCGAAGCGCCAAGCTACGGTGAGCCGATAATTAAATATGACCGCACCTCAAAGGGCGCAGACGCGTATATGGCGCTCGCAAAAGAGGTAATTGATAGAAACAAATAACGTAGGGGAGGGGCTTGCTCCTCCCGCAAATATACAAACAAAAAAGGAGAAAACCAATGGCAAAAAAAGGACTTGGAAAGGGCTTGGGGTCGTTCTTTGAAAATGACGAAATCCCCGCTATAACCGAAGAAATCACTACCAAGGTGCAACCCACACAGGAAATTGCACTTTCAAAAATTGAGCCGAATAAAAATCAACCCCGACACACATTTGATAAAGAAAAGCTCCAAGCGCTTGCGGACTCAATAAAGGAGCAGGGACTCATTCAACCGCTTATTGTTACAAAGCAGCAAAATGACAGATATATGATAGTTGCGGGCGAAAGACGATGGCGCGCGGCAAAGCTTGCAGGCTTAAAAAAGGTAAGTGTGGTAATAAAGGAATATACCGACGCGCAGATTGCACAGATTGCTTTAATCGAAAATCTGCAGCGTGAGGACTTAAACCCCATCGAAGAAGCGCTTGGCTACCGTTCGCTTTTGGAGGAGTATTCACTCACACAAGACGCACTGAGCCGCATAAGCGGAAAGAGCAGAAGTGCCATTGCAAACGCAATAAGACTTTTATCGCTTGAAGAAGGATTGCAAAAGCTTGTTATTTCGGGCGAGTTGTCGGGCGGACATGCACGTGCGCTGTTGTCTTTGGAGGGCAAAAAGGAAAGAGAAGCTATTGCAAAAAGAATAATCGACGAGGATTTGAGTGTAAGACAGACCGAGAACATCTGTGCCGCTGCCAAAAAGACAAAAAAGCAGGGCAAAGCACCAAAAAAAGAGGATAGCGCATACAAAATAGAGATTGAGCGCATACAGGAAACTCTTTGCTCGGGGTTTGGAACAAAGGTGAAAATCGTAAGTAGTAAGAATAAGGGCAAGATTGAGATTGAATATTACGGAAATGACGATTTAGAGCGCATTTTAGGAATGTTTAATATATAAACTACCAAGAAAGGACATAAAGAAATGAATTTTTATTTTGTAATTGTTGTTGTTATTCTTATTATTCTGGTTATTGCCTGTATGATAATGAATTCCATAAACACCTCAAAAATCAATAATATGCTAAGCTATGCCGAAGACGGAGACCTGGGCGGAGTGATGGAAAAGTACTTCAACAAGGTAAGCGAGCTTGCAAACAGCATTAAGTCGAAGTCGGATAATGCTATGATAGACCGAATAGAGAAGTTAGAGGCAAAGTCGCTATCATCTCTTTCGCATATGGGCGTAGTAAACTTCGACGCGTTCGATGACGTAAAGGGGAATTTGAGCTTTTCACTAACACTGCTTGATGATTGCGGCGATGGATTTATTCTCACGTCTCTTTACGGGCACAACTCAAACAACACATACGTTAGAAAGATAGAAAGCGGCGAGGCGCAAGTAAAACTGCTAGACGAAGAGCTTCAAAGTCTTGAAATGGCAAAAAGCGGGGTGAAGAGTGATGACAAACAAGGATAAGAATAGCACAAAATCGTTGTTTTTATACACAGCTCTCATATTTGTTGTTGCGCTTTTACTTATATTAATATCGTTCTTTGGGGACTCAAATCTGCAAAGAAGTATCACACACACCGAGCCGACACAAACTCCCGCAGCGTCGCAGTATCCAAACAAGATATCGGAGCGCGCGGCAGAGCTGAGCGAGGAAAATATGCGTCTTATGGGCGAGAACAAGACATTAAAAGAAGAAAACACTGCACTTAAATCACAGCTTGAAACCTACAAAAAGCTATTTAGTGCAAAAGAGCAAAAGGACTCCCAAAACCTTGAGGAAGCAACACGAATTTTGGGAGAAATTAACTATGAAAACCTTGACAACGCACAAAAAGCAATGTATAATAATATAAAATCGTAGGGAATGGCGCTTGTCGACATTCCGGAAAACCAAGGCGGTGCATCGTAAACGCTGCACCCTACAATGTTCTATTAAATATTTAAAAATTTCGTTGCGGATGGGATAAAGCCGTGCCCTACAACGTTTGATTATCACATTATCGTAGGGCAGGGGCTTGCTCCTGCCGAAAAAAGAAAAGCAAAGATTAAAACACGAAAGGAATATATATAAAATGTTAGACATTAAAGTTTTACGTCAGGAGCCTGAAAAAATAAAAGAGGCACTAAAAAAGAGAAATAACGACCTCGATATCACACCCGCTATTGCACTTGATGCAAAAAGACGTGAAATTCTCGCCGATGTTGAGGAGAAAAAAGCAAAGCAAAACGCAATATCCAAGCAAATTCCGCAAATGAAAAAGGCGGGCGAGGATACAACCGAAATATTTAAAGAAATGAAAGAGCTTAGCGATAACATAAAAGTCCTCGACGACGAAGTGCGTGAAATTGACGCCAATCTGAGAGATTTTATGCTAAGAATACCAAATATTCCGAACGAGAGCGTTCCCGTTGGTGCTGACGACAGCGAAAATGTCGAGGTAAGACGCTATAGCGAGCCAAGAAAGTTTGATTTTGAGCCAAAAGCACATTGGGATATAGGCACCGACCTTGATATCCTCGACTTTGAAAGAGGCACAAAGCTAACAGGCACAAGATTTACAGTATACAAAGACAAGGGCGCAAGACTAGAGCGTGCAGTTATTCAGTATTTCTTAAACACACATACTGATAAATCAGGCTACACCGAAATTCAACCGCCATACATTGTAAACCGCGCGTCTATGACAGGCACAGGACAACTTCCAAAGTTTGAAGAAGACGCTTTTAAGCTTACCATAAACGACTACTTCTTAATTCCAACCGCAGAAGTTCCCGTAACAAACCTTTATCGCGACGAAATTCTTGACGGAGCAAAGCTGCCTATAAAATACTGCGCATACTCCGCATGCTTCAGAGCAGAGGCAGGAAGCGCAGGCAGAGACACAAGAGGTCTTATAAGACAACACCAATTCAACAAGGTAGAGCTTGTTAAGTTTGCACGTCCCGAAAACAGCTATGAGGAACTCGAATCACTTACAAAAGACGCCGAGCGCCTGCTCGAGGGTCTGGGACTTCCGTACAGGGTTGTAACTCTTTCAACAGGCGATTTAGGTTTCTCATCTGCAAAAACCTACGATATAGAGGTATGGATGCCAAGCTATAACAGATACGTAGAAATCTCGTCTTGCTCAAACTTTGAGGATTATCAGGCAAGACGTGCCAACATAAAGTTCAAGGACAATCCAAAGGACAAGGCACAGTTTGTTCATACTTTAAATGGCTCAGGTCTTGCAGTAGGCAGAACAGTTGCCGCAATTTTGGAAAACTATCAGAACGAAGATGGCTCGGTAACAGTTCCTGAAGCGCTAAGACCGTATATGGGTTGCGATGTTATTGAGGGCTAAGAAAAATTGCGCAGACCACCTTAATGCAGCCTAAAAATTTAAACAAAGCAGAGAGGATAGCCTGTAGAAATTCGATGTTGCGAGTTTTAAATCCGTAGGATTTATCTGTCTGAGCAACAGAATTTATACAGACTGCCCTCTCTGCACAAACAAAAGGGATAATGTTTCACGTGAAACATTATCCCTTTTTACATCCCCCTCTTTGTTTGTGCAGAGGGTGAATGCCCTAATAGCCGTTTATATGTTTTTGCAAAATATGAGGCATCGTCAAAGCCACACATACAAGCCGCCTCAAAAACCGAATACTTTCCGCTTGCTATAAGGCTTCGCGCCTTGTCGCAACGGTATTTGTTTATATAATCAACTATAGAAAACCCCGTTACTTTTTTAAACTCACGCGAAAGGTGTGAGCGCGAATATCCCGAAAATGCGGCAATTTCGTCTATTGTTATTTTGCCCGCAAAGTTTTCGTCTATGTAAGAAATTGCCAATTTTATATGCTCTATAGTTTTTGTGTATGAATGAGCGGTGTCCGAGTCAAGACAGTAATTTTCGCACACATATATCAAAAAGTCAAGTACACCTCTTCGTATTTTTGCGGTTTGGAACATAGATGGATTTTCAAACGTTTCTATAATAGAAGAATATAACAAATATGCTTTTTCGTCAGCAAACACATTTTTTAAAGAGGTTACTTTCAAATCGTTTTCTTCGAAAAAGCTCATATCAACAATAAGGCAGTAATATGTAATGGTGCTGTCGGTTTTAATATCGTGAAAGCAGTTGGAGTTAATAATAATAATGTCGCCCTCTTTTGCAAAAACCTTTTCATCATTTAAAACAACGTATCCGCTCCCGTCTGTAAGCAGCAGAAATTCGGGGTTTTCGTGCCAATTTCCCGGTGCTATGTGGTCGGAATTTAATGTTGTTTTATGAATTATAAATGGCATTTTGTTGCCTATAAGCGAATGGACTTCATATTTCAAAAGAGAACACCTCCTCAAAACAGCATAATAGTTATAGTTTTTGGCAGAATTATTTCTTGAAAAACACATCTGTTTATTGTATTATACAATAAAAGAGGGTAAAAATCAAGACCTTATTCTCTTTTATGAAAGTATAATTATAATGCTAAAACAAGAAAGCGAGGAACAGTGATATGTACAACTTTCCAATCGGAGTAATGTTAGACTCATTCAGACTCGATACAAAGAGTGCAATCTTAAAGGCAAAAGAAATCGGTGCAGATGGATTACAGATGTATTCCACAACGGGCGAGAATTCACCCGAGAACTTAGTAGGCGCAAAAAGAAAAGAGCTTTTAGACCTTGTTAAGTCAAACGGAATGGTATTTTCGGCAATATGCGGAGATCTTGGCAAAGGCTTTTATGACCCTGAGCAAAACAAGGTTCTTATCGAAAAATCAAAGCGCATAATGGACCTTGCAAAAGAATTGGAATCAGACGTTGTTACAACACACATCGGTGTTGTTCCAAAGGATAAAAACAACGACCGATACAAGATAATGCAAGAGGCTTGCTTTGAGCTTTCACGTTATGCAGACAGTATAAATTCACACTTTGCAATCGAAACAGGCCCCGAAACCTCTGCAGTTTTAAAAGGCTTTTTAGACGAATTAGGCTCAACAGGCGTGGGCGTTAACTTAGACCCTGCAAATCTTGTTATGGTAACAGGCGACGACCCCGTACAAGCGGTATACAATCTGCAAAAATACATAGTTCACACACACGCAAAAGACGGTGTTAAAAACTTCGACAGAGACCCCGAGCTTATCTATGGCGTAAGACAACCAATGAACGAGGAAGAAGCAAGCGGCGGCTCATTCTCCGAAGTACCCTTGGGAAAAGGACAGGTAAAATTCCCCGAATATATAAACGCGCTTTGTGATATCGGTTACAAGGGATTTTTAACTATTGAACGTGAAGTTGGCGAAAATCCTGCCGCAGATATTAAGTTAGCGATGGACTTCTTAAAGGATATAATAAACAAGTAATAAAAGGAGAATAAAAATGGAAAAAGTAAGAATTGGCGTTGTAGGTGCAGGCGGAATTGCAAATATGCACTTAAATGCATATAAGAATGTAAAGGAAGCAGAAATAGTTGCACTTTGCGATATTAACGAATCAGTGCTTAACAAAACTGCAGACAAATTCGGTATCGAAAAAAGATATACGGATATAAACGAAATGCTAAAGAGCGAGGAGCTTGACGCAATCGACGTATGTGTATGGAACTGCTCACACGCAGAGTGTTCAATAGCAGGTCTTAAGGCAGGAGTAAATGTTCTTTGCGAAAAGCCGATGGCTCGCACAACTGCCGAGGCTGAGGAAATGATGAAAGTTGCTAAAGAAACAGGCAAGCTTTTGATGATTGGCTTTGTTCTTCGTTTTGGCGACGAAACAACAGTAGCTCAGGACTTCATCGACAGTGGCTTTGTTGGTGATAT
Source organism: Clostridia bacterium (assembly GCA_045532455.1). GTDB lineage: Bacteria > Bacillota > Clostridia > UBA1381 > UBA1381 > Ornithomonoglobus_A. The sequence goes on from JAZSFX010000005.1 coordinate 66,423, forward strand.
ATACTACACAAAGGCAACATATCTAAGACGTCATGGCAATCCTGGGGGATGGTTTAGTGATAAGTCCCGTTCGGGCGGCGGTCCTGTAATTGACCTGGGTGTTCACGTTATAGACCAGACACGATTCCTTATGGGCGGACCAAAGCCTGTGTCGGTATATGCTGCAACATTTGATAAGCTTGGCAACCGTGCAAATCTTAAGACAAACGTTGAATGGATGCCCGACGGTGCAAGCGATAAGGATAAGTGCGACGTAGAGGATATGGGTACTGCGCTTATAAGATACGATAACGGTGCAATAACACTTTTGGAAACAAGCTATTCTCTTAACGCAGAGGGCGTAACCGCAAAAGACCTGTACGGAACAAAGGGCGGTCTGTCATTGGCAGGCGAGCCAAAGCTTTATACCGAGATTAATGACTATATGGTAGACGTTACACCAAAAATCGAAAGATTAAAGGGCGGTGGCAGCATGTTTGAGCGAGAAATGCAGCATTTTGTAAACTGCGTGCTTGGTAAAGAGGAATGCAGAGCTACTGCAGAAGATGGTGTGGTTGTTATGAAGATTTTAGACGCAATCTATAAATCGGCAGAGACAGGCCACGAGGTTGTTATCGATTAAAACAGTTGTGTTAAAGTAATATGCAAAACAGAGAGGGCTATCTATATAAATTCTATTGCTCAGACAGACAAATTCTTACGAATTTGAAACTCGCAATATCAAATTTATACAGACAGCCCTCTCTGCTTTTGTACAAAAAACACCACAATACCCGTAGGGGACGGCGTCCCCGACGTCCCGCGCAAAACATCAACCGCGCTGGTGCAACCCACAAAAAAAGGAATTCGAAATTTACGAATTCCTTTTTTCATTTCATTAAATATTAGTTACAATCTGCCACTAACGGACCAGCAAGCTCCTTTAGATAGAACAACTTACCTGGGAATGTTGGCATAAATGATGATGTAAAGTACATATCTGGACCATAGTGAAGTGTTGTTAAGAAACTCATTCCTTGCCAGCCCATACCTCTTGAGAGAGCACCGTCGCAACCGCCGATTACATAGTCAGCCTGGAACATAAGACCAGGACCAACTGTGTTTGCTCTGCAAGGAACAAGGGTTGTGCGGCTCTTAAAGCTTGTAATAGCATTTTGCTCAATTGTCATTGGGTTAAGCACTGCAGCAATTCTGTAGTTCTGGCTCTTCCATTCCTCAACACTGTCGAACTCGTCTGCAAAATGTGGCTCCCAGAAAGCTATATGACAAGCTCTGCCTATACCGAATACAAGCACAAGCTTCACGCCTGCAGCCTTTAACTTAGCAATCTTTTCGGGATATGTAGGCAGGTTTTCTTTTGTAGCAAAGTTACGTTGTGATGGCGGAATTGTGTTTTCGCCAAGCTTATCAAAGAATGCTTGCTTCATGCTATATTCGAACGAAGCAGGGTTGTCGCTAGGTAATGTGTTACCGTCAGCGTCGCACCACTCGTCCATATTGAATGTATAAACGTGGTCGCACTTAACGTTCCATGCCTTTAAGAAGAACACTGCCCACTTGTACATTCCCATAGGACCAACAGGCAAAATCATAGCAAGCTTTTCGCCCTTATCGCGTGCATTTTTAATCTGCATGGCAATTTCGTGTCCCATATAGGTGTCAAACTCGCCAAGGTCGTTACACTCAACAGGTGTAAAATCCTTGTGCCAGAAATCCTCACGAGTAACGCCCTTTTCGCAGCACTCGTCAATCTTTTTCATATCCCAGCCCTTTGGATAAAAGTTTTCCATTAATGAGCCTTTTACTGTTGACATAAAATCCATAGTTTTTTCCTCCTTGATTTGTCATTTTTTTCGCATATTAATAAAAAATCAAAATATATTGACTTTTCCATAGCTATATTATATAATAAATACAAGGGTTTGTATTTAACACTAAAGAGTTATTTTTTAACATTTCTTCCGCAGACAATACAAACCGCAACATATATACATCTGCAAAGAAGGGATAAAAAATGTATACACTACAATCAAAACCGCCCGAAATAGAAATAAAGGGTTTCAACAGTATATACTACTTTGAATTTGGAAAAAACTTTTCACACACCCCCGAAAAGCACGACTTCTGGGAGATGGTGTACGTCGATAGCGGAAACATAATCGCAATAACCGACGGAATAGGCACAAAGCTCGGACAAGGGCAGATAATCTTTCACGAGCCAAACGAAGTGCATGCACACATAAGCGACAGCAAAACGTCAAATAATATGCTCGTTGTTTCGTTTTCGTGCGATAGCGAGGCAATGTCCTACTTTGCCAAAAAGACCTTTAGTGCCGACAAAACTACGCGTACACTGTTTTTGCTTTTTATCGAGGAAGTTAAAAATGCATTAAATAAAATCCCCGACGACTATAACGACAAAAGCGACCTCGACTTTTCGTCTGCTCTCTTTGGCTCGTATCAGCTCCTTGAGGGATACCTCACCGAGCTTTTGATAAAGCTAATCCGCAGCGGCGACGACACCAACAAAAAGCTTCACTCAAACGAAAAAACACGTAACGTCGCGCAGAACAGTATATATGAGTTGATGGTCGAATATTTAAAAGAAAACATATACCAAAATCTTACTTTGAGTGATATTTGTTCGCACTTTATTATGGGCAAAACCCAGCTTTACAAGATTTTTAAAACAAATAACGGACAGAGCGTGATGGACTACTACAACAAACAAAAACTCACCGAGGCAAAAAAACTGCTCAGAGAAGAAACCTGCTCCGTTACACAAATTGCCGAAATGCTTGGTTTTTCGTGTATACATAGCTTTTCGAGAGCGTTCAAACGGGAATTTGGTATTTCGCCAATGCAGTATAAAAAGAGAATAATAACGTAGGGAATGGCGGTTTCCGACATTCCGCAAAAATCGCAAAAACGGTTCGTCATAAATGCCGAACCCTACAATGCATCAAAAAACAATGTTTTTAAAACTACACCACATCACCCCTTTTTCTCTACCAAATGGGGTGTTTTTTTGTGCAAATTTGTTTTCTTCGTCAAACTGCACAAAAAAAAACAGACATTTTGTAAATAGTGCCAATGCAAGATATTGCACAAAAGGATTTTATTTTCTGTAATGGAATAAATTAGAATTTTAAACCACTATATATAGTATACAAAACCCCCTAAAAACCCCAACAAAACAAGCAAAAGGTGGCAAAAATAACACACCCTGATTACCCAAATAAAGTGATTTTTGACACGTTCATTTTGGGGCTTTTGTGGTATAATCATTGTAGGAAAGTTTGGAAAAAAACAACATTTTTGTAATCAAAATGTAAAAAACCGCATGAAAAGGTGCAAAACGGTAAAAAACCGTTGTGCAACATTTCTAAAAGCGGCTCAAAAAGTTGTTTATATAAGAAAAACTAAAAATATAACACAAAACAAGAGGGAGAGAAGACTATGAAGAAAAAATGGGCATTATTACTTGCAGCGGTGATGGCTTTGCAGCCCCTGGCAGCATTAAATGTTAGTGCAGTAGAAGTAACTGGTGTTTATGCAGACGTTTATGGGTTAGAGATTGAGTTTGCTACTAACATAGACGATACAGATTATGCAGATCTTGCATTAACCTGCAATGGTGAAGACGTAGCATTACAAACACCGGTTGCAGACGGCAAAAAGCTTACAGTAGCAGCCGAAGAATTGCTATCAACCGACACACCCTACACTTTAACAGTTGGCGGTACAGAAAAGATTTTCCAGATAAAAACGGTATTTGAAGAAGATTTTGATGATCTTACAGATGCAGATATTGATTCTACAACCGAATACTCAAACGATTACGGTACATATTCAATTTCTAACGGCGGAAAAGGCTCGTTTGTTAAAGACGGCGAGGTTTATGTAACAGACGGAGCACTTACAATCTCAGCACTTGATACCAATATTAATTTGGCAAATACTACTCTTATGGCAGACGTAAGAGGCTATGCTAAAAACTGGGAGACAAGTAGCGGCTCGTTTAAAGCCCCAACACTGGCACAGGTAAATATCCATATATATTCAAGAGTAGGCACTACGATCGAAAAAGCAGCAGGTATAAGACTTAAAAGAAGTAATTTTACAGTTGGTACCGCAGATAGCGTGGGCGAATATGGCCCGCTTAGCAGCACCGTTGAATATCCGGAGAAAACACTGGCAGACGGAACAACAAACACCAAATTTGACTTTGGTGAATTCACACCGGAACCAGAGGATACGGACAGTGATGACGATATAATAGTAGACACCACAAACACAGTTGCTCTCGAATCTAACGAGCACGCGGTTGCACTAAGAACAAACGGCGCCGCTATCACAGGCTTTGTCGGAACAAGTGTTGCCCCATATAAAACCGAAACCGAAACCGAAACAGAAGAATTTCTGACAACAGCAGGCAAGTTTTCTCTTGGTGCTGCGCCCGATGCAAGAGGTGTTGCAGTATTTGATAATGTAAAAATCACCGCATATACCGAAAACGTTACTCCCGTACCAGACGGCGCACCGATAGTAACAGGTCTTGAAGATAACAATTACCAAAACCTTGTGCTAAGCTTCGACAAAAATGTTGAATGGGTAGGTCCTCTGTCTCTTGCAACAATACAAGTGTTTAAAAACGAAGAAGAAACTCCTATGACAATTACCTCTATCGAGGTTGACAGCCAAGACAAAACAAAGCTTAACATCTTACCCGAAGGCTATGTTGCAGGAAATACTTACACAGTAGTTGTTCCGGAAGGCTTCGGTGCTCCCGGACATAAAACAGAAGAAGACCAAACCGAAACAGTTACAGTAAACACAACGGCAATCGAAATCGAGAGCACAGTTCTAAAACCCAGCAATATAGAAATCACCTTTAACACAAATGTTGAAGACATAACAGACGCAACCGACCTTGCATATGTAACAGTTGAAAAAGGTGATATAAATGGCGAAAACTTTGCAATTGATGCGAGCGCAACAATTGCTATATCAGAAAATGTAATGACAATTGAGCCGTTAGTATACGATATAAATAATACATATAAGGTAACAATCCTAAACGGATTTGGTAACGAGAATATTTTCTTAGACGAAGAAGGCGGATATTACGAATACTCACAGCTTTTCGAAAAGATACTTGTAGAGATGAAAAACTTTACAGGAAACAAAGGCTTTATAGAAGTTGAATTCGATACACCGTTAGAAACCACAACCACGGCTACAGATATAGATATAGAAATAAGATATGCAGAGGATGTGATTAATGATGAAGGAGTAAAAACACATTCAGCAGACGATCCAATAACAGCAATTTCTCCATCAATAACAGAAGACGGTAAGCTCAGAGTCGAGATACCATCAATGGTAAGAGATGAGGTTTACGAAATCTACATCCCCGAAGGTTTTGGAACAAACGTAGTAGCAACAGACCGTGAAATATTAAAGAAGTTCTCTCTAAAAACCATTGCTTTCGAAAACTTTGATGGCGACGGAGAGTCGTTTGGCGGATTGAACTTGGGTACGGCGCTTGTATCAGACCCGGGCACCTCAAACAACAAGAGAGCCTATAATAGCGTTTCAAAAGCTGAAACAGTATTTACAAATGACGAGGCAAAAGCACTCGAAAATCTTACCTTTGAGCTTGACTACCAGATCTTATACCCGGTAGACAAGGCAGGAACTTACAAATATGAAATGAGAGATAAATACTTTACATTCGACTCGTTTATGTTTAACTGTACACCAACACCAACAGCAGGTAAATACAACGGTGTTTCTCTGGCAATAAAAGAACACGCATTGGTGGCGGGTACAGAATACTATAATGATAATCAAACTTGGGCACTCACCGGCGAGCCATCGTATTTGGCAAGATACGACTACACAGTCCATGGCGACAGTTATAAGGGTACTACCATATACCAGCCGGGCGATGCGTTCCCTACATCAATAGAGGTTACGAGAAATAACGGAGAACGTGTATTCGATTCAGAAAGAGAATGGAATCCGGGAACACATCTCGAATTTGTTAAAACAGGCTCATCAATTTCCGTAACTCGCGGAGGAGAATTTTTAGCAACATACGAGGCACAACGCCATACAGCCAAAAAGGGAGAAATCAGATTTAATGTTGGCGGTGCTGAGTATATGACATTCGATAACGTAAGAATAAGTACAATCAAATTAATAGAAGAAGAAAACGTAGTTGCATCAAACCTTACATCAAACCTTGTGCTTGGTGGTGATGGTAAATCGACACAAGAAGCCATCACAGGCTCGTTCACACTCAAGAACTACACCGACGGAATAAAGCCAATAAGAGCAGTTGTTGTTGCATATGGTGAACACAACGAAATGCTTTGTGCAAACATGGTAACGACTGATGATGTTGATGAATACGGCGACCCAATATCCTTAACACAAATGTTGCCGGGCGAGACAAAAAGAACATTAACCTTTGACCTCGACAACACGGTTGGCACAAAATCAATCAAATTGTTCTTGTGGAACGATTTGACAAACAAAACCAAGATTATGGATGACGATTTCCCCACATCGTAATAAATAATACATACACAATAAGAAGAAACTCAAAAATATAAGTGCAATCCCCGTTGCATATTATATAAGAAGAAACTCAAAAATTTAAAGTAAATAACCGATACGTTTAAAGCTTCACACCCTTTAAACAAGTCGAGAATTTAATAAAAATGCGGCATGTGCGCCCAATCCCTCAAAGGCGCACGGCGCCTGCATTAAAAGGAATAGCGTGTGTTTTTTCTCTCAAACACACCACAAATAAAAAGAAAAGGAGCGAAAAAAATGAATAATTTCAAAAAGAGATTTCTTTCATCTATTTTAGCCTTTGCAATGGTTCTTACATCAGGATCATTTACAGTTTTTGCAGAAGCAGAAATTGTTGAAGATGGCATATATGCCGACAAATATGGTATAGAAGTTGAATACACAGCAACTCCGGATGCTTCTGATTATGCTACATTAGAAGTTACAGAGATGGACGGTACAGCTGTTGAGTTTGCTACTCCAACTGTGGACGAAAACAATGTTCTTTGTATACACTTTAACGAACCTATCACAGTTGGCGAGGACTACATTCTAAACATAAACGGTGCTAAAAAGAAGATAACAGTAGTTAAAGAATTTTTTGAAGACTTTAACTCATTAGACTTTACAACAAAAACAGGCGAAAACTACGAAACAATGACAGCATACAACGGAAGCACAGACGGTCTGTCTTGGGCTGTAGTTAATGCAGCAGGCAGTGGTACACCGAGAGGCGGATTCATCACAAGTGATAAGTTTGGCGCAACTGCAACAGACAAGAAGCTTGTGCTCTTTGGTGCAAACGCGAGATTTAACACAACAGCAAAGCCTACATGGCAGGATAAAGACGTAACCTTCTCGGCAGACACCGCCGTATACAATACAACGGGCGAAGGCACAACAAACACAGCGGTATATCTTGGCGGAAGCTATGAGTCTCAGGCAAACACATTTCTAATGTCAAATAACACATCGTATCTATCATCCGGATGCAGTGTTGGTGGAGCAACCGTTTCACACACTGAAGCTTTTGGCACAATAGCGGAATTTGATGCAACAACAGCATCATTTACAGATACAGATGAAAACGTTACTGACGCGAAAACTATTACACACGTAATAAGACAAAAGGCACAAACATACTACAGCGGTTACGCAGGCGAAGCAGGCGCGCTGACCTTTACAGGCGTACAAACAGCAAACTATTTAAAAAATGCTACAACAGGTTTTGGTGTTAAAAACAACAAGGACAACACACTAACAGTTGTAGATAACCTTCTTGTTACATCATGCGTAGTTGAAGAATATATAGATGCAGAACTTGTTGAAGATGGCATATATGCCGACAAATATGGTATAGAAATTGAATACACAGCAACTCCGCATGCTTCTGATTATGCTACATTGGAAGTTGTAGACTCAAAAGGCGAAGATGTTGCATTTACACCACAGGTTATTGATAACTTCCTTTATATACACTTCAACAGTCCTATCACAGTAGGTGAGCAATACATTCTTACTGTAAACGATGTACAAAAGACTGTAAAAGTAGTTCAGGAATATAAAGAAGACTTTAACAGCGCAGACATTGCAGCTTATACAACAGCTATAGACGGAGACTTCTCAGCATCTAATACAAACTATCCTAAATACACAAACAATGGCGTTGAATGGTGGCTTGTTGACTCAGGAGCCGGCGGTATGTATATTACACAAGATACAAACCTTGGCGCTTCAGCACAAGACCAAAAGCTTGTACTGTTTGGTTCAGGTGCAAGAATGAATTCATATTCTCAACTTTCATGGAGAGGCACAGATGTAACATTCTCAGCTGAAACAGAGTTGTATTATATTGACGAAACTGCAACAGCTCCAAACGGCTTCGTATCCACAGGAGACAGATACGAAGGCACAACCAACGCAAAAATTTACTCAATTTATGACCAAAAAGCAGACCTTTCTAACAATGCTACTATGGCGTTAGGAACAACAGTAGCGGGAACAATTGCAGGATTTACTGCAACAGATGGTAAATTCACAAGCGTAACAAAGGAGCCAACTCTTGCTACTTATGCAATAAGAACAAGAGCTACAGGTGATTATGTAGGATATGCAGATCTTGGCACAAG
>JAZSFX010000016.1:0-21929 GCA_045532455.1 Clostridia bacterium
ACAAGTATACAAACTGCTATAATTCCAAACGACAGCTTTTTCCCGAACGAGTCGAGTGATTCCTGCAAAGGTGTTTTCTTCTCTTTTGTGTTCTTTAAAAGAGTTGCAATTTTGCCCATTTCGGTATTCATACCCGTTGCACATACAACCATCTGTGCTCTGCCATACGTTGCAAAGCTGCCCGAATAAAGCATATTTTTTCTATCACCCAACGGTTTTTCTTCGTCAAAATCGGTATCCTCTTTTTCCGACGGTACACTCTCGCCCGTTAGTGCGCTCTCATCTGCCTTTAGGCCCGCATTTTCGATAATTCTGCCATCGGCACAAATGTAATCGCCCGCCTCGACAATTACAATATCGCCCACTGTAACTTCATTACCGTTTATAACCTTTACTACTCCGTCTCTTAAGACCTTTGCAGTTGGCGCAGACATTGCCTTTAAGCCCTTTAATGACGCCTCTGCTTTTATTTCCTGAACAGTGCCAAGAATAGCATTTATTGTTATAACCACCAATATTACTATTGAGCTTTCAACATCCTTTAAAACCATTGATATAATGGCCGCAATAATAAGAATTATAACAAGAAAATCCTTGTACTGTCCCAAAAACACCATAAACGGATTTTTATGTCCCTCATCTGCAAGCTCGTTTTTTCCGTATTTGTGGAGTCTTTTTTGTGCCTCAGCCTCCGAAAGACCCTCTGCTCCCGAGGCTACTTCCTCAAACACCTTTTGCTTTGTAAGCTTATAATATTCCATTTTCTACCCCTTTCGCATTAGCAAGGTTTTGTTTTTTGTCGCATTTTTAAATTACTGTTTACTTATATTTTCCTCTAAAATGCAGTATATATACAAAAAAGCGACAACCCCTACTGCATAAAAATGCAATAAAAGTCTCGCTTCTAAGAATCGGTGCCGGATTGCATTAACAATCGTACTGACGACATCAAACCACGTTTTATAAAACGCAAGCTACTCCCTTTTATTTTAATATAAATATAGTATCATATATTTTATAATATGTCAATATTTTTGTAAAATCTTTTGTAAATATAACCTTGTTTTTACAAAATAAGGTTGCGATAATATTGACTTTTTAATTCTCACGTGCTATAATTATTTTAATGAAATTTTAAAGGAGCAGACCATATAAAATGAATATACTTTTTGTGTGTACCGGCAACACCTGTCGCTCACCGATGGCGGCAGCTATAATGGAAAAAATAGCAATAGAAAACGATATAGACGTGCTTATAGAATCTGCCGGAATTTTTGCCCCGATTGGTGAAAGGGCATCAGCGGAAGCAATAGCCGCACTTGACGAAATGGGCATAGATTTAACATATCACCGTTCCAAACCCGTAAGCGAGGATTTGGTTGAAAAAAGCGACCTCATTCTTACTATGACAGAGGGACACAAAAAAATCCTTGAGGGATTATCTTCAAAAAAGGTTTACTCTATTATGGAATATATAGGAAAAGACGGAGATATTCAAGACCCATATGGCGGAGATTTGGATGAGTACCGCGAGATAGCAACAGAAATTTACGACGCGCTCGTTGACGTTGCAGAAAAGATAGTAGACGAAAATGATAACAATTAAAGAATTAACCGAAAAAGACATAGCAGAAATTGCTGAGCTTGATAAAATATGTTTTAGTGTCCCTTGGTCGTATAATTCTTTTTTGGCAGAGTTGCAAAACCCCATAGCAAGATACCTTGTTGCAAAGGTGGGAGGACACTGCATAGGCTATTGCGGGTTCTGGGTAGCATATGATTGCGGCGACATAACAAACATTGCAGTACACCCCGACTACCGCAGACGCGGCATTGGCTCTATGCTTGTTTCTTCTATGCTTTCTCTTGCACGCAGGGAGGGCTTAGCCTCGATGAATCTTGAGGTGAGAAAAAGTAACATTGCCGCACAAAGCCTGTATTCCAAATACGGATTTGAAATAGCGGGGACACGAAAAGGCTATTACAGCGACAACCGCGAAGACGCGCTTATTATGGTTGTTGGTTTGGAGGACTAAATTGCAGGATATACTTATTTTGGGAATAGAAAGCTCTTGTGATGAAACCGCTGCCGCAGTTGTAAAAAACGGCAGAGAGGTTTTATCGAGCGTTATTAATACACAAATAGATATACACAAAAAATTCGGCGGTGTTGTGCCTGAGGTTGCCTCGCGCCGACATATCGAAACTATAGATGCGGTAATTGATGAGGCTTTAGATAAAGCAAATGTAACGTTTGATGATATAACTGCCATTGCGGTTACATACGGTCCGGGACTTATTGGTGCGTTGCTTGTTGGTGTGTCAACTGCCAAGGCACTTGCTTTTGCGTTGGATAAACCTCTTGTTAATGTTCATCATATAAAGGGACACATAATGGCAAACTTTGTTGCACACAAGGACCTTGAGCCTCCGTTTGTGTGTCTTGTTGCATCAGGCGGACACAGTCATATTGTTAAAGCAACAAGCTATACCGATTTTGAGATTTTGGGTCAGACGCGCGACGATGCCGCAGGTGAGGCTTTTGATAAAATAGCGCGTGTGCTTGGCCTTGGGTATCCTGGCGGTCCGCTTATTGACGCTCTTGCAAAAGAGGGTAACGCGGACGCGGTGCATTTTCCGAGAGTACGTATGGAAGAAAACTCTCTCGACTTCAGTTTCAGCGGTGTAAAAACCGCAGTTATAAATTATCTTCACAAGCTGGAGCAAAACGGTGAGGAATATAACAAGGCAGATATTGCCGCAAGCTTTCAAAATGCTGTTACCGACGTTTTATGCGAGCATACAATAGAGGCGGCAAAAAAGACAGGTATTAAAACAATTACCCTCGCGGGCGGTGTTGCGGCAAACAGTGCGCTGAGAGAGAAAATGACAACTCTTGCTAAAAAAGACGGAATAAAGGTACTATACCCCGAGCCTGTTTTATGTACAGATAATGCAATAATGATTGCCTGTGCAGGTTATTATGAATATATTGATGGCAAAAGAGCAGATATGGGGCTAAATGCAGTAGCAAGCCTACCATTATAAGTGTCGCCTGTGGTTACTGAAAGGCTCCCTTGTGTAAAGTCAAGCAATTTGCAATGCAAATTGATAGCGACAAAACCCTTGGGTTTTGGTAGCGTAGCAGGAAGAGCTGTCGACGAAGTCGACTGAGGGATTGTAAAACAAATTTCTTACAGGCTTATTTTAAAGTAAAAGGAAACAACAAAATGAAACTAAATGTAGATTTAGGCAAAAACTCATACAACATAATATTTTCGGACAGTTTTAATTCCCTGCCCGACGAGATGCTTCGCATTAATGCACCAAAAAAGGTTTTGATTGTAACCGACACAAATGTAGAAAAGCTATACTTAAAAGAGGTGCAATCCCTCCTTGGAGCTAATGGCTACGACGTTTTCTCGCACGCGATAACTGCTGGTGAGGAAAATAAGAATATGCAATCAATCCTCGACATTTGTGCTGCTTGCGTTAAGCATAATATGGACAGAAAAAGCCTCATAGTTGCGCTTGGAGGCGGTGTGGTCGGCGATATGGCAGGCTTTGCGGCGTCGATTTATATGCGCGGTATAGATTTTGTTCAATTACCCACAACATTGCTATCGCAATCCGACTCGTCTGTGGGCGGAAAAACAGGCATTGATTTTGAGGGCGGAAAAAATCTGCTTGGTGCTTTTCATCAGCCGCGTCTTGTTTATATCAATGTTGCCACACTAAAAACTCTCCCACACGAGCAGTTTGTTTCGGGTATGGGCGAGGTAATAAAGCACGGAATAATAAGTGATTACAGCTTTTTTGAATACATAAGAGCAAACTCCGATAAAATAAAAGCGCTCGATTCAAAGACACTTGTGGAGCTTACTCACAAAAACTGCTCCATAAAGGCAGATATAGTTTCAAAAGACGAAAAAGAAACGGGAATAAGAGCAAACCTTAATTTCGGGCACACCATAGGCCACGCTATTGAGAGTGCTTTTGATTTTAAAATGACTCACGGAGAATGTGTGGGACTTGGTATGCTTGGTGCAGCTTATATAGCCTGCAAAAGAGGTCTTGTTACAGATGAGCAGGTATCTCAAATTAAAGAAACTCTTGAAATATACGGATTTTCCACAAAGGTGGCTCTACCCTATTTTGACGTTATACACGCATATATGCAAAAGGACAAAAAGAAAACTGCAGACGGTTTAAAGTTTGTTCTTCCGACCTCGATAGGCAGTGTTGAGCATTTTACCGACGTTTGTGCTGAAGAAATTGATAATGCTCTTAACTACATCAAAAAGTCTGATTAAGGAACTGATTATTATGATATTTGTATATATTTTAATAGGGGTTATATTTTTTGTAAGTGATTTCCTTTCTAAAAGATATATCTTATCAAACGTGGCACTTGGCGAAACCTTTGGCTCTTTTACACCGCTTATAGATTTCACCTATGTGCAAAACAAAGGTGCAGCTTTTAGTATTTTGAGCGGAAAAATTAACTTTTTAGCCATTATTTCGGTACTTTTTTGTATTGGAATTATTATATTTGTAATTGTAAAAAAGCCAAAAAACAAGCTCTTATGTGTGTCTCTTACAATGATTTTCTCGGGGGCTTTGGGCAACGCAATAGACCGCATATTTTATGGTTTTGTGGTAGATTTTATAGAAACAACGTTTGTTGATTTTGCGATATTTAATATTGCAGATATTGCAATAACAGTCGGGGCTTTACTTCTTGCAATATACGTAATATTTTTTGATAAGGACACAACGTCTGAATAAAATTGCTCATATTACCATTTTTAAAAGCGTTGTAGGGACCGGCGTCCCCGACGGTCCGAAAACATACGCCGTCGCTTTTTCAAACGTCAATCTGAACAATTTTCTTTCAGACTTGATCTTATACCTTTAATAAAGAAAGGGATAGTTATAATTGGATAATATTATTTTAAATGTTGACACATCTTGTGCACGTATTGATAAATATATTGCCGATAACAGTGATATATCTCGCTCCTTTGCAGCAAAGCTATGCGACGAGGGCAAAGTTTTGGTAAACAACAAACCCGCTCCCAAAAAGCAGAGTCTTAATGAGGGTGATGTTATAGAAATTGGGATCCCCGAGGTGCACAGTGTTGACGCAATACCTGAGGATATACCGCTCGATATTGTCTATGAAGACGACGATGTAATAGTTATAAACAAGCCTCAGGGAATGGTTGTTCATCCCGCGGCAGGCAATGAGACGGGTACGCTTGTGAATGCGCTTTTGTACCACTGCGGCGATAGCTTATCTGCCATAAACGGAGTTGTAAGACCGGGTATTGTGCATAGAATTGATAAGGACACCTCGGGACTTCTTGTGGCGGCAAAAAATAACGAGGCACATCTTTTTCTTGCCGAGCAGCTAAAGATGCGAAAGGCACTAAGAAAATACCTGGCACTCACAAACGGTAATATTACCGTGGACGAAATCACAATAGATAAACCAATTGCCCGACATCCCAAAGACCGCAAAAAGATGGCTATTGTACACGGTGGTCGTGAGGCAATAACTCACATTAAGGTGCTAGAAAGATTTGGTCAGTATACACTTGTTGAGTGTGTATTGGAAACGGGCAGAACTCACCAGATAAGAGTGCACCTCGCATCTTTGGGACATAGTATTGTGGGCGATAAAACCTACGGAATAAAAAAGGAAAAATTTAATCTTGAGGGTCAGCTTCTGCACGCAAAAACAATAGGGTTTATTCACCCCCGAACAAAAGAGGCAATGGAGTTTGACTCGGATATTCCCGATTATTTTAAGAAAATTATTACATTTTTGAAAAAATTATGAATTTTCAAAAAAGGGTTGAATTTTACAGCAATAAATAGTATGATATATTATATAGAGTATATTGGAGGCAAATATGAAAAAATTATGCGTAATTTTCGGAGGTCGTTCACCTGAGCACGACATATCAAGGCTCTCGGTAACCTCTGTTTTGAATAATCTCGACAAGAGCAAATACGAAATATCCGTTATAGGCATAACAAAAGACGGAGAATGGTATCTCTATAGCGGTGATTTTGCCAAAATTGCCGACGGTGAATGGGAAAACGATACCCCAAACAAGAAAAAGGCGATTATCTCACCCGATGCTTCCGATAAAGCTATTATTGTTTTTGAAGATAAAAACACAATATCTTACATATACCCCGACGTTATATTCCCCGTGCTTCACGGTGAGTATGGCGAAGACGGTACAATTCAGGGTCTGTTTGAGCTTGCCGACATAAAATATGTGGGTATGGGCGTTCTTGCCTCGGCAAATGCAATGGATAAGTTGTATTCAAAGCTTGTTTTTGCAAATGCAAATATTCCTCAGGCAGATTGGGTGAGTGTTACATCAAACGACAATATTGATGATAAGGTAAAGGAAATAGAAGAAAAGCTTGGTTATCCCTGTTTTGTAAAGCCATCACGCACAGGCTCATCTGTGGGTGTTGGCAAAGCACACGACCAAAATGAACTGTATAGCGCAATAAAAAATGCGCTTTCATACGACAGAAAAGTGCTTGTTGAAGAATGTATTGACGGCAGAGAGGTCGAATGCTCCGTTTTAGGAAACTTCGACGTAAAAGCCGGCGAGGTTGGCGAAATTGTGCCTATGGTGGAATTTTACGATTTTGACGCAAAGTATAAGGATAATACAACAAGGCTCGATATTCCTGCCGATATTACTCCCGAAAAACGCGAAGAAATCCGCACTGCAGCTATTAAGGCATTCAAGGCGCTCGACGGTCAGGGACTGTCGCGTGTTGATTTCTTTATAAAGCATAGCGATAATTCCATTATTTTAAACGAAATAAATACATTGCCAGGCTTTACAAATATAAGTATGTATCCAAAGCTATGGGAGGCCGCAGGTCTTGGCTATAGTGCACTGTTGGATAAACTTATAGAGCTTGCAGAGGAAAGAGTGAAATAATGAATAACAGAAGTATAGGTGTTTTCGACTCAGGTCTTGGCGGTCTTACCGCGGTAAAGCAGATTATGAAATCTCTCCCCGATGAGAGCATAATCTACTTTGGCGATACGGGCAGAGTTCCCTACGGTACACGCAGCCGCGAAACTATTATTAAATATACCAGAAACGACATACGCTTTTTACAGAGCTTTGATGTAAAAATGATTGTTATAGCCTGCGGAACTGCAAGCTCGGCCTCACTTCCCGATATAAAAAATGAGTTTGATACTCCAATCATAGGTGTTGTTGACGCGGCTGTTAATGAAGCCATAAAAGCAACAAAAAACAAAAAAATAGGTGTAATAGGAACACAGGGTACAATAAATAGCGGCTCGTATGAGAGGTTAATAAAAGAAAAGGATTCCACCATCATAACATTTGCAAAGGCATGTCCTTTGTTTGTTCCGCTTGTAGAAAACGCTCATTTTGACACACAGGTAACAAGGCTTGTGGTGGAGGAATATCTTGAGGAAATAAAAAATTCAGGCGTGGATACTCTTATATTAGGCTGTACCCACTATCCCCTGTTAAAAAAGGTAATTGGCGAATATATGGGCGACGGGGTTACTCTTGTTGACCCGGGTGCTGAGGCAGCAAAGTATTTAAAGTCGATACTCAGTGATGATTTAAAGCACTCTCCCCAAAAAGACGACGAACAATACAGATATTTTGTGAGCGATAATCCGTCAGGCTTTGAAGATATTGCCTCAACCTTTTTAGAAACTAAAATCGACAGGCAGGTAACTAAAATTGACATCGAAAAATACTGATTTATTTAATATTGAGGTTACAAACCATCAGACTATCGACGGTACAAAAGACGAAATTTTCGAAAAAGCGCAAGGAAGTCTCTACACAAAAGACGATAAAACGTATCTTCTCTATAAGGTTAAAGACGAAGATGGCGAAACCTCTGTTATTGTTGTTGTGGAAAAAGACTGTGTGAGTGTTAAGCGCACAGGCGTCTCATCTTCGAAAATGATATTTGACAAAACAAAGAAAACAAATTTAAAATACAATACAATGTACGGAAGCATAGACACTGTAATAGACACTCAAAAAATCGTGAACGCCCTGAGTGTCGATGGCGGAAAATTACGTCTTGTCTATACACTGACTATGCAGGGAGCAAAGCTATATAACGATATGGTTATATGCGTAACTCCTCTCTGATACCGGAGGATATTTATGAAACTTGTTAGAAAAATCACCGCCGCAATTCTTTCTTTGTCGGTGATGACATCCACAACGGGTGTATATGCCACGGATTACAGCGACGGTTTTATTATATGGGATAATATATCTGAGTATATTTCTGATATATACATAGACAAAACTCTTACAAAAGAACAGATTATGCAGATGGGAATTTCCAATCTGCTTAACGACGAAGATGTAATGATTGAGCTTCTTAAAAAGACTTTAGAGGGCATTGACCCCTACTGTTCTTTTATGACCTATGACGAATATCAGCAGTATATCGGCAGTATAAACGGTGTTATGTACGGTCTTGGCGTTATTTTGGAGCAACGTGATGACGGAGTGTACATAAACGGTTTTGTTGAGGGTAATCTTGCGCAAGACGCAGGCTTTGCCGAGGGCGATAAGATATGCGAGGTCGACGGATTAAACGTTGAGGGCAAAAGCATTGACGAAGTAAAAGCGCTCGTTGTTGGCGAGTTGGATACTAAGGTTGCCATCATTGTTGAGCGAAATTTTCAGCGCCTTTCCCTTATGGGTACACGTTGTGCCATTAATATTGCAACAGTAAGTGGCGGTATTTTAAAGGGAAATGTCGGCTATATGAAGATACTCTCTTTTGGTGATAATACCGAAAAAGAAGTACGTAAGATGCTTGATACTTTCCAATCGTCAGACGTTAAAAAGCTTATTATCGACTTAAGAAACAACGTAGGCGGCATGCTATCTTCAGCGATTGCCATTTCGAAAATGCTTGTTCCAAAAGGAAAAATTATAGACGTAAAATACCGTGTCGAGTCGGGAAACCGAAGCTACTACTCGGAGCTTGAACGCACCTACTACGATACAATCCTTTTAGTGAATCAGAACACCGCCTCATCTTCCGAAATCTTTGCAAGCGCTATGAAAGAAAGCGGCGCGGCACAGCTTTACGGTGTAACTACCTACGGAAAAGGCGTTATTCAGGGAACATTTTCGCTTAATAATGGCTCTATGCTTAAGGTTACAACCGGTGAATATATCACAAGAGACGGAAACAAAATAAACGGTGTGGGCATTGAGCCTGACGTATACATAGAAAACGAGAAAGAGGC
Source organism: Clostridia bacterium (assembly GCA_045532455.1). Lineage (GTDB taxonomy): Bacteria > Bacillota > Clostridia > UBA1381 > UBA1381 > Ornithomonoglobus_A. The sequence continues at coordinate 9,314 of JAZSFX010000016.1, forward strand.
AATAGACGTTGGCTCATACACAAAATTCACTTTTACAGATAAGTGGTGTGTGGGACAAAGAGGCAAGCCGATAAAAGCCGCAAAAGAAAGACTTTCTATGCTTGGTTATTACACAGGCAACACCCAAAGCACGCTTTTTGATGCCTCTTTGCAGGACGCAATAAAAGCATATCAGTCCGTTTCGGGTCTTAGTGCTTCGGGAATTCTTGATATTCCAACACAGGTAAAGCTCGACAGAACCTTTGGCTCTCTCGAAAAAGAGGTTGATATTCAACTGCAAAAAGCATACGAAGCCTTTGGCGGAAATATCGATGATTTATACAACAACTAAAAAACACATTGGGCATATAACCAAAAACTATTTTGGTTATATGCCCTTAGCTTAGGAGAAAAATTATGAGAAGTTATCAGTCAACATTGCGCTGCTGCTTTGTGGGGTACATAATTCAGGCAATAGTTGTTAACTTTTTGCCGCTTTTATTTGTTACCATTCAACAGGAGTATAATATACCCCTTTCAAAGATTACAATTTTAATCACAGTAACCTTCTTTGTGCAAATTCTTACTGATGTGTTGTCGGCGCCTTTTATTAACAAATACGGATATAAAACACCCATTGTTTTCTCACATCTTTTTTCGGCTCTCGGCTTGATTTTGCTTACTGTATTACCGCAGATAATTGACCCCTTTGCAGGATTTTTGATTTCGGTAATAATTTATGCAATAGGCAGCGGGTTATTAGAAGTCCTTGTGAGTCCCATAACCGAAGCATGCCCGACACCGAATAAAGAAAAGGCTATGAGTCTTTTACATTCATTCTACTGTTGGGGACAGATGGGTGTTGTTTTGGTATCATCATTGTTTTTTCTTGTTTTCGGAGTTCTTAAATGGCGATTTCTTTCGCTTATATTTGCACTTGTTCCAATTATAAATCTTGCAATATTTATGAACTCACCCATTCCCGATGTGGTAAAAGATGGAAAACAACCTCTTTCGCTAAAGCAGTTACTTACGAACAAAACATTTTTGTTACTCTTACTACTTATGATTTGTGCAGGAGCAAGCGAGGTTAGTGTTGCACAGTGGGCGTCTGCCTTTGCCGAAAAAGGTCTTGGTCTTTCAAAAACACTCGGAGATATTGCAGGTCCTGCCGCATTTGCTCTGCTTATGGGTATATCAAGAGTGTTTTATGGAAAATATGCAGATATGATAAACCTTATGCACTTTATATTATTCAGTGTCGTTCTTTGTATATTCTCGTATCTATTAATTTCACTTTCACCATCACCGCTTATAAGCCTCATGGGTTGTGCTCTGTGCGGCTTCTCGGTGGGAATACTGTGGCCTGGTACTATAAGCATTGCCTCTGCCTCGATACAAAATGGCGGTGCGTTTATGTACGGACTACTCGCTCTTGGCGGAGATGTTGGTTGTACACTCGGCCCTACATTTACAGGTCTTGTGGCAGATTTTTATAATTCCGACTTAAAAATTGGTATTTTTGCTGCTATTGTTTTTCCGGTTATTATGCTTTTAGCGCTTGTTTTTCATACAAAACACGCCAAAGGGCACTGATACTTTAGTGATAAATACACAATAAATATTAAAAAACCAAAAGATAATAATAAAAACCACACAAAGAATGGAAATTCAAAAAATTTTAACAAAAAATGATTGAAATTCTTATGAATTCGTGATATAATAACAAATGTATGTTTAATATTGGTGCAATAGCACTTAACAGATGAAGGAGGATAAACATAATGGCAGTAAAAAGCGAACAAATCGAAAAAAATCTTGTAAAGCTTACTTTTGAAGTATCAGCTGAGGATTTTGCAAAGGCTATTAACAATGTTTATAAAAAGAACGCGAGCAAATTCAACATACCTGGTTTCAGAAAGGGTAAAGCACCAAAGGCAATTATAGAAAAGTACTACACAGAAGCAGTTTTCTATGATGATGCTATAAACGAAGTGCTTCCTGAGGCTTACGACGGGGCAGTTAAAGAGGCAGGCCTTGACGTTGTTGCAAGACCTGAAGTTGACGTTGAAGAAATCAAGAAAGGCGAAAATGTTGTATTCACTGCGCTTGTTACAACAAAGCCTGAGGTAAAGCTTGGCGAATATAAGGGTATAGAAGTACCTAAGTTTGACTATAATGTAACAGACGAAGACGTTGAAAAGGATATCGAAAATGCAAGACAGCGAAACGCAAGAGTTACAACTCTTGACGAGGGTACTATAGCAGTGGGCAATATTGCTGTTATAGACTTTGACGGCAGCGTTGACGGTGTTGCATTTGATGGCGGCAAGGGCGAAAACTACGACCTCGAAATCGGTTCAGGTACATTTATCCCCGGCTTTGAGGAGCAACTTGTTGGCGCAAAGGTTGGCGACCTTGTTGACGTTAATGTTACATTCCCTAAAGAATACCACGCTCCTGACCTTGCAGGCAAAGACGCTTTGTTTAAGGTTACAATAAAAGAGCTTAAGGTAAGAGAGCTTCCTGAGGTTGACGATGATTTTGCTTCAGAAGTAAGCGAATTCGAAACTCTTGAAGAATGGAAGAAGGACATAAGAGCAAAGCTCGAAGAGAGCGCCCAAAACAGAGCAAAGATTGATACAGAAAATGCAGTTGTTGAAAAGGTATGCGAAAATGCAACTGTAGAAATTCCTGCTGCAATGCTTGAGGCAAATGTAGAAAGAGAGCTTCAGGAATTTGCTCAGAGATTAATGTATCAGGGCATGAACATGGAAATGTACATGCAATACACAGGTATGACACAAGAGACACTAAAAGAGCAGCTAAAGCCACAAGCCGAAAAGAAGCTTTTGGGCTCACTTGTTCTTGAGGCTATTCAAAAGGCAGAGGGTATCGAAGCAACTCCTGAGGTTGTTGAGATGGAACTTGTTGATATGGCCAAGAAATACAATATGGAGCTTGATAAGCTTAAGGAGCTTATGGGTGAGGCTGAGATGGAAAATCTTAAGGCTGACCTTGCAATCCAGCAGACAATCACAATGCTTGTAAATAACGCTGTTGTAGCAAAGAAAAAGAGCACTGCAAAGTCAACTACAACAAAAGCAGCCGCTGAGAAGAAAACAACTACAGCTAAAAAGACAACTGCTGCAAAGTCAACTACCACAAAAAAGACAACAACTACAGCTAAGAAGACAACTACAACCAAGAAAACAACAACTACTAAAACAGCAAAGACTGCTAAAGCAGAAGAAGCTGACAAATAATAAAAGTCTTGCAGTTTTTGGTGTAAATTTTGCGACATAGAAAGGAATGATATTTATGGCAACTATTCCTGTTGTAATAGACCAAACAAGTCGTGGCGAACGCTCATACGACATATACTCAAGATTATTAGAGGACAGAATTATTTTCCTCTCCGACCCGGTTACCGACGCAACTGCAAGCCTTGTTGTTGCACAACTGCTTTTTTTGGAGGCTAAGGATCCGGACAAAGATATACAACTCTATATAGACTCTCCCGGCGGCTCAATAACTGCCGGAATGGCTATATTTGATACGATGAATTATATCAAGTGCGATGTGTCTACCATATGTATAGGTATGGCGGCAAGTATGGGTGCATTCCTGCTTGCAGCAGGTGCAAAGGGCAAGAGATTTGCTCTCCCCAACAGCGAAGTTATGATACATCAGCCGCTTATTTCGGGTGGCGGACTAAGCGGTCAGACTACTGATATAAAAATCTATTCTGACCACATGGTAAGAACAAAAGAAAAAATGAACAGAATTCTTGCCGAACGTTGCGGACAAACCTACGAAAAGGTTTGCGATGATACCGAAAGAGATAACTTTATGAGCGCTGCTGAAGCCAAGGAATATGGCCTGATAGACGCAGTTATCGAAAAAAGAGAACAGCAACAAAAGTAAACTTTACCATAACCATTCCCTTGAATACATATTCTTATGTATTCTGTTGCCTGCATTCAGGCAGGGGGTGGTTATGTGTGCATTTATTGGAATTTTTATTATCTGCCACCCTCTTGGGTGGGATTGGAGTATTAAATGTCAGAAAATAATTTATTAAAATGTTCGTTTTGCGGCAAGCGCGAAAACGAGGTTAAAAAGCTTTTATCCGGTCCGGGAGTATATATCTGCGACGAATGTATAAGCACCTGTAACAAAATTTTATCTGATGATTTCGACTTTGATATCGACACAAAATCACAGTTCGACCACGATTTTGAATTACCAAAGCCAAAAGAAATAAAAGAGTTTTTAGATGAGTATGTTATAGGTCAGGAAAAAACAAAGAAAATCCTTTCAGTTGCAGTATATAACCACTACAAAAGAATAGAGCACTGCGAAGAAGCTACCGACGTTGAGCTGCAAAAGAGTAATATTCTTATGGTTGGTCCTACCGGCAGCGGAAAAACCTTTATTGTGCAAAATCTTGCGCGTATGCTTAACGTTCCGTTTGCAATAGCCGACGCAACCTCGCTTACCGAAGCAGGCTATGTGGGCGAAGACGTCGAAAACATACTCTTAAAGCTGATTCAGGCGGCTGATTATGATATAGACGAAGCAGAACGCGGAATAATATATATAGACGAAATTGATAAAATTGCAAAAAAATCAGAAAACCCGTCAATCACAAGAGACGTCAGCGGCGAGGGTGTGCAACAGGCATTACTTAAAATGATAGAGGGCACTGTTGCTTCTGTTCCTCCACAAGGCGGAAGAAAACATCCGCAGCAGGAATGTATCCCGATAGATACCACAAATATTTTATTTATTTGCGGCGGTGCATTCGACGGAATAGAAAAAATTGTCGGCGACAGAATAGGTAAAAAAGGTCTTGGCTTTGGCGCAGTTGTTGAAAGCAAACGCGAGCAAAATCTTTCGGAAATTTTCTCGCACATAACTCCTCAGGATTTAATTAAATTCGGTCTTATACCTGAGCTTGTGGGAAGATTACCAATCTTCTCGAGCCTTGACCAGCTGGATAAGGCTACACTTATAAAGATTTTAACAGAGCCAAAAAATGCGCTTATAAAGCAATATAAAATACTGTTTGAGATGGATAACGTAGAGCTTGAATTCGAAGACGATGCCATCGAGGCAATTGCCGACAAGGCAATAAAGCGTGATACCGGCGCAAGAGGCTTACGTGCTATTATAGAAGAAGCAATGTCGGATATAATGTTCGAAACACCGTCGGATAGCACCATCGAAAAAGTAACAATAACAAAAGAATGTATTATGGATAAACAACCTCCCAAAATCACAAGAAAACAACAGGTTTTGGAGTCCTCGGAGGATAATTTACCCGCATAAAACCAAAACAAAGGAGAGTGCAAAAATGTTTGTATCAAAGAATTTATCAGTAAACGAAAAAAACCATCTTGTAATAGGCAAAAACGATACAATAGAGCTTGCTAAAGAGTATGGCACGCCACTCTATGTTATTGACGAGGATTTATTACGCGAAAATTGCAGAGTTTATAAAAATGCAATGGAAAAATATTACAATGGAAAAGGTTTGATTCTTTACGCGAGCAAGGCTTTTTGCACAAAGTATGTTTACAGAGTAATAAAAGAAGAAGGACTTGGAATTGACGTTGTATCGGGCGGCGAATTATACACTGCCTTAAAGTCAGATTTTGACACGGATAAGATTTATTTTCACGGCAACAATAAAACTGTCGACGAGCTTACAATGGCAGTTAAAAACCGTATAGGCTGCATTGTTGTCGACAATCTTTATGAGCTGGAAAAACTAAATGAGATAGCTGTTTCCGAGGGTATTGTGCAGAATATTATGTTCCGCATAAAGCCCGGCGTTGATGCACATACTCATAGCTTTATCCAGACAGGTCAGATAGATTCCAAGTTTGGTGTTGCTCTCGAAAACGGAGAAGCCTTAGAAATCTGCACAATAGCAAGCAAAATGTCAAATGTTAAAATAAAGGGTGTACACTGCCATATCGGTTCACAAATTTTTGACATAGAGCCATTTTGCGAGGCGGCTTTAGTTATGATGAACTTTATCGGCGATTTAAAGGATAAGCTTGGACTTGAAATTGAACAGTTAAATCTCGGTGGTGGCTATGGTATAAGATATACTAAACTCGACGACCCCGTTCCGTATGACGAATATATAAAGCACGTGAGCGAGGTTGTTAAAAATACCGCCGCAAAAAGAAATGTAAATCTCCCCTTTATTGTTATGGAGCCGGGACGTTCTATAATTGCACCAACAGGTATAACACTGTATACAATAGGTGCTATTAAGGATATTAAAGATGTAAGAAAATACGTTTCGGTAGATGGTGGTATGGCTGATAATCCAAGATATATTATGTACGAATCGGAGTACGAAGCGGTAGTTGCAAATAAAGCAACCGCGCCAAAAACAGAAAAAGTAACAGTTGCAGGAAAATGTTGCGAAAGCGGTGATATTTTATTAAAGGATACAATGCTTCCTAAAACAGATGTAGGTGATACACTTGCAGTTCTTGCAACAGGTGCGTATAATTATTCTATGGCGTCAAACTACAACAGAATTCCAAGACCTGCAGTAGTTGCAGTATCAGATGGTACATCTAAAGTAGTAGTTAAGAGAGAGACATACGAAGATTTGGTATCAAATGACCTATGATGGATGTTTTTCATCCAAAAGAGATGTTTTAAAAGAAATTCTTTTTAAACATCTCTTTCTTTTTTGCTATTGACAAAAATTTGCAATGAGGTTATAATGATAGGTGATTAAAATGCGGTTAGAACGGGACGTCCAGGAGGCCGTCCCCTACAATAAAACAAAGGAGGCGGAATATATATGCGATACAATTTTTTAAGATTTCCCGGGGGCAAAGCGAAAGCGGTTACACTAAGCTACGACGACGGATTTAAGCAAGATATAAGGCTATCCCAGATATTAACAAAATATAATATAAAAGGTACTTTTAATCTTAACGGTAAAAATTTCAGACCTGATAAGTGCATAACAAAAGATGAGGTTAAAGAACATATCCTTTCCAAAGGGCACGAGGTTGCAGTGCATGGTTATTTTCACAAATCACCTGCACGCGTACGCGCCATTGAGGGACTTCGCGATGTTCTCGATTCACGACTTGAGCTTGAGAAAACCTATAACCGTATCATACGCGGTATGGCATATCCCGATTTAGGAAATACTGAGTTTATCGAAAAAACCTCGTACGAAACTGTGAGGAATTATCTTTCATCTCTTGATATTGCATATGCTCGTACAATAAACGGTGATAACAACTCGTTTACCCTACCTCACGACTGGTATCAGTGGATGCCCTCTGCACACCACAACAACCCAAAGGTTATGGAATATATAGACGAATTTTTAGCTCTATCACCCAACAAAAGCACATATGTTCCCATCCGCCATCCGCGTCTTTTCTATCTGTGGGGACACTCTTATGAGTTTGATGACCGCGATAATTGGGACTTGATTGAGGATATATGCGCTAAATTCTCACAACACGCCGACGATATATGGTTTGCAACAAATATCGAAATTTACGATTATATAGAGGCCTATAACTCACTTGTATACAGTGCCGACACAACAATTATTCATAACCCCACCCTCTTTGATGTGTGGCTTGATATCGACGGTACTACATATTGTATAAAGTCGGGAGACACTTTAAGATTGTAATTATTTTGTAAAATTTTTTAAAAAACTATTGCAAAATGCGAAAATATATGGTATACTGTTAAATGGTGTTTAATGCACTTAATTTTTAAAAGGAGGAATTGGTAGTGAAAGAAGGAATCCATCCTGAGTATAAGCAAACTACCATTACCTGTGCATGTGGCGAAGTTATTGCAACAGGCTCAACCAAAGAAGACATTCAGGTTGAAATCTGCTCAAAGTGCCATCCATTCTTCACAGGTAAGCAAAAGCTTGTAGATACAGGCGGTAGAGTTGAAAAGTTCAACAAGCGTTTCAACAGAACAACAAAGCAGAACTAATTATATTTTTCTGCAACATTTCATTTTTAAGAATTATAGGTTAAACCTATGTCTTAGAAGTTCGAATCACCAACGACTTCTCAGCGTTAGGGGATAATTTATCATAGGAGGTGAATTAGCATGACAAAGGAAAGAAAGCAACAGCTTATAGCTGAATTTGCAACTCACGAGGGAGATACAGGCTCACCGGAGGTTCAAATCGCTCTTTTAACAGAGAGAATTAACCACCTTAACAACGAGCACCTTAACTTCCACAAGAAAGACCACCACTCAAGAAGAGGTCTTTTGATGATGGTTGGTAAGAGAAAGGGTCTTCTAAGATACCTTATGGAGCAGGATATCGAAAGATACAGAGCTCTTGTTGCTAAACTTGGTTTAAGAAAGTAATTATAACGTTATATAGATAGGCAAACGTACTGCGTTTGCCTATTCATATATAATAGGCGGAGATTGTGTTGGCACATAAACAGAGTGTAAAATGTTTTTATACTGTGTTTATCTGCTAAACATAAATCTCCAAAAAACAAAAAAAAGTAAAGGAGTAAAAATTATGTTTAAAACATTCCAAACCACACTTGCAGGCCGCCCACTTATTATCGAAACAGGTAAAATGGCTCAGCTTACAAATGGCCACTGTCTTGTAAGATATGGCGACACAGCTGTAATGGTAAACGTTACAGCTTCACGTTCACCAAGAGAAGGAGTTGACTTCTTCCCTCTTAGTGTTGACTACGAAGAAAAGCTATACTCAGTTGGTAAAATCCCGGGCGGATATATCAAAAGAGAGGGTAAACCGTCAGAAAAGGCTATTTTAACAAGCCGTGTTATCGACAGACCTATAAGACCGCTCTTCCCTGCAGATTTAAGAAATGACGTATCTGTTGTATCAACTGTCCTTTCTGTTGAGCAGGATAACCCACCCGAAGTTGCCGCTATGATTGGTACTTCTATTGCACTTTCTATCTCGGACATTCCGTGGAATGGTCCTATAGGCGGTGTATGGTTGGGACTCGTTGACGGTGAGTTTATAATAAACCCGACAGTCGAGCAAAGAGCTAAGAGCGAAATGCACGTAACTGTTGCAGGCACACGCGAAAAGATTGTTATGATAGAAGCCGGCGCAAACGAAGTTGAAGAAAGCGTTATGCTTGAGGGTATTAAAACTGCTCACAAGACAATTATCGAAATCTGCGACTTTATAGACGATATCGCAAAGGAAATAGGTAAGCCGAAGTTTGAATATGAGGCTCACGACGTAAATCACGAGCTTTATGATGCTATAAAGGAAATGGCATACGAAAAAATTCAATATGCTCTTGATACAGACGACAAAAACATAAGAGATGCAAGACTTGGTGTTGTATCAGACGAGATTGTAGAAGCACTTTCAGACCAATTTGAAGACTTAGGCGAGCAGCTTGGCGAAATCCTTTACAAAATGCAAAAGGAAATCGTAAGAGCATGGCTATACGAGGGCAGACGTGTTGATGGCAGAGGCTTAAACGAAATAAGACCGCTTGCTGCTGAGGTTGACTTGTTGCCAAGAACTCACGGTTCGGGTATGTTTACACGTGGACAAACTCAGGTGCTTACAGTTGCAACACTTGCACCGCTATCAGAAATTCAAAAGCTTGACGGTATCGATACAACAGAAGAAACAAAGAGATATATGCACCACTACAACTTCCCGTCATACTCAGTTGGCGAAACAAAGCCATCAAGAGGTCCGGGCAGACGTGAGATAGGTCATGGTGCATTGGCAGAACGTTCACTTGTTCCCGTTCTTCCGTCAGAAGACGAGTTCCCATACGCAATAAGAACTGTTTCGGAAGTTCTTTCTTCTAACGGTTCAACATCACAAGGCAGTGTGTGCGGTTCAACTCTTGCACTTATGGCAGCCGGTGTACCAATAAAGGCTCCTGTTGCAGGTATTTCTTGCGGACTTATCACAACAGATGAGGGCTTTACAACAATGGTTGACATTCAGGGCTTAGAGGACTTCTATGGCGAAATGGACTTTAAGGTTGCCGGAACAAAGAAAGGTATTACATCTATTCAGGTTGATATCAAAAACGACGGTCTTCCATACGAGGTTATCTGGGAAGCATTCACAAAAACAAGAGATGCAAGATACCACATTATCGACGAGATATTGCTAAAGGCTATTCCTGAGGTAAGAAGTGAGCTTTCACCATACGCACCAAAGGTAGAAACAATGCACATCAACCCTGATAAGATAAGAGAAGTTATAGGTCAGGGCGGTAAGGTAATTCAAAAGATAGTTGCTGATACCGGTGCTAAGATTGATATAGAAGATGACGGAACAATCCACATCTTTGCAACTACACAGGAAAGCGGAAAGGCCGCAAAAGCAGCGATTGAAGCAATCGTTGAGGAGCCCGAAATCGGTAGAATTTATAAGGGTGTTGTTAAGACAATCCAACCGTTCGGCGCTTTTGTAGAAATTCTGCCCGGTAAAGACGGACTTTGCCACATTTCAAAGCTTGACCGCGAAAGAGTAGAAAAGGTTGAGGACATCTGTAACGTAGGCGACGAGCTTATTGTTATGGTAATGGACATCGACGAAAAGACAGGTAAGATTTCACTTTCACGTCAAGATGCAATGGATATTATAGCAAACGCATAAACTAATGTATTTAAAAAGGAATTCGCAAATGCGAATTCCTTTTTTGTTGTATTACATATAAAATATTAATCCCAACACCGCCGATAAAATGATAAGGTATATCGGTGATGGTGCGGCTTTTTTTATTTTCTTATACGTCATTGCAAATGCTATAACAACTGCAAAAATCAAAATACCAAACCACTCAATCTCATAGCCTGCGTTTATTGTTGTGATTTTGCAAAGCACACTCAAAAACGTTGTTACGCCTGTGGCTAAAATGAGTCCTATAACAACAGGCTTTATGCCCGATAAAATCGCCTGAACACCTTTGTATTTTATAAGGTTTTTTAGCGCCATGGCAATAATCAGCACAATTATAAACGACGGCAGCACTACCCCGAGTGTTGCAAGCACCGAGCCTAAAATTCCCGCTTGCGACGAGCCAACAAACGTTGCCATATTAATAGCAAACGGTCCTGGTGTTGATTCCGATACCGCTATAAAGTTCATTATAGCGTCTTCTGTAAGCCATTCGTTTAAAACACATTTTTCCCTTATAAGCGGTATCATTGCATAGCCGCCGCCAAAGGTGAACAAACCTATCTGGAAAAAGGTCGAAAACAACTTAAATAAAATCATCATTTCTTCACCCCCGCAACCAGAGAACTGATTCCGTATGCAAAAACACCTATTGCAGCACCAATCAGGATATAATAAATAGAAGAAAACTTAACTGCAAAAAGAGTGGTAGCTATAAGACTCAAAATTACAACTCCTGTCATAATCAGATACAGTGGTTTTTTCTCCATCTTTTTAAACATTTTTATTCCCGCAGAAAGTATAAGATACACAACACAAGCCTGTATACCCTTAAATGCCGCCGCAACTGCAGTAAATGTCATAAATTTATCATAAAACAACGATATTAAATATATAATCACAAATGACGGAAGCACAACTCCAAGTGTTGCAATAGCCGAACCTATTACACCGCCCACCTTGTAGCCTATATATGTGGCGGAGTTGATTGCAATAGGTCCTGGTGTGGATTCCGAAATTGCTATAATATCCATAAACTCATCGTGTTCGAGCCACTTTTTACGCTCCACAAACTCATTTTCCAGAATAGAAATCATCGCATAACCGCCGCCAAAGGTAAAAGCACCTGTTTTTAGCTGCGTTAAAAACAGTTCAAGAAGTCTGTTTGTTTTTTTCATTTATGCTACCCTCTCTTAATGATTAGTCAAGCGCCTTTATAAGCTTAGAAAGTACCGGCTCAAATTCTGCACCGTACCAGTGAGTTTCCTTATCCTTTTCAGTTTCCTTTATACACTCTACTGTGTAGTCTGCCGCAATTTTTGCACTCTCGTATGCACTCTTGCCTCTTGTTAGAGCACCAACAAATGCAGATGCGTAAATATCGCCTGTACCGTGGCAGCTATGCGGTAGTTTTTCGTGTTCATAATACGAATACTCAGAATTTTCGTAAACAACAACGCCTGTTTTGCCCTCTTTGTAGGAAATTCCCGTAAGAATAACATTCTTGCAGCCAATTTCCATAAGCTTATTAATCAGCTTGTCTATATATTCTCTGTCATATTCCTCACAATATTCCATTCCTGTTAAAAAACAAGCCTCTGTTATGTTAGGAACAATATAATCTGATTTTGCGCAAAGTCTTACCATTGCTTTTACGTAATCCTCGTCAAAGCCGGGATAAAGCTTTCCGTTGTCTGCCATCGCGGGGTCAACGATCAGAAGAGATCCTTCCTTTTTCGTACTTTTTGCAATGCTTCTAACGTAGTTGATCTGCTTGGTACTGCCGAGATATCCCGTGTAAACGGCATCAAAAGCGATGCCCTCCTTCTTCCAATGGGCTTCGATGAGGGGCATATCCTCGGTCAGATCCCGAAAGGTATAGCCCGAAAATCCCGCCGTATGGGTGGAAAGAACCGCCGAGGGAAGAACGCAGGTCTCAATGCCGCAAGCGGAAATGAT
>JAZSFX010000035.1:0-6871 GCA_045532455.1 Clostridia bacterium
ACCTGATTTTCGAGCTCAAGAGTTATATCACCTATACGTACAAGATTTTCCTCAACGCCCGTGAGCTTTCTTATTGCTTCTTCCTTACGGTACTTGTACTTAGAAACACTTGCTGCCTCCTCAAAAAGAGAACGTCTGTCCTCGGGCTTGGTAGAAAGAATTTTTGCCACGTCGCCCTGACCTATTATTGAGTATCCGTCTCTGCCAAGTCCCGTATCCATAAATAGCTCGTGTATATCCTTTAAACGACAGTTTGCTCTGTTTATCTGGTATACGCTCTCGCCGCTTCTGAAAAGTCTGCGTGTAACAATAACTTCGTCAAAATCAATGTTAAATATATGTGTACTGTTATCTAAAACAAGGCTTACCTCTGCATAGTTTACACTTTTTCTTGTTTCGGTGCCCGCAAAAATAACGTCCTGCATATTTGAGCCTCTTAAGGATTTTGCGCTCATTTCGCCGATTACCCAGCGGATTGCATCGGAAATGTTACTCTTTCCGCTACCGTTAGGGCCAACAACCGCAGTTGCGCCCTCTACAAAATCCAATACTGTTTTATCGGCAAAGGACTTAAATCCCTGCATTTCTATTCTTTTTAAAAGCATGGTATTTTTACCTCTCTTTTGTTCATACTCCTATTGCCTCTAACTCTTAATATTATTCCTGTTTCGTCTTTAATCTTTTTAATGTTTGCTCTTTTGTTGCCCACGGCGTTTGATACCTCGCTGTCTAAAACCTCAATAGTTACCTCGCCGCTTTTTCCTCTCAGCTCATTCTTTATTAAATCGTAATAGATACTGCTCTCTACAAGTGCACGGAATGCGCTATGGACAGGTCCTGCAACAACGCTGCCTTCCTCGCAGATTTCCTCTGTTGCCTGTAACCCGACACGGATTATAGCAATATTTTCTTTCTCGAACATTAAAACAAGCTCTTTTGCCAAGTCCACCGCTTCTTCTAATGTCTGCGGAGTGTACTCACCCTTTTGATACATTTTTTCGAGATACGTATCCTTTATTGTGAGTGTGGGATAAATCCGCACCATCTGCGGTTTCAGCTTTATAATTTCTGTTGCAGTATATATGCTTTTTTCTCTTGTGTCGCCAACAAGTCCCGTCATCATCTGCAAACCAAGTCTTACGGGGTATTTTTTAATAATTTCCACTGCTTTTCTTACCTGCTCGGCACTATGACCCCTGTTGGATTTTTTTAAAACCTCATCGTCCATAGACTGCACACCAAGCTCTATTGTGGTAACTCCATGCGCAACAAGATTTTGCATAATCTCATCGTTTATATAATCGGGACGTGTGGAAAGTCTTATTCCGTCTATTTTGCCCTTAAATTCCTCTACAGCCGACATAAGAGCGCTTTGCTCGTCCATTGGAATTCCCGTAAATGAGCCACCAAAAAAAGCAACCTCGACGTATCTGTCCTCTTTTGGAATTGTTTTAAGATTTTCGGATATTATATTTTTTACGTCCTGTACCGTTACATCTGTTGCCTCGCCTGTTATACGTCTTTGATTGCAAAAAACACAATCGAACGGACAACCCTTATGCGGAACAAAGATGGGTATGTTATAAGTTTTCATATATATCTCCGACTTTTTAGAATTTAACTGTTTCGAGGGCATTTTTTGCCGCCTGCTGCTGAGCTTCTTTTTTACTGTTACCCTCGCCCTCGCCAATTTTTTCGTTATTGAGATATACACCCATAATAAAGGTTTTGTTGTGGTCCATTCCCAATTCCTCAATCAACTGATACTCTATATCACCTAAGTGCTTCTTTTGTATCTTCTCTTGCAGAGCAGTTTTGTAGTCGTTATTTCTCTTGCCCGATATTGCTTCTTCTATATCGCTTTTTGTGTTACCTAAAACCCATTCACGTGCAACCTCTAAGCCTCCGTCAAGGTATATTGCGGCAATAACCGCCTCGAACGCATCAGATACAATAGACGGTCTTTTTCTGCCGCCTGTTTGTTCTTCTCCGTTACCAAGTCTTATAGCTCCATCAAGGCTTATGCGCTTTGCAGCCTTAAAGAGCGAGGTTTCGCATACAATGCTTGCCCTTAATTTGCTTAAGTCTCCCTCGTTAATGCGATTTAGCCTTTTATAGATATACTCACTTATTATAATGCTCAAAACACTGTCGCCTAAAAATTCAAGACGCTCGTTACTTTGGATTTTCTTTTCGTTTGCATATGAGCTGTGTGTAAGAGCATTACTCAAAAGTGATTTATCGTTAAAATTGTAGCCTATTTTACTTTCAATCTCTTTTAGTGTCATATCAGCAATTCTCCTTTTTTATTTTTTTGCTGAATTACTGATTAAATCTGCCACAAATTGAAAGATTTAATCACTAATTCATTTAGCACAACAGGGGCGCACCGCTTTTTGCAGTTGCCCCTCTTTGTGTTTTTATATTTAGTCATTATATTTTTTAAATAAAATACTTGCGTTGTGTCCGCCAAAACCAAGCGAGTTGGAAAGTGCATAGTTAACTTCTGTATTTATACCCTCATTCGGAACTATATCCAAATCGCAGTCAGGGTCAGCATTTTCGAAGTTGATTGTTGCAGGAATGTAGCCATCTCTGATTGCCATTGCACAGATGATAGCCTCAATTCCACCTGCCGCACCCAAAAGGTGTCCTGTCATTGACTTTGTTGATGATACCTTTACCTTATACGCCGCATCGCCGAATACTGATTTTATTGCCTGAGTTTCGAACATATCGTTATACTTTGTTGAAGTACCGTGTGCATTTATATATGTTACCATATCGGGTGTTATATCTGCATCTTTTATAGCCATTTCCATAGCTTTTGCGCCGCCCTCACCGCCTGGAACAGGACTTGTGATATGGTATGCGTCGTCTGTTGCACCGTAGCCTACCATTTCGCATATGATATTTGCGCCTCTTGCCTTTGCGTGCTCTAATTCCTCAAGAACAACAAAGCCTGCACCCTCTGATAATACAAATCCGTCTCTTGTTGCATCAAAAGGTCTTGATGCAGTTTTGGGGTTATCGTTATTGGTTGACATTGCTTTCATATTACAGAAGCCCGCAAAAGCTATTGGTGTAAGTGCCGCCTCAGCACCACCGGCAATAATAACATCGCTATCACCGTACTGAATATGACGAAATGCGTCGCCTATTGCATTTGTTCCCGAAGCGCAGGCGGTAACAACGTTTTTGTTTACGCCTCTTGCATTGAGTGCTATTGCAATGTGCGATGCCGCGATATTGCTAATCATCATCGGAATAAAAAACGGACTTACTCTTGACGGGCCCTTACCAAGAAGAACTTCGTGTTGATCTTCGAATGTCTTTATACCGCCTATGCCAGAGCCCGTTATAACACCAACTTTCCATGGGTCTTCGTTCTCTATATCTATACCGCTGTTTTTGAAGGCTTCCATAGCCGCTACACACGCGTATTGAGTATAGAGGTCCATTCTTCTTGCTTCTTTTTTATCGATAAAATCTTCGGGATTAAAGTCCTTGACTTCGCCGGCGATTTTGGTTTTGTAGTCGGTAATATCAAATCTTGTTACCGTATCTATACCGCATACGCCTTTTTTTATGTTTTCCCAAAATGCACTTACATTGTTGCCTATTGGTGTAATGGCCCCAACACCTGTTACTACAACTCTTCTCATTTTTTTATCTGATAACGTAAAATTTACATTATCTTCTCCTTTCACGAGATGTTTATATATATAAATTAAAATAATTACAATGTTTTAGTGTCATGGCTTATCCCAACGCCCATAAAAGACGTCGGGATAGCCTTTATACTTACGCGTTTTCCTTAATATAGTTCACCGCATCTCCTACTGTGCTGATTTTTTCTGCCTGATCATCAGGAATTTCCAAATCGAATTCACCTTCAAGACCCATTATCAACTCAACTATGTCAAGAGAATCTGCACCTAAATCATCAACGAATGATGATTCCATTGTGATTGTATCCTCGTCAACTCCAAGCTGGTCAACTATAACACTTTTTACTCTCTCAAATTCCTCCATTATTAATTGCACCTCCTTTCAGATGTTATATCTATATAAGCCTTTCGGAATATATACCAAATAAAATTACATTACGAGTCCACCATCAACATTTATCACTTGACCTGTTACGTAATTTGACATATCCGATGCCAAAAATGCGACTACGTTTGCTATGTCCTCTGTTTCGCCAAATTTTCCAAGCGGAATTGAGTCGAAGTATTTTTGCTTTACGTCGTTGGCTAAGATATCAGTCATTGCTGATTGTATAAATCCTGGTGCAACCGCGTTGCATCTTATTCCGCGTGATGCAAATTCCTTGGCGGTTGTTTTTGTGAGTCCTATAAGACCCGCCTTTGAGGCAACATAGTTCGCCTGACCGGGATTACCCATAACGCCAACAATAGACGCAATGTTTATGATTGAGCCGCCTCGCTGCTTCATCATCGGTCTTATTGCAGCTTTGATACAGTTGAATGCACCCTTGAGGTTTATATCCATAACCATATCCCAATCATCCTCGCTCATTCTTATCATAAGATTATCACGAGTAATACCTGCATTGTTGACAAATATATCAATCTTACCGAATTTATCCATTGTAGCTTTTACAAGCTCGTTTACATCATCAACGTTTCTTACGTCGCCTTTTACAACGATTGATTCCACACCAAGTTTTTTGATTTCTTCGCTTGTTGTATCGGCATCTGCTGATGACGGAATGTCGTTTACAACAATATTTGCGCCCAAAGTCGCAAGCTTTAAGGCAATTGCCTTACCTATTCCTCTGCCTGAGCCTGTTATTATTGCAGTTTTTCCTTTTAGCATTTTGTTTCCAACCCCTCTAATGTTTTTTCGAGTGATGCTATATCCTCTACATTATATACACTAACTTCTCTTGATACCTTTTTAACAAATCCGCCAAGCGCCTTACCAGGTCCGATTTCGATAAATGTATCTACTCCGTCTTCTATCATTTTGTTTATTGTTTCTTCCCAACGTACTGACGACGAAACCTGTTTAATAAGTAGCGGCTTTATATCCTCTTTTGATGCAACATAGTCCGCAGTTACATTTGTTATAACAGGGATTTGCATATCGGATACTTCCACATTTTCTATCTCTTTTGCAAGCTTTTCGCCCGCACCCTTTAACATTTCGCAGTGGAACGGTGCCGAAACGGGAAGCATAAGTGCTCTTTTTGCACCCTTTTCCTTTGCAAGTTCGCAGCATTTTTCAACTGCTTTAACCTCGCCCGATACTACTATCTGACCGGGACAGTTGAAGTTTGCAGGTGAGCATATGCCAACAGACGATGCTTCTTTGCAGCAAGCCTCCACGTCATCTGCACCAAGTGCAATAATTGCCGCCATTGCACCCTCGCCCACGGGAACTTCCTCCTGCATATATTTACCACGTTTTTTTACAAGTTTAACAGCATCTTCAAATTTTAATGAGCCTGATGCTATATGTGCACAGTATTCACCAAGCGACAAACCTGCGCAAACGTCAGCTTTTACACCCTTTTCCTCTAAAACCCTCAGTGCCGCAACACTCATTGTAACGATGGTTGGCTGAGTGTTTTCTGTTATCATAAGAGTTTGCTCATCACCGTTAAAAATCATTTCCTTTATATCAAAACCCAAGGCCTTGGTGGCTTCGTCAAAGACCTTTGATGCACATTCAAAATTCTCACAAAGCTCTTTACCCATACCTACTGCCTGAGCGCCCTGACCTGCAAACAGGAATGCTGTCTTTCCCATAAATTTACTCCTTTTACTTAAAACTTGTTGGTTATTGTATCTACCACGTCGCTCATACCCTCGAAATAGCTTTTTATAATATCGGCACACGGTTCAATTTTTTGTACCATAGCCGCGCTTTGTCCTGCCATTAGTGAGCCCATTTCGGTATCGCCCTCCAAAAAGGCACGCCTTAGACCGCCAACACCCAATTCTTCTATTTCTTCTCTTGTTGCGCCATTCTTTTCGAGACGGTCATACTCTCTTGTAAGCTTATTCTTCAGAGCTCTTACGGGTGCCCCGTTTGCCCTGCCTGTAACAACTGCATCTCTGTCCTTGGCATTTAATACAGCCTCTTTGTAGTTTTGGTGTGCAATACACTCCGTAGAGCATATAAATCTTGTACCTACCTGAATACCCTCTGCACCTAACGCAAATGATGCAACTGCACCTCTTGTATCGGCAATTCCGCCTGCCGCAATAACGGGGATACTTAGAGCATCTACAACTTGCGGAACAAGACACATTGTTGTTAATTCGCCTATATGTCCGCCGGCCTCTGTACCCTCTGCAACAACTGCATCAGCGCCTGCTTTTTCCATTTTAACTGCTATTGCAACAGACGGAATAACGGGTACTACCTTTATACCTACTTCTTTTAATGCTGGTATATACTTAGCAGGGTTACCTGCACCTGTGGCAACTACTGCCACCTTTTCTTCCAATAACATCTGCATTATGTCGTCTGCAAACGGAGACATAAGCATTACATTTACACCAAACGGTTTATCTGTAAGAGTGCGGCATTTTTTTATCTGCTCTCTTACCACGTCAGCCGGAGCACCGCCTGCCGCAATAAGTCCCAAGCCGCCGGCATTTGATACTGCCGCCGCCAGCTCCGCAGTTGCAACCCATGCCATTCCGCCCTGAATTATTGGATATTCTATTCCTAACAAATCACAAACTCTTGTTTTCATTTTTATTACCTTCCTATAAATTAATCAGTGCAAATCAAATTCTGTAAAAAATTATTCAGATTGCCTCTGTTTTGCGTGCAGTCGTACTAATTGTACGTCAAGCAAAAAACAGTGGCAAGTCGGATCGTAGCCATGTCG
>JAZSFX010000033.1:0-31080 GCA_045532455.1 Clostridia bacterium
TCGTTATATGCCAATTTATTCACCTATCTTAACTACAACTTTTCTACAATTCTTAATTTTGCGCTCTTAGAACGCGGATTTTGTGCTTGTTCTTCCTCAGACGGAAGTATGGGTTTTCGTGTTACAAGCTTTACTACACTCTGCTTGTTGCACACACAAACAGGAAAGCTTTTGGGGCATTCACATCTGCTTGCAAGACTTGTAAATGTTTGCTTTACTATTCTGTCCTCAAGTGAATGGAAAGTAATTATTGCAAGTCTGCCGCCCTTATCAAGACACGATACAAAATCTAAAATAGCTTGTCTTAAAATTCCAAGCTCGTTATTGACTTCTATACGTATTGCCTGAAATATACGCTTTGCAGGGTGTCCGCCATCTGTACGTGCGCCTTTTGGAATTGCCGTCTTTATTATATCCACAAGCTCAAGTGTGGTTTGTATGGGGGCATTTTCGCGTTTTTGCAAAATAAACTCTGCAATTCTTTTAGACCATTTTTCCTCGCCGTATTCGTAAAAAATACGTGTAAGGTCCTCAGCACTGTATGAGTTTATAACGTCATATGCACTAAGGTGTTTAGACTTGTCCATTCTCATATCAAGCGGTGCGTCCTGCATATATGAAAACCCTCTTTCGGCATTGTCGAGCTGATATGAACTAACGCCTAAATCAAGGACTGCACCGTTGATTTTTTCTATTTTAAGTTTTTCTAAAACGTCTTTTATCTCACAAAAGTTGTTGTTTACAATGGTAATTCTGTCGCCAAAACGCTTGAGCCTTGCACTCGCTGCGCCAATTGCCTCAATGTCCTGGTCGATGCCTACTACAAAGCATCCGTCATTTGAGGATAAAATCCCCTCGCTATGACCTCCGCCACCGAGAGTACCGTCTACATATGTATTGCCGCTTTGTATATTAAGGGCATCTATGCTTTCGTCAAATAAGACTGATATATGCTTAAATTCCATAGCTATTAGCACTCTCCGTCAGTAGTAAATTACAAATTTATTCTACATTAAAACTAAAAAAAACGCAAGGGAAAAACCTAATTTTTCCCATTAGAAACTTCTTCCAAAAACGTATTTTTAAAAAATTTTAGTTTCCTCTTGTAAAGTTGTTAAAAATAGGTTATAATGATGTTATCATAAATTTGTAAAAATTGTGTGGTTTTACACCCCTATTACACAACATATTGTGGTATAAAACCATTGTACCACAAATTTTGCGATTTGTGAAGAGTTTTTTAAAAAAATTTTTACAAAGGAGTTACAAATTTTTATTTTTGTTTACGTAACTTTTGGGAGGTTTGCACATATGCATAAAACTGACAAAATAAAACAGACATTGACAAAGGAATTTTTAATTGCCGAATGGCAGGTTGTAAGCGTCATTGAGCTTATAGATGAGGGTAACACAATTCCGTTTATTGCAAGATACCGAAAGGAAAAAACGGGTGCTTTGAGTGATGAAATTCTTCGTGATTTTTACGACAGACTCACATATCTTCGCGGCTTGGAGGATAAAAAAGAAGAAATAAACCGCCTTATAGATGAACAGGGAAATCTCACCGACGAAATTGCCGAGTCGATAGAAAATGCTCTTACTCTTGCCGAGCTTGAGGATATTTACCGCCCGTTCAGACCAAAGCGCAGAACGCGTGCTACAATAGCCAAGGAAAAAGGCTTGGAACCGCTGGCAGACTTAATTGAGGCGCAAAGCGAGGATGTTGAGAGTGTTGAGAGTGAAGCACTTATGTATATTGATGCCCAAAAGGAAGTAGAAACGGTAGAGGACGCAATAGCGGGTGCAATGGATATAATTGCCGAAAGAGTCAGTGATAATGCAGAGTATAGAAAAGCTATAAGAGAAAAAACTGTTAAAAATGCAATTATGGTTACAAAAGCCGCAACTGAGGAAGACAGTGTATATAGCCTTTATTACGAATTTTCTCAACCGATTTCGAAGCTTGCAAACCACCAGATTTTAGCTATAAACCGAGGCGAAAAAGAGGGGTATCTCAGTGTAAAATTTGAGATGGACAGCGAGGTTATACATAGCTATCTTTGCCGTAAAATGATTGCAAAAAAGCCGACCGATGCTTCGCGATATGTCGAGGAAGCGCTCATAGACAGTTATAAGCGACTTATTGCACCGTCTATCGAAACCGAGGTGCGTGCAATGCTTAGTGAGAATGCCCAGGAGGCATCAATAAAGGTGTTTAACAAAAATCTTTCGGGATTATTACTACAACCGCCGATAAAGGGCAAGGTTGTGTTGGGAGTAGACCCCGGATACCGTACAGGGTGTAAGCTTGCAGTAGTTGACGAAACGGGCAGAGTGCTTGATACGGGAATCGGGTATTTTACATTACCAAACCACGATAAAGAAAAGGCGAAAAAAGTTATAAAATCAATGATAGAACGTCATGATGTTGACATTGTCTCTATTGGTAATGGTACTGCGTCAAAGGAAAGCGAAATTTTTGTAAGTGATTTATTAAAGGAATTTGATAAAACAATATATTACGTTATGACCAATGAGGCGGGCGCTTCGGTATACAGTGCTTCAAAACTTGCAAGCGAGGAGTTCCCTGATTACGACGTTGCACTGAGAAGTGCAGTTTCTATAGCAAGACGTCTGCAGGACCCATTGGCAGAGCTTGTAAAAATAGACCCAAAATCTATAGGCGTGGGACAATATCAGCACGATATGAACCAAAAACGTCTTGGCGAAGCGCTTGGAGGTGTAGTAGAGGCGTGCGTAAACAGTGTCGGAGTTGATCTAAACACTGCATCACCGTCGCTTTTGTCGTACGTTGCAGGTGTAAACAAAACGGTTGCGAAAAATATTACTTCATACCGCGAGGAAAACGGTCGATTTAATTCACGGAAAGAGCTTTTAAAGGTGCCAAAGCTTGGTCAAAAGGCATTTGAACAATGTGCAGGCTTCTTAAGGATTTCCGATGGCTCAAATGTGCTCGATAACACCTCAGTTCACCCCGAAAGCTACGAGGCTACAAAGCAACTTTTAGATATTCTAGGCTATAGTGAAAAAGACGTTGCAGAGGGTAATATAGGTGATATAAAAGAAAAACTTAGCTCATACAAAACTAACGACTTAAGTGAAAAGCTTGGTATTGGAGCGCTCACAATAGTAGACATAGTCGACAGCCTTTTAAAGAAAGGCCGCGACCCCCGTGAAGAGCTTGACCAACCCGTTTTAAGAAGCGATGTGCTTTCTATAGAAGATTTAAAAGAGGGTATGGTTATGCGCGGAACGGTAAGAAATGTTATCGACTTTGGCGCATTTGTGGATATTGGTGTTCATCAGGACGGACTTGTGCACATTTCTCAGATTTGTGATAAATATATAAAACATCCCACCGAAGTCCTGAGTGTTGGTGATGTTGTTAACGTAAAGGTGCTTGATGTTGATATTAAAAAGCACAGAATTTCGTTATCTATGAGGGAGGCGAATTAATTTGAACGTTATTTCGTTTCCTAAACTTAATATTACACTCAATATAAACCCCGTTGCATTTACGGTAGGCTCAAAGGAAATATTCTGGTATGCACTCATAATTTTAACAGGTTTTTTTGCCGGCTTTGCATTCGTTTATCTGACGTGTGAAAAGAGGGGAGTGCAAAAGGATAACGTATGGGATATTGCATTTTACGGTCTAATATTTGGCATTATAGGTGCAAGAATTTATTATGTACTATTTGCTTTGGACGAAATGAAAACCTTTTGGGATATATTTAAAATATGGAATGGCGGACTTGCAATATACGGAGGAATTATAGCAGCATTTTTAACTGCTTTTGTGTACTGCAAAATAAAGAAATTAAATGTATTAAACACATTTGACGTTTGTGTCCCCGGACTGTTTATAGGTCAGGCAATAGGAAGATTTGGTAACTTTATAAATGCCGAAGTTTATGGTCAAAAAACTGCATTACCATGGGGTATGTCAATTAATGGTGGCGATACAGTTCACCCACTTTTCTTGTACGAATCACTGTGGAATGTTGTAGGGTTGATACTGTTAATAACTTTCAGGGACAGTAAAAAAACAGATGGTCAGATTGCGTGTTTTTATGTATTCTGGTACTCTTTGGGAAGATTCTTTTTAGAGGGTATGAGGGACACTAAATATATCCTTTATGCAATACCAAATATACTTGGAATTTCGCAGATAGTTGCAATGGTTGGTGTTGTTGGTGCGGCTATACTATTTGTAGTTTTGCAAAGAAAGAAAATCGGAGAATAAAATAAAAAAGATGTCGAATTTATCGACATCTTTTTTGATCCTCGTCTTTAACTAAATACCCCTTTTTATCGAGCATTTTTTCAACCTTATCAAGAATTGCCTCGTTATCGGCGCGCAGTGTGTGATAATGATAATCAGAGGTAACTTTTTTAAGAGGACTTGAACGTCCGTTTTTTAGTGTAATAAGATACTCATTAACGTCGCGTTTAGAGCTTATATTAAGAGATGCCTCAATTTTACCATATATTTTATGCCACACAAAAACGTCAACAACCGTTGCACCGAGTTCGGCAATAGACAAAAGCTCGTCGCCGATTTCTTCGTCTGTGTGAACAACCTTAACAACACGCGATGATTGAGGCTTGTGCAGAATATA
Organism: Clostridia bacterium; assembly: GCA_045532455.1. GTDB lineage: Bacteria > Bacillota > Clostridia > UBA1381 > UBA1381 > Ornithomonoglobus_A. Next base: position 4,644 of record JAZSFX010000033.1, read on the forward strand.
ACCTCTGTTTGTAGAGATTATATCGTGTCCCATAGCTTTTATAGCAGAAATATCAGAAACAATTATCTGTCTCGAAACACCAAGCATGGCAGACAATTCATTGCCTGATACGGGTGCTTTGGTATTTGTAATAAAATTGATTATTTTACTCCGTCTCTCAACCAATTTCATTTGCATTAAACATTCCTTTCAGAATAAATTTTATATTGCGTGAAGATTCTTCAAAGATAAGTCCATTATAGGTGCAGAGTGGGTAAGAGCGCCGCTTGATATAAAGTCAACGCCAATATCCACAAGCTTTGCAATGTTCTCTCTTGTTACGTTGCCGCTGCACTCGGTCTGTGCTTTGCCATCAACTATTTTAACTGCCTTTTTCATATCCTCGCCACTCATATTATCAAGCATTATTATATCTGCGCCTGCATCAAGAGCTTCTTTAAGCATTGTGAGATTTTCAACCTCAACCTCAATTTTTCTTACAAACGGTGCATAATCCTTTGCCATTTTAACTGCCTCTTTTACACCGCCTGCAGCGCCTATGTGGTTATCCTTTAGCAGTATTCCGTCGCTTAAATTATAACGGTGGTTACATCCGCCGCCTACCTTTACTGCATATTTTTCGAAAATACGCATATTCGGTGTGGTCTTTCGCGTATCTAATAGCTTTGTTTTTGTTCCCTCAAGAAGTGATACAATCTCGTTTGTATATGTGGCAATTCCACTCATTCTCTGCAGGTAGTTAAGGGCAGTGCGCTCGCCCGAAAGAAGTACTCGTATATCTCCTCTTATTGTGCCTATCTTTTCTCCGTTTACTACACGTGTACCGTCTTCGCAATTCATTTCAAACTCAGTTTTATCGTCAAGAAGCTCAAAAACCCGCTTAAAAACGTCAAGACCCGCAATTATACCGTCTTGCTTGCATATCAAATCAACCTCGCCAAGCTGATAATGTCTCATAACCGAATTGGTTGTTATATCCTCACTTGTTATATCCTCTTTAAGAGCCAATAAAATAAGCTCGTCTGCGTTCATTTTCATAGTTATATTATTCATTTTAAATTCCTTTCTTCATTTCGTTTACCTTGTTTAGGATAATTTCTTTGTATCCGTCAGTTGTGTATAAGCACTTTGCAACATCTTCGTCTATGGGTGTGGGTGCAGTTGTGTAATTTTTTATAATATCATCAGCCGCTCGACTCGCAAACACCATACTTTCCAATAACGAATTACTTGCAAGACGGTTTTTTCCGTGCACTCCGTTGCAGGCTGCTTCACCTGCGCAATAGAGCCTTTGCATACTCGTCTTACCGTTTGAATTTATCTTTATTCCGCCCATATGATAGTGCTGGGCGGGTACAATAGGTATCGGCTCCTTTGTTACATCATACCCCTCGTCAAGACATTTTTTATAAATATTCGGAAAATGCTTAAAAATAACATCCTTTGGTATGGGCGACATCGAAAGCCACACATATTCGGTATTATCCTTTTCCATCTGCTCGTATATCCTGTTTGTAAGTACGTCGCGCGGTTGCAATTCGTCGGTAAAACGCTCCATATTCTTATCAAGCAAAATTGCGCCCTCACCCCTTACAGACTCGGAAATAAGAAAACTCCGTGTGTGTTTTTTGGAATAGAGTGTTGTGGGGTGAATTTGTATGTAGTGTAAGTTTTCAACCTCAATATTATGCCGTAGTGCAATAGCACTGCAATCGCCCGTGAGGTGTGGATAGTTTGTGGAATGCTTAAACAAACCGCCTATACCGCCCGTTGCGAGCACTGTGTAATTAGCCGCAACATTAATATTTTCACCGTTATATCTGCCTGCTATTCCTACACATTCACCGTCTTTTTGGATAATATCCGTCATAGTAAAATTCTCTTTTATTGTTATATTATCTCTTTTTTTGGCTTCTGCAATAAGTTTTGAGGTGATTTCTTTGCCCGTAATATCGCGGTGATACAAAATTCTCGGCTGAGAGTGAGCGCCCTCGCGTGTATATATAAACTCACCGTTTTCGCTTTCAAAATCCACACCAAAATTAACAAGGCGCTTAATCAGGTCGGATGATGAGCGTATCATAATTTCTACCGATTCGGGATTATTTTCGTAATGCCCTGCACGCATAGTATCCTCGTAATATGGTTGATAATCGCTATCATCTCTTAAAACACAAATTCCGCCCTGTGCAAGATATGAGTCGCTTTCTTCAAGAGTGGATTTTGTAATCATAAGGATTTTTTTGTCCTGGGGGAGTGTGAGTGCACACATAAGCCCTGCAACACCGCATCCCACTATAAGTATGTCAGTTTTAATATCCATTGTTTAACCCCTCGGATTGTTTTAATAGACACATTATACACCAAAACTTTACATATGTCAAGTCAGGTGTAAAGTTTTCATATAATACAATATCTAAAAATTACATAAAATCCGCACAACAACAAGGTTTTTGATGTTGACAGCACACTCTTGGTATGTTATAATAAAGTTAAATTTATGTAAGCTAAAATAAACGTTACCTGATTAAATAAATAATTAAGAGGTTTTTTATGGTTAACAGAGAATTAACAAAACGTCTTGGTGAGCTTTCTAAAATTACATTTACCGAAAGCGAAGAAGAAAAGATAACAAAAGAAATGAGTGATATTATCACACTTATGGACAAGGTAAAATCATTTGATGGCGACACACCAATAAGCAGTGATAATTGTATTGAATACAAAAATCTGAGGGAAGATATATGTAACAATGCGGACAATACAGACGCTATAACCTCAAATGCAAAGTGCATAAAAGAGGGTTGTTTTGTTGTTCCAAAAATCATTTAAGGGGTAAATGGAATGAATTTGTTTGAGCTTCGAAAAGAACTCGATTTATTAAAAATAAGTGCTGAGGAATTAACTAAGTATTATCTTGACAGAATAGAAAAATACAACAAGAGTATAAATGCATATATAACGGTTTGTGATGAAACCGCTTTATGTGATGCAAAAAAAGCACAAAAGCTTATTAACGATGGTAAATCGGGTGCATTTACGGGTATGCCGTTTTCCATAAAGGACAATATCTGCACCAAAGGAATAAAGACCACTTGCGCATCAAAAATGCTTAAGAGTTTTATTCCTTTTTATGATGCAACAGTTATAGAGAAATTAAAAAAAGATAGAGGGGTAATACTCGGAAAAACCAATATGGACGAATTCGGAATGGGTAACACTACACAGACCTCATATTTTGGAGGAGTAAAAAATCCGTACGATTTAGAGCGTATAAGCGGCGGCTCGTCAGGCGGTGCGGCGGCGACAATAAGTGCTAAAATGTGTCTTGGTGCACTCGGCTCGGATACGGGCGGCTCAATACGTCAGCCCGCGTCGTTTTGTGGTGTGGTAGGACTTAAGCCAACATATGGTACAGTTTCAAGATGGGGACTTATCGCATTTGCGTCAAGTCTCGACCAGATAGGCATATGCGCAAACTCTGCCATAGACTCGGCATATATCTTAAATGGCATTTGCGTAGTTGACAAAAATGACACAACAACCTCCAAAAAAGCTAAGGGTGATTATGCTTCAAAAATCGGTATGGATATTAAAGGCATTAAAATTGGAATCCCAAAAGAGTTTTTTGCAAAGGGAATAGATAAAACCGTAAAAGAAAATGTGATGAGAGCTGTAAAATTCTACGAGTCTGCAGGGTGTGAGATTATAGAATGCTCACTCCCATCTCTTGAATATGCAGTGTCGGCGTATTATCTTATATCATCGGCGGAGGCTTCGAGTAATTTATCAAGATATGACGGAATCCGATTCGGTCATAGAAGTGATAAAGGTGATGATTTCAATTCACTCATTAAAAATTCCAGAGCTGAGGGTTTTGGCGACGAGGTAAAGCGCAGAATAATGCTCGGCAACTATGCACTAAGCTCGGGATACTATGATGAATACTACAATAAAGCACTCAAAATTTGCGAGCAGATAAAAAGAGAATATGCCCAAATTTTTAAAGTGTGCGATATTATAATCACACCTACCGCACCTGCAGTTGCAAAAAAAATAACGGAGGAAACGGATGTTGTGAGTGCATATCTTGAAGATATATGCACCGTTTCGGTAAATATTGCAGGCCTTGGTGCAATTTCAACCACTTGTGGCTATGATAATAATATGCCCATAGGTATGACGCTTGTTTGCAAACCTTTTGACGAGAGCACAATAATTGCAATGTGCTCTCACTTTGAAAGGAACTTCGATAAAAAGGAGGCAGTGGCGTATGAAATATAAAACACTGATAGGTCTCGAAATACACTGCGAGCTCCTTACAAAATCAAAGATATTCTGCAGTTGCAAAAATGAATTTGGCAAAAAAACCAATACACGTGTGTGCCCAATATGTTCAGGAATGCCAGGTACACTGCCAAATATAAACAAAGAAGCCATAACACTTGCCATAAAGGCAGGCATTGCAACAAACTGCACAGTAAATAAAATAAGTGCATTTGAGCGAAAGAACTATTTCTATCCCGACTCTCCAAAAGCATATCAGATAACACAATTAAATCAACCAATATGCCAGAATGGATATATAGAGCTGTCGGGCAAAAATAAAGTGCGGATAAACCGCATACAAATAGAAGAAGATGCAGGCAAGCTCATTCACAGCGAAAACGACGGAGTATCGCTTGCGGACTATAACCGTTGCGGTGTACCGCTGATAGAAATTGTTACCGAGCCTGATATGACAAGCGCAGAGGAAGTGTGCGAATTTGTCGAAGAAATTGCATCAAGAATGAAATATGCACTTATATGCGATGCAAAAATGGAGGAGGGGTCATTAAGAGTAGACGTAAACATTTCACTTTCTCCAATAAATTCAAACAAAAAAGGTAACAGAGCAGAGATAAAAAATATTAATTCGTTGAAATCAATAACACGTGCTATCGAATACGAAAAAGAAAGGCAAAGTAAAATTCTCGATAAGGGTGAAAAGGTTATCTTGCAAACAAGACGTTTTGACGAAAAAAGCGGAAAAACATATGCAATGCGCTCAAAAGAGGAGGCACAGGACTACCGTTATTTTACCGAGCCTGATATTATGAGAGTGGTGGTTGACGATACCGAGCTTGAAATTATAAAAAAATCAATGCCCGAGATGCCGCGCGAGAGATATTTGCGCTATATTGGCATAGGTCTTAGTGCCTACGAAGCAAAGCTTCTTACAAAAACAAAGCAATTTTCTGACTTTTTCGACGCCATAACGCTTGTAAATAATCAGTATAAAGAAGTATGTAATATTATGCTTGGCGAGGTCAGCAGATACCTTAATGAATTTTCGCTTGGTATAAATGAGGTTAAATTTACACCCCATCATATCGCCGAGCTTGTACAGATGACAACCGATGGATTAATCTCAAAAAATTCACAAAAGGATATTATAAAATATATGTTTCTGGAGGGTATATCACCGGAACAAATTGCCCGAAAGTACGGTTTTATTATGAATAACGATACAGGCAGAATAGAAGAAACGGTAAATGAAATCATCACAAATAATCAAAAACTCGTTGATGAATATAAAAACGGAAACACAAAAATCTTTGGGTTTTTGATGGGCGAGGCTGTTAAAAAGCTCGGAAAAAACACAAACCCGAAAACAGTAAAAGAAACACTTATAAAAAAGATAGGTAATTAATTTTAAAATGTGATATTTTAATACGCTAATACATACTATTATATATTGACATTTTTTAGAAAAAATGATAAAATTAATATGATATTGTATATTTTTAGGGGAGGCAAACGTATATGAAAGATGTAGCTGAAATTTTTGGCTCAAATGTTTTTAATATTCCTACAATGAGGTCGCGTTTACCCGAAGACGTCTTTAGCTCATTGTTAGAAACAATAAATGAAGGAAAAAAGCTTGACCTTTCAACTGCACAGGTGGTCGCAACTGCTATGAAGGATTGGGCTATCGAAAAGGGTTGTACACACTATACACACTGGTTTCAGCCTATGACGGGAGTAACTGCAGAAAAGCACGATGCTTTTATACAACCAACAGACGAGGGTGTTGTAATAAGTGAGTTTTCTGGTAAAGAGCTTATTATGGGCGAGCCTGATGCGTCGAGTTTTCCGTCGGGCGGTTTAAGAGCAACCTTTGAGGCGCGCGGCTATACTGCATGGGACCCTACCTCGTATGCGTTTATTAAGGATTCAACACTATGTATACCAACATCGTTTATTTCGTACACAGGCGAAGTGCTCGATAAAAAGACACCACTTTTACGTTCAATAGAGGCAGTATCAAAGCAGACAAAAAGAATTCTGTCTTGCTTTGGCAAAAATCCTGCAAATGTTATTTCGTACATAGGTCCTGAACAGGAGTATTTTCTTGTAGATAAAGACCTTTGGGAGCAACGTAAAGACCTTGTTCTTACAGGCAGAACCTTGTTTGGTGCAATGCCGGCCAAGGGGCAAGAGCTTGAGGACCACTACTTTGGACAAATAAAAGAACGTGTTTCTGAATTTATGAAAGAGGTTGACGAAGAACTCTGGAAGCTTGGAGTCTACAGCAAAACAAAGCATAACGAGGCTGCTCCTGCGCAACACGAGGTTGCGCCAATATATTCGCAAGCTAATATTGCGGCTGACCATAACCAGATTACAATGGAAATACTAAAAAAGGTTGCGTCTCACCATAACCTTGTTTGTCTTTTACATGAAAAACCGTATGAGGGTATAAATGGCTCAGGTAAACACAATAACTGGTCAATAGGTACTTCTGACGGTGAGAATTTGTTTAAGCCCGGTAAAAATCCTGATACAAATGTGCAATTTTTACTGTTCCTTGCTGCAGTGTTAAAGGCAGTTGACGATTATGCAGAGCTTATAAGAATGTCAGTTTCGTCTGCGGGTAACGACCACAGACTTGGCGGAAACGAAGCACCGCCTGCAATAGTATCGGTATATCTTGGCGAGCAACTCGAAGATATTGTAAATGCACTCATAAACGGTGAGGAAACAGACACAGGAGTAAGGCAAAAACTCAAGACAGGTGTTTCTACACTGCCTGTAATCGAAAAAGATACAACCGACCGAAACAGAACTTCACCTATTGCATTTACAGGTAACAGATTTGAGTTCAGAATGCCTGGCTCGTCGCAGTCGGCTTCAAGTATAAATATAATTATTAATACAATAGTTGCAGAAAGCTTGTCGCAATTTGCCGATATGCTCGAGGGTGCAGATGACGTAACCTCAAAAGCAATGGAAATTGCAGTAGATGCGTTCAAAAAGCATAAGAGAATTATTTTCGACGGTAACGGATACAGTGGAGAGTGGGTTAAGGAAGCACAAAAGAGGGGCTTGCCAAACCTAAGAACAACTGCCGATGCAGTGCCATACTTTGTAGAGGAAAAATCTATTAAGGTTTTCGAAAAGCATAGAGTATTAACAAAGAACGAAACTGTTACAAGAACAGAAATTCTTTTAGATAATTACGTAAAAACCATACATATCGAAATGCTTACAATGCTCGAAATGGCAAGGCAGGAAATTCTGCCATCATGCATGGCATACACAAGTGAAATTGCAACGGGTATTCATGCAAAAGAAAGCATAGGAATAAAAGTACCAAACGAAAAAGCACGCGCAAAGAAGATGTCAGCACTTACCGAAACTATGATTTCGGAAATAGAAAACCTCGAAAAAATTGCACAGTTAGTGCCCTATGATATTCCAAAGGCTTCGCATTATTACAAGGATACAGTTTTACCGCAGATGGCAAAGTTAAGAACTGTTGCAGACGAGCTTGAACTTATGGTAGCAAAGGAATATTGGCCATTCCCGACATATACAGATTTATTGTATTACGTATAATATAATAAAAACGTTTGGAGATAAGGAGAAAAACGAAATGAATATTATTGTTTGTATAAAGCAAGTGCCAAGCACCAACAAGGTGGAGGTAGATGAAAAAACAGGCGTGCTTAAAAGAGACGGTATTGAATCCAAAATCAATCCCTATGATTTGTATGCATTAGAAACCGCATTGGTTTTAAAAGAAAAAACAAATGGGAAGGTGTCTGTTGTAACAATGGGTCCGCCTCAGGCTTCGGAAATAATAAGAGAAGCCTTTTCCATGGGTGTTGATGAGGGTTATCTTTTAACCGACAGAAAATTTGCGGGTGCAGACGTTTTAGCAACAAGCCATGCAATTTCTCAGGGAATTATAAAATGCGGTGATTTTGACCTTATCATATGTGGAAAGCAAACAACTGACGGAGATACTGCACAGGTTGGTACAGAAGTGGCCGAATGGCTTAATCTTCCGTCATTATCAAATGTGCAAAAAATTATTGATTTTGACGACAAATCAATTACAGTAGAAATGGAAATGGCAGACGCAGTTCAGGTTTCCAAAATCAAATATCCATGCCTTATCAGCGTGGAAAAGGATATTTTTGTTCCAAGACTTCCATCGTATCTTAAGATGAAAGCCACAAAGGACAGAGAAATACATACACTTACTCTAAACGACCTTGACGATAAAGACGAAAAAACATATGGCCTTAATGGCTCTCCAACACAGGTGCAGGCAATCTTCCCTCCAAAAGACAAATCGGACAGAGAGTTCTGGAACGATGAGAAAAATGCACCAGAGAATATATATAATAAGCTCAAAGAGCTTAAGTTTATATAAGGAGGGTAAAGAATTATGGCTAAGTTGATTTTTAACAAAGAAAAAATAACAGATATAGAAAGCTTTAAGAAGATTTGCCCTTTTAATGCAATTGTAGAGGAAAATGGCGAAATTGTTTCTAACTCAGCTTGTAAAATGTGCAAGCTTTGTGTTAAAAAAGGCCCTGAGGGTGCGGCAATTTTTGTCGAGGACGAAATAAAGGCTATTGATAAATCACAGTGGAAGGGTATAGCGGTATATGTTGACCACACAGACGGTAAAATTCATCCCGTTACATACGAGCTTATAGGCAAAGCAAAAGAGCTTGCCTCAAAAATAAACCACGATGTATATTGCATATTCATCGGCAGTGGTATAAAAGAAAAAGCACAGGAGTTACTTCACTACGGAGTTAAAAAGGTATACGTGTACGATAATGAGCTTTTGAAGTATTACATAACCGAAAGCTACACCGCAGTATTCGAAGATTTTATAAACAAGGTAAAACCAAGCTCAATTCTTGTTGGTGCAACTAATGTGGGACGTCAGCTTGCGCCAAGAGTAGCGGCGAGATTTAAAACAGGTCTCACTGCTGACTGTACAATTCTTGATATGGACGAGAATACCGACCTTATACAGATAAGACCTGCTTTTGGTGGAAACATTATGGCGCAGATTTGCACACCAAATAACAGACCGCAGATGGCAACTGTAAGATATAAAGTAATGAACGCGCCCGAAAGACAAGACGAAATCAGCGGCGAAATTATAGTAGAGCCAATTGCAGACGAAAAGCTAAAGTGCGACGCCCAGGTGCTTAAACTAAGCCCGAAAGAAACAGTAGAGGGCATAGAAAGTGCAGATATAATAGTTGCGGTAGGCAGAGGTATAAAATCTAAAGACGATATGAAAATGATAGAGGACTTGGCACAAGCACTTGACGCTAAAGTTGCAGGAACAAGACCTCTTGTTGAGTGCGGCTGGATTGAGCCAAGATGTCAGATTGGTCTTAGCGGAAGAACTGTACGACCAAAGCTTATTATAACCTGCGGAATATCAGGTGCAGTTCAGTTTACTGCAGGAATGAACAATGCAGATTGCATTATATCAATAAACACAGACGAAAATGCCCCTATTTTTAAAGTTGCAAATTACGGTATATTAGGTGATATATATAAGGTTATTCCTGAACTTACAAAGATGATAAAGGAGGGAAAGTAATGTTTGGCGATAATAATTATAATGATATTTTAGCACTTGTAAAAGACAGTGAGAGGGTATTGTATAAAGATAAAATAAACGAAGAATATACCCACGACGAGCTTGGCGGAACATTTTCTACTCCATGGATAGTTGTAAGAGTGCTTTCTTCAGACGAAGTTCAAAGTGTTGTAAAATATGCATACGAAAATGAATTCCCAATTACTTCACGAGGAAGCGGAACGGGTCTTGTTGGCTCGTGTGTTCCCGTAAAAGGCGGAATTGTACTCGACTTTTCACTTATGAATAAAATACTTGAGCTAGACGAAGAAAACTTGACACTAACAGTTGAGCCTGGTGTACTTTTGATGGAAATTGCAGCGTTTGTAGAAGAAAAAGGATTCTTCTATCCGCCCGACCCCGGTGAAAAAACTGCAACCATCGGCGGTAACATAAGTACAAATGCAGGCGGTATGAGAGCAGTTAAATACGGTGTAACAAGAGACTACGTAAGAGAGCTTGAAGTAGTTCTGTCTGACGGCAGAAAGATCGAGCTTGGCGGAAAAATTGTTAAAAACAGTTCGGGTTATGCACTTAAGGATTTAATGGTAGGCTCGGAGGGTACTTTGGGTATTATAACAAAAGCAACATTAAAGCTATTACCATTGCCTAAAAAGACGATAAGTCTTTTAATACCGTTCCCAAGCTTAAAACAGGCTATTGATACAGTGCCTTTGATTATAAAATCAAAAACTATACCTACTGCTATTGAATTTATGCAAAAGGAAGTAATCCTTGATGCTGAGAGCTATCTTGGAACAAAATTCCCCGATACTGCCTCGGAGGCATATTTATTGCTTAAATTCGACGGAAACAGTAAGCAGGAAATCGAAAACTGCTACGATGTTGTTGCTGAGGTTTGTCTTGCTCAGGGTGCAGTTGATATCTATATATCCGACACCGAAGAAAGAGACGAAACAATCTGGAAAGCAAGAGGTGCATTCCTCGAGGCAATAAAGAACTCAACAACCGATATGGACGAGGTAGACGTTGTTGTTCCGCGAAACTGCGTAAATGAAATGGTGGAATTTTCGCACGCGCTCGAAAGCAAGGTCGGAGCAAGAATAAAAAGCTTTGGACATGCAGGAGATGGAAATCTTCACATATATATTCTTAAAGACGATATCAAGGACGAGGATTGGGCAGATACGCTTTCCGATGCAATGAGCGAAATGTACAAAAAAGCAAAAGAACTAAGCGGTGCAGTTTCGGGCGAGCACGGAATAGGCTATGCAAAAAAAGCATACTTAAAAGAGCTTTTAAGCGAAGACGTTATAGGTCTTATGAGAGGTATCAAAAACGTTTTTGACCCTAAGAATATATTAAATCCGGGTAAAATATTTGACTGATATAACTTAATAAGGAGTTAATTATGCAAGGGTTAAAAAACAAGGCAATCACATTCAGCTATGATGACGGTATAACTCAGGATATACGTCTTATAGAGCTTTTTGATAAGTATGGAATGAAGTGTACCTTTAATATCAATTCAGGAATGTTTGGACTTGACGAAAAAATCACAAGAGAGGGTGTTGAGGTTTCTCTTAAAAGATTAAATAAAAGTGAAGTAAGAGAAACCTACAAAAATCACGAGGTTGCAGTTCATACTCTCACTCACCCTAATCTTATGGAAATCTCCGATGAGGAAATTATAAGACAAGTTGAACAGGACAGACTTAATCTGTCGGACATAGTCGGCTACGAGGTTGTAGGTATGGCATACCCGTGTGGTCATAATAACGACCATATTGCTGATATTTTAAAAAATAATACGGGTGTTAAATATGCACGTACTGTAACATCAACATATAACTTTGACGTGCAGACAAATCTTTACAGATTTAATCCGACAATTTATCATCACGGTGCGGGTTTTGAAAAGCTTACGGAGCTTGCTAAGCAGTTTTTGGATATTAAAACAGATAAACCGCAAATATTATACATATGGGGGCATGGCTTTGAGTTTGATATCCGCGATGATTGGAACAGATTTGAAGAATTTTTAAAGTCCATTGCATTCAGAGATGATGTTTTTTACGGAACAAATACTGAGGTTTTATTGAATTACAATAATAGAATTTGAATTTTTGGAAAAATAACATATCAGAATTTAGATATCGGCATAATATATCGGAGGAATTATGAATTGCTTAGACGAAATAAAATATTATAAATTATTAGCTCAAAAATGGCCCACAAAAAAAGATGTTGTTTCTGAAATAATAAACCTTCAGGCAATTTTGAGTCTGCCAAAGGGCACAGAGCATTTTATAAGTGATATTCACGGTGAGTATGAACATTTTATACACATTATGAGAACTGCTTCTGGTATTATCAAAGCAAAGATAAACGATATTTATGAGGGTATACTTTCCGAGGATGAGCAGACAAGGCTCGCTAATTTAATATATTATCCCGAAAGAGTTTTAAAAATAACAAAAACAAATAAAAAGTGGTACGAAGAAAATCTCTTAAGGCTCATTGAGGTATGTAAGCTTGCCTGCGGAAAATATACGCGCTCAAAGGTAAGAAAAGCATTGCCTGAAAAGTATGCGTACATTATAGATGAACTTTTAAACTGTGATTCTAAAAATATAAATAAAGAGCACTACTATAACAAAATTATCGAAACTATAATCAGTATAGGAAGTGCAGATGAGTTTATTATAGAAATTGCAGAGGTTATACGAAAACTTTCGGTTGACCATTTGCATATAATTGGCGACATATTCGACAGAGGTCCAAGACCTGATATTGTTATGGATGAACTTATGAAAAACCGTTCTGTCGATATTCAGTGGGGAAACCATGATGTTGCGTGGATGGGCGCAATGATGGGCAACGAAGCGTGTATTGCCATCGCGGTAGCAAATAGCTTAAAATACGGGAATGTTTTATTCTTGGAAGAAGGCTACGGTGTATCGCTCAGGAAGTTAGAGCAGTTTTCTTTGGCTAATTACAGTGGTAAAAACAACCTGGAGAAAATGTACAAAGCAATTTCTGTAATTCGTTTTAAGCTCGAAGATAAAATTATGAGTGAAACTCCTGATTTTGCTATGAGTGATAGAACAAGACTCGATAAAATTGACTTTGATAATCTTACGTGGTGTGATTACAAGCTGAACACCAACGAATTCCCGACACTTATACGCGAAGATGTAACAAAGCTCACCGATGGAGAAAGAGAAGTAATAGATGGCTTAAAGCATAGCTTTGTGCATAGCGAAAAAATGCAAAAACACTTAAAATTCCTGTTCTCAAAAGGCGGTTTTTATCTGTGCTATAACGGAAATCTTCTGTTTCACGGAAGTGTACCACTTGATGATGACGGTGAATTTTTAAAGGTTTCTTATGCATCAAAAGAACTGTGCGGAAAGAGATATCTTGATTTTTGCGAGCGTGAACTAAGAAAAATATACAACGAAACAGATAACGAAAAAAGAGAAAAGTTATCTGCATTTGCGTGGTATCTGTGGTGTTCGCCTGAATCACCGCTTTTTGGAAAAAAGACAATGGCAACATTCGAGAGAATGTTCATAGATGATCAAAAAGCACATATCGAAGAAAAGCAACCGTATTTTATATTGCAGAATAACGAAGACATATGTAAAAAAATCCTTGACGAGTTTGGACTTGACGCTAATAACGGTCATATTATAAACGGACACATTCCCGTAAAATTCAAAAGTGGCGAAAACCCCATAAAAGCTAACGGAAAATTAATCCTGATAGATGGCGGAATGTCAAAAACATACCGCAAGCAGACGGGTATTGCAGGGTACACGCTCACATTCAATTCGTACGGGTTAACGCTTACCTCACATTCTTCTTTTGAGAATATAGATTATATCGTTAAAAACAATTTAGAAATGATGTCCCAAAAAGATATAATAGAAACAACAAGAGAAAGAACTCTTGTTAAGGATACAGATACAGGCAAAAGCTTGCTTAGGGATGTTGCAGATTTAAAAAATTTGATGTTTTTGTATCAATCGGGAGTTATAAGCGAAAAAATAACTTTATAAAATAAAAGTGCAGATTAAGTGATTTAGTCTGCACTTTTAGTAAATTTTAGCTAAGGAGAAAATGTTATGAAAACGTTGATTGTAATTGATATGCAAAATGACTTTATAGACGGAAGTCTTGGAACAAAAGAAGCACTTGCAATAGTAGACAACGTAAAAGAGAAGATAGCAGAGTATAAGAAAAACGGTGATGAAATAATCTTCACAAGAGATACTCATACAGAGGATTATCTTAACACTGCTGAGGGTAAGAAGTTACCCGTTGAGCATTGCATAAAAGGAACATACGGTTGGCAGATAGCCGACTTGCTTGCGCTTGACGGTGCAAAAATTATTGATAAACCATCATTTGGGTATACCAAGTGGAATGAAATGAACTTTGAAGAAATCGAAATTGTAGGCTTATGTACAGATATCTGTGTTGTTTCCAATGCTCTTATTTTAAAGGCGCAATTTCCTGATGTTAAAATATCAGTTGACAGTGAGTGCTGTGCAGGCGTTACACCCCAGACACATAACTCAGCATTAGAAACAATGAAAATGTGTCAGATAGAGGTTAAATAACTATGCGTAAACTGGAAATAGGCAAGGTATATAAGCACTTTAAGGGTAATTTGTATCGTGTAGAGGATATTGCAAAACATTCAGAAACGGGCGAAACATATGTGGTCTACAGACAAATGTATGGTGATAACTCCCTGTGGATAAGACCGCTTGCAATGTTTTTGGAGGAGGTTGACCGCAACAAGTATTCCGATATCACACAAAAATACAGATTTGAATTATTTGAATAAAAAATACGTATCTCATTTATTTTTGGGATACGTATTATATTTTATCTTAAAAAGTGTTGGTGTTTTCTGGATTTCAATGGGGAAACACCGTGAATCTTTTGAATGTTTTATTGTACAACTTTTAATATATAAACAACTTTCAAATAATATATTGCAATAAATGACATTTTGTGGTACAATGTAGGTGAAACTACATTTGAGAGGTAAGGCTATGAAAAAATTCACAGATTATTTAACTATTGTATTTGGACTTGTTATGGTTGCATTTGCAGTAAGTGTGATAATTGCACCAAACAAGATTGTACAGGGAGGAGTAACAGGTTTCTCCACAGTACTGCTCTATATTGGCAATATTCCCATTTCAATTACAAACTTTGTAACAAATGCCATACTTATTTTGCTGGGCATAAAAATACTTGGACGTGAATTCATTATAAAGACAGTTATAAGTACGGCAATACTGTCAGTGTTTATAGAAATATTTTCAAAATTCTCACCTCTTGTGGAGGACAGACTCCTTGCAAGTATTTTTGGCGGATGTATCTACGGTGTCGGGATAGGTCTCACACTATTAAAAGGCTCATCCTCGGGCGGAACAGATATTATAGGACGTATATTTCAGTACTTCTTTCCGCATATGAGTATCGGCACACTTTTGCTGTGTATAGACGGTGTGGTAATACTTGGAAGCTATATTGTTTTCAGGGATATAGAGCTTGTAATGTATGGATGTATAACAATCTTTATATCAACATTCTCTATAAATTATCTTATAAAAAAACTTAACATATCAAAGGTTGCTTTTGTTATTTCCGACCAAGGTGATTTAATTGCAAACAAGCTTATATCCACCTCGGGCAGAGGAGTAACCAAAATTGATGTAGTTGGTGCATACAGTAATGATAAAAAACATATGCTTATGTGTGCTATAAAGGAAAAAGAAATGCCCGAATTTCAGCGCAAAATAGAGGAAGTTGATAAGGATGCATTTACAATTTTCTCCGAATCTCAACAGATTTTCGGAAACGGATTTTATGTATATAAATAACTAAAACAAACAAAAGGCGGAGGCAGAAAAAATGAAATACTCAGAGCAATTTATTGCAAAAAAAGGAGAAATCCAAAACAAGACTGTAAGCATTGGCTTTGACGGATTTGTGGATTTGATTATTCATCCCGTAAAAAGCAGAGCAGACGAAAAAACAGTTACATATTATCCTACAATCGACCAATTCGGCGAAAAAATCACAAGCCTTGCAGGTCGTAGCGGTAATGTCGAATTAATTATAAAGAGCACAGATTTTGGCGGTTGCGGTCCGCACTATGCTAATGGTCTTGCAAATATGGACGTTAAGTGTACTTGCGTTGGCGCTATGGGCTATCCACAAAAAAATTCCGTATTTGCGCTAAATCCAAACTGTAAAACAATAAGCATATGCGAGCCTGGATATTCATATGTATTTGAGTTTGGTGATGGTAAAATCATAATGAGCGACATCGAAAAAATCAGCCAGATGAGATGGAGTGATTTAATCGGCCGTATAAGCGTTGACGAATTGGTAGAAATATTCGATGATGCTGATATCATTACATTGGTAAACTGGAGTTATCTTGTACATTTCCACGAAATTTACGAGAAGTTCCTCGAAATTGTTATGCCAAGACTTTCTAAAAAAGATAGAAAAATATACATAGATATTGCTGATTGCGCAAAACGTCAACCCGAAGAAATCAAATCAGCACTTAAAATGTTTGGTAAATACAGTGAGTATGCTCCTACATATTTGGGTCTTAACAAGAGCGAGGGTATGGTTATGCACTCAATTCTGTGTGAGGGCGAATATGCAGGTTCACTTCCTGTTGCAAGAGCAATCAAGGAATTCTCGGGTATAGGCACAGTAGTAATACACCCTGTTGATAGCTCAGCTGCAGTATATGACGGTGGCGAGGTCGAAGTTCAGGGTATTGTATGCGAAAATCCAAAGAAGACAACAGGCGGCGGCGACAACTTCAACAGTGGTTTCTGCGCAGGTTTACTTGGCGGACTTGATATTAAGAGCTGTCTTGTAAGCGGTATGACAACCTCATATCTGTATGTTAAAAACGGAAAATGCAATAGCTTTGATGATATAGCCCAGGCTATGAAGATGTACGATGACAGAGCATAATTCAAAGAGACGTGCCAGATGGCACGTCTTTTTTGTTGTAAAAAAAAGTTCACAAAAAAGTCAAGATTATGAAATTGACTGTTAGGTCAAAAAGTTATATAATTATAATGATATATTATGCATTAACGGACATTTATTGTCTTAATATAATAACATAAACAAAGTCAAAGGTGGGGTAAATTGTATGAAAAATCCGAACTGCAAATTGCATATGGGTATAGACGTAGGCTCAACAACTGTTAAGCTTGTTTTGCTTGATGAAAACGATAAAATACTTTTTGCCAAATACCGCAGACATTTTTCTGATATAAAAAATACCGTAATGGAGTTATTTAAAGAGGTTTCGCAAATAGTTAGGGATAGCAAATTCACAGTTGTTATAACAGGCTCAGGCGGATTACTACTATCAAACACATTGGGATTACCATTTGTGCAGGAGGTTATTGCAAATAAATGCGCAATACAAAAATTTCTCCCCGATACAGACGTAGTAATAGAGCTTGGCGGTGAGGACGCAAAAATACTCTACCTCACGGGCGGACTCGAACAGAGAATGAACGGTACGTGTGCTGGCGGTACAGGGTCGTTTATCGACCAGATGGCAATACTCTTAAAAACAGACGCTGACGGATTAAATGAGCTTGCACAAAATCACGATACAATCTATCCTATTGCGGCGCGTTGCGGAGTATTTGCAAAATCAGACGTTCAACCGTTGCTTAACGAGGGCGCAGCAAAAGAAAATATTGCAGCGTCTATTTTGCAGGCGGTTGTAACACAGACAATAAGCGGTCTTGCACAAGGCAGACCAATTAAGGGAAACATAGTATTTTTGGGCGGTCCGTTGTATTTTCTTCCGCAACTGCGTAAGCAGTTCGAGGAAATGCTAAAAGAAAATGCAACCTCTTTTACAATTCCCGAAAATGCACAGCTTTTTGTTGCTATTGGTGCATCACTTATGAGAGATGACGCGTGTATCACAATGGCTGAGCTTATGAGTAAAATTGAAAATGCAAAGGAAGCTGAGGCGGAAATTACAAGAATAAGACCACTTTTCCTTGACGAAGAAGAAAGATGCGAATTTTTTGAGCGCCATAGCAAAGACGTTGCAAAACGCGGTGATATTCTGGAGGCTTCAGGTCCTGTTTATCTCGGGTTTGATGTTGGCTCTACAACAATAAAAGCAACATTAATTGACGAAAACTCTGATATTTTATATACATACTACGGAAAGAACGAAGGCTCGCCCATCACAAGAGGAATAGAAATACTTCGTGAGTTATACTCAAAACTTCCCGACGAAGCATATATTGCAAATGCGTGCACAACGGGTTATGGTGAGCTTATTTTAAAAACTGCCTTCAGAATAAGAGAGGGTGAAATCGAAACAATAGCACACTACAAAGCAGCCAACTATTTCCTGCCTGACGTTGATTTTATAATCGACATAGGCGGTCAGGATATGAAGTGTATGAAAATAAAAGACGGCGTTATAGACTCGATTATGCTTAATGAGGCGTGCTCATCGGGTTGTGGGTCATTTATTCAGACTTTTGCAGAGTCATTGGGAATGGAAACCGTTGAATTCTCAAAAGCCGCACTTGATGCCACTGCCCCTGTAGATTTGGGCACACGTTGTACAGTGTTTATGAATTCACGTGTTAAGCAGGCACAAAAAGAGGGCGCAACAGTCGGTGATATAAGTGCTGGACTTTCGTATTCAGTTGTAAGAAACGCACTCTATAAGGTTATAAAGTTGCGTGATACCTCACAAATGGGTAAAAGAATAGTTGTACAG
Organism: Clostridia bacterium; assembly: GCA_045532455.1. GTDB lineage: Bacteria > Bacillota > Clostridia > UBA1381 > UBA1381 > Ornithomonoglobus_A. The sequence goes on from JAZSFX010000033.1 coordinate 23,372, forward strand.
GGCGGAACATTCAATAATAATGCAATTTTAAGGTGTTTTGAACTCCTTACCGAAAAAAATGCAATAAGACCTGATATTGCAGGAATGATGGGTGCTTTTGGCGCGGCTATTGTAGCAAAAGAAAGATACAATGGTGAAAAGTGCGATATAATACGTAAAGATGAGCTTGATAACTTCACATTCGAAACAGAGCTTTCGCGTTGTGAGGGTTGTAACAACCATTGTCAGCTTACAATAACGTCGTTTGGCGACGGTGGAAAGTTTGTTTCGGGAAACCGTTGCGAGCGCGGTGCGGGAATTGAAAAAAGTAAAAATCAACTGCCCGATTTATACGGCTATAAATATAAGCGTGTATTTAACTATAAATCAAAGAAAGATGCCCCAATGGGTGTTATAGGCTTGCCAAGAGTCTTAAATATGTACGAGAATTATCCTCTGTGGCATACATTCTTTACAGAGCTTGGCTTTGAGGTCAGAACATCTTCAAGAAGCACGCACGCAATTTACGAAAAGGGAATAGATTCTATTCCAAGCGAGAGCGCGTGTTATCCCGCAAAGCTTGTGCACGGACATATTCAGGATTTGATAGATAAGGGTATAAAAACTATTTTTTATCCGTGTATTCCCTACGAGCAGATAGAATATTCCGATGCGGGAAACCACTTTAACTGTCCTATGGTTACATCATATCCTGAGGTTATATACAACAATATGGACGTTTTAAGGAGCAAGGACATAAAGTTTATGTATCCGTTTATTAACCTTGCAGACAGAGCGTCGTTTAACCGCCAGATGATAAAGGCACTAAAGGATTATAATTTCACCAAGGAGCAGATAATAGAAGCGGGTGAAAAAGCATTTAATGAGCTTCTGAATTTCAAAAATGATATCCGTAAAAAAGGCGAGGAAACAATAGCGTGGCTTAATCAAAACGGGAAAAGGGGAATAGTACTTGCAGGCAGACCATACCACATAGATCCCGAAATTCATCACGGTATTCCAGAGATGATAACCTCGCTCGGATTTGCAGTTTTAACAGAAGACAGTATTGCTCATCTTGGCCATCTGCAAAGAGATATACGTGTTGTGGACCAATGGGCATACCACACAAGACTTTACGAGGCTTCTGCAAAGGTAATAAAAGAAAATTGTCTCGATTTAATTCAACTCAATTCATTTGGTTGCGGACTTGATGCAGTTACCACCGATCAGGTTCAGGAAATTTTAGAGTCAAGAGAAAAAATATACACAACATTAAAAATTGACGAAGTATCAAACCTTGGTACTGCAAGAATAAGAGTACGTTCCTTAAAAGCGGCAGTAAACGAGCGAGAGGCAAACCACTTTATTCCGCATAAAATTGAGGACTACACCATAAACAGAGTAAAATTCACTGCAGAAGAAAAGAAAAAGCATACTATAATTTTTCCACAGATGAGTCCTACTCATTTTGGAATGTTTGAGGCAGTTTTAAGAGCTAACGGATATAAAGCAGCACTGTTAGAGCACGTTACGCCCGAAGACGTTGAGGCTGGCTTGAAGAGCGTAAATAACGATGCGTGCTATCCGTCTATTATTGTTACGGGTCAGCTTGTGAATGCTTTCACAAGCGGAAAGGTCGACCCACATAACACCTCTGTTATGATAACGCAGACGGGCGGTGGGTGTCGTGCAACAAACTACATAGCATTTTTAAGAAAAGCTCTAAAAGAAGCAGGATACGGTTATGTACCCGTAATATCTCTGAATATATCAGGCTTAGAGGGCAATCCTGGGTTTAAAATAACACCAAAGCTTGTTGACGGTCTTATTAAGGCTTGCACATGGGGAGATTTGTTGCTTACACTTACCCTGCGCATACGCCCCTACGAAATTAATAAGGGTCAGACGAACGAGGTATATAATAAGTGGCTAAAACGTCTATACCGCGATATTGCAACCTCTAACCGAAAAGAAACAAAACACAAAAGAGTAATTGACGCAATAATTGCTGATTTTGATTCAATCCCCGTTGATATGAGTATTGTTAAACCAAAGGTTGGTGTGGTGGGTGAAATATTGGTTAAATTCCACCCCGACGCAAACAACAATATTATTGACGTTATAGAAGCAGAGGGCGGAGAGGCTGTTATGCCGGGACTTGCAGATTTTATGTTGTACTGTCTGTATAACTCTAACTTTAAAAAGGAAAATCTGGGAGCAAAATCATCTTCTGCGATGCTTTGTAATCTTGCTATATGGGGAGTAGAAAGCTACAGAAAGCATATGACAAAAATGCTCGAAAACAACCCCAAATTTGCTACGCGTGCACCAAAGCAGATAAAGGAAATTGCGCAAAATGCAAAAAATGTTCTTCAGCTTGGACACTGTGCGGGTGAAGGTTGGTTTTTAACAGGCGAAATGATAGAGCTTATCGAAAGCGGTGCGCCAAATATTGCCTGTGTTCAACCGTTTGCGTGTCTGCCAAACCACGTAACAGGCAAGGGCATGATAAAAGAAATAAGACGACAATATCCCGAGGCAAATATTGTTGCAGTTGACTACGACCCGGGTGCAAGTGAGGTTAATCAGCTGAACCGTATAAAGCTTATGATTGCAGTTGCATTTGAGAATTTATCAAAAGAACAGGGAAAATCAAAGGAAATAATTGAGGTCTAAAAACAAAGGGACGGTAAATTTTACTGTCCCTTGTTTATTATTTGTTTTTGGGTTTTGAATTAAAAATGAGAGACATTATGAGCGCGAAAAGAATAGCAGCAGTTATACCGCCTGCGGTTGCGCTTATACCACCCGTAAGAATTCCCAATGCACCGTCCTTGCTGATTGCCTCACGTACACCTTTGCATAGCGAATATCCAAACCCCGTAAGCGGTACAGTAGCACCTGCACCTGCAAACTCAACTATATGCTCATATATTCCAAAAAGCTCTAAAAATACACCGCTAACAACAAACGAAACTAATATTCTGCCTGGAGTGAGTTTTGTTTTATCAACCAATATCTGACCTATAACACATATAAGTCCGCCAACAACAAATGCTTTTATATAGTCCATATTTATATCCCCTTAATTTATATTTCGATTGATATTGCATGAGCAATAGACGGAATACTTTCGCCCTGCTGTATGCTCATTGTATTCATAAGTGCACCCGTTGCCATAAGCAGAACTCTTTTGAATGTGCCTTTTTTCATTTCCTTATAGATATATCCGCAAAACACACTACCGCAACAACCGCAACCGCTTCCGCCGCAGTGTACATCTTGCGTGTCTATATCAAATATAAGCTTTCCGCAATCTTCGTGAATGCTTGAAATATTGTAGCCCTCCTCCATCATAAGCTTACATAGAATCTGTGAGCCTACAACACCAAGGTCGCCCGTTACAATCAAATCGTAATCAGACGGTTTTCTGCCCGTATCTTCAAAGTGCGCAATTAATGTATCAATAGCGGCAGGCGCCATTGCCGCACCCATATTATTTGCGTCTGTAATACCCATATCAATAACCTTGCCCGTTGTTATATGAGTAATCTTAGGTCCCTCACCGTTTTTGGCAAGAACAACACTTCCTGCGCCCGTTACGGTCCACTGCGCAGACGGTGCGCGCTGACCGCCATATTCAAGAGGATTTCTAAATTGCTTTTCCGCACTACAATAATGGCTTGAAGTGGTGCATAGCACGTAATCTGCATAATTACCCGAAATCAGCATACTTCCCAAAGACATACTCTCCGTCATTGTTGAACAAGCACCGAACAGTCCAAAAAAGGGAATTTCTAAATCTCTCATACCGTAGCTTGCGCCAACACATTGGTTTAATAAATCACCTGCAAAAACGTAATTTATGTCATTAGGTGTCAGGCCTACGCGTTCCATAGCAAGAATACTTGCTTCTTTCTGGATTTTACTCTCTGCTTTTTCCCACGAGTCAGCACCGAATTTATCATCTTTTAAAATAACGTCAAAATATTCCGATAAAGGACCATCACCCTCTTTTTTGCCAACTATTGAGGCGGTATTTATAATAAAAGGGGGAGAGGCAAGCTCAACTGTCTGTTTGCCTATATGTTTATTCATAATTTTTATCCTTTCTTTTTTTGTTAGTTTTTCACTTGCATAAGATTTTATTCTTTTAAAGAAAAAATAATATAATTACAAATACTATTGAACAATCGGGAAATATATGGTATAATATATAGCAAGGAAGTTTTATAGAAGCTTTTTTAAGAAATAAAATGAGAGGTTTTTTATGGAAAATAAGAGATTACAACAATACAGAGATGTTTTTGAAACTCAGTATACCTGGAAAGAGGGATATATGCGTAACGTTTACCGCTACGGTAAAAGATTAGCACTAAGCTTTCCCGAAACTAACGAAGAATGGACATATGATGAATTAAATGCAGAAGTAAATAAACTATCAAATGCAATGCTTAAGGATAATATCAAGCATGGGGACGTAGTTATGTATATAATGCAAAATTGCCCTGTGTTTGTATTTACATATGTTGCAGCACACAAGATTGGAGCAATAAATGCACCTGTAAATTACAGATTATCAGCAGGCGAGGTTGCGCTTAATATAGACGATTCAAAGCCTGAGATTTTAATATACGAAGCAGAATATCAAAGCCTTATTGATGAAGTGCTTACTATGGTAAACCATCGCCCCAAGCGCATTATTTTAATGGACATAGAAAAGAAGCAAGCTGCACCCGAGGGAGTTGTTACATACGAAGATTACGTAAAAGGACAACCCGAGAGTGAGCCGCAAATTGACTTTGTGCCTAACATATATGACGAAACAACAAGACTGTTTACTTCGGGAACAACAGGCAAGCAAAAGGCAGTGCCGCTTACAAGTATCAATGAGGTGCTTTCAGCACACGATATTATGATTCATTTCCCGCTTAACCAGACAGATATTACGATGAATACAACACCATGGTTTCACAGAGGCGGAATACACTGCGCAGGCCCTACACCAACACTTTATGCAGGGGGACAAGTTGTAGCACTGCGTAAGTTCGAGGCAAAGCTGACTCTTGAGCTTGTAGAAAAGTATGGTATAACATTTATTGTTGGTGTGCCGACAGTTCTCGAAACATTAACAAAAGAACAGGAATCGTCAGGGTACGATTTAAGCTCGCTAAAGGGTATTGTTACAATGGGCAGTCCGCTTGAGCGAATGGCATGCATTCGTTACCAGAGCGTGCTCACGCCAAATATCTATAATGGCTACGGAACAACAGAAACATTATGGAATACATTTTTACGTCCGTTTGACTTGCCCGATAAGGCAGGAACTGCAGGCGGCTCTTGTCTTGACGATGACGTAAGAGTAGTAAAAGCATACACTGACAGGCGCGCTGAGCCTGATGATGAGGTAGCAAAGGATAACAGAGAAGTGGGTGAGGTTATTATAAAATCACCTGCTAAGGCAGCGTATTGCTACTATAACAACGAAGAAGAAAATCAAAGAAAATTCCATGCGGGCTACTACTACACAAACGACCTTGCAACATGGGACGAAAATAACTATGTAACAATAGTTGGCAGAAAAGACGATATGATTATTTCGTCGGGTGAGAATATATATCCTACACAGGTCGAAGAAGCACTTAACAGCTTTGATAAAGTTGCAGAATGTATTGTAACTGCTGTTCCCGACAAAATCAGAGGCGAGCTTGTAACTGCATATATTGTTAAGGCAGATGAGTCTTTAACCTACGAAGAACTTGAGGAATTCTGCAAAAACTCTCCGATGATCGCAAACTACAAAAGACCAAGATACTACAGATTTGTATCGCAAATACCTCTTAATGCAACGGGTAAAAAGCTGCATAACAAAATAAAAGAGATGGCAGCTGAGGATTTGGTAAACGGATTACTATACAGGGTATAAAAAATACAGAGGGCTTTTAAAAGCCCTCTGTATTTTTTGTTTCACGGTTATTTTTATAACATTCTTCGCAAAGAATGGGTTTGTCGTGGCGCGGTTCAAACGGCACTTTAGCAATTTTCTGGCACTTTGCACATACTACCTCGTACATTGTACGTTGGGGTTTAAGTCTGTCCCTTAAAGCAATTCTACATTCCCTGCAACGTGTAGGCTCTGTCTTAAACCCACGTTGTTCATAAAATTCCTGCTCACCTGCTGAAAAAATAAACTCAGCCCCGCAATCACGACATATTATTTTTTTATCTTCAAACATTGTTAATCTCCCATCAATTACTTCTAAGATATATTAATTTCTTTTTTATTCTCTGTATTGCATTGTCGACCGCCTTTGGCTCTTTCTTTAAAATCATTGCAATTTCCCGGTAGCTTCTGTCTTCTAAATAGAGCATAAGCACATCAAATTCAAATGAGCTTAACGAACGATTGATTTTTGTTTCTATAGAATTAAAACTTTCCTGATTAATAAGCATGGACTCAGGATTGTGCATATCGCTCTCTGACACTATAATTTCCGACAGGGAAGTGTCCGACTCATTATTAACAGACGAAGTATCAAGAGATATATACGAATTCAACGGTCTGTGCTTTTTTCTCGAAGCTTCTCTTATTGCGCTCAGCATTTGACGTTTTACACATATAAGTGCAAATACCTTAAAGAAAGGAAAACGCTCACCGTCGAACTTTTTTATTGCATTGTAAAGACCAATAAGACCTTCTTGTATCATATCATCTTCATCTGCACCTGCAATAAAATATGTTTTTGCTTTTGCCACAACAAGATTTTTGTATCTCAAAAGAATTGTTTCCAGAGCAATATTATCATCATTCTGCGCTTTTTTAACAAGCTCCTCATCACTCATTCTGAGGTAATGATTTTTATTTTTCAAATTAATTTCCATAGCCTTTCTGTCCACAAATAGTAATAAAAACATTATGCCACCATGCTTATGGACAGACAAGGCGTATAATGGAAATTATGCACATCGCCGTTTCGCACCTTTATCGGTGCGAAAATTACGGCGGTGCAATTTAATCTGCCGGAGGATAATAACGTGATTTTCACGTTATTATCCTTTATAAATCTATTATAAAATCTTAGATAAGAAATCTTTAAGTCTTGCATTTTTCGGGTTAGAGAAAAACTCCTCAGGAGGTGCACTTTCTGCTATTATACCCTGGTCAAAGAAAATGATTTTTGAGGCAACCTCACGTGCAAAACCCATCTCGTGAGTTACACAAATCATAGTAATACCGCTGTTTGCAAGCTCCTTCATAACGTCTAAAACCTCACCAACCATTTCGGGGTCAAGTGCAGAGGTCGGTTCGTCAAACAGAATAACTTCAGGCTCCATTGCCAGCGCGCGACATATAGCAACTCTTTGCTTTTGTCCGCCGCTAAGCTGTGAGGGATACGCGTGTGCTTTATCCTCAAGACCAATTCTTTTTAGTATAGACATTGCCATTTCTTCTGCCTGAGCTTTAGTAAGCTTTTTAAGTTGTATTGGTGCTATTGTAATATTTTCGAGGATAGTTTTGTGAGGGAACAGGTTAAAGTTCTGGAAAACCATCATCATTTTTTCGCGCTGCTTGTTTATGTTTGTTGATGGACTTGTTACATCCACACCATCAAGAAATATTTTTCCGCTATCTGGTGTTTCGAGCATATTAAGACATCTTAAGAAAGTAGATTTTCCACAACCCGACGGACCTACTATAAGTCGGATCGTAGCCATGTCGTTCTGTG
>JAZSFX010000017.1:0-2177 GCA_045532455.1 Clostridia bacterium
TGATTGCACTTGCAAATCCGAATATTATTATTTGTGAAGAAGAAAAATGCTTCTTAATTTTTGCATCCATAATCAAAACCACCAAGTCGGATCGTAGCCATGTCGTTCTGTGAGCCAAGGAGTTGTGGGCTTGGATTGTCTTCCTAAGACCGCTTGGCCTCCGACTTTGATTGCACTTGCAAATCCGAATATTATTATTTGTGAAGAAGAAAAATGCTTCTTAATTTTTGCATCCATAATCAAAACCACCATTCAAGTGTATCTTATTTTCTATTATCATTGTAGCATAATGCTTTTTAAGATGGCATTAACGGTTGAACTTCTGTATTAAGATTATGTTAAGATAATTCTTTTTCTTTGTTTGGTACTATATAAGCATAGCCCTAAATTACTTTACTGTAGTTTAGCAAGTTATGCTTATTTTTGTTATAATGAGAAGGTAATGGACTGACGGTTCTTTGTGTGAACTTAGCGTTCGGGGCTTAAACTGTCATCCTCCTTCTTGTTATAAAGATTCGGTTAAGCAGGTTGTTCCGGGATGAGTCCTGCGTTCGTGTAACTAGCCAAAGTGAATCGTAATAAGTACAGGCGGAAACATTACATATCAAAAAACGAAAGAAGGAATGTAATTGATTAGTGTAGGAATTGATGTTTCAAAAGGAAAAAGTATAGTTTGTATTATGAAACCCGGCGGTGAGGTTTTGAAAACACCATTTGAGATGCAGCATACTATGGAGGAAATCCTCTCTCTTGTAACTCTCATCAAATCATACGATGAAGAAGTTAAGGTAATTATGGAAAGTACAGGGTATTACCATCTTCCCATAGTGACAGTACTTATTGAAAAAGAGATTTTTGTCAGCACTGTTAATGCTTTGCGTATGCAAAAGTTTTGCTCTCAAAATATCAGAAGAGCAAAAACAGATCGTATTGATTCGATCAATATTGCTATGTTTGGTATTTGTTATTGGGATGAGCTTAATCAGGTAATGCCACCGGAAGATACATATCAGGAATTAAAACTATTGGCAAGACAGTATTATCAAACTACCTCTATGTTGGTAAAAGCAAAAATTAATTTTGGTACTCTTTGTGATCAGGTTATGCCCGGCATCCAAAATATTATATACGAACATAAAGGTACTGAAAAGATACGCAGTATCGTCAAGCGTTATCTTCATTTTGATAACATTCTCAAAATGAGTAAAAATCGTTTTACAACAGATTATTGTAAATGGGCACAAAAACAGGGATACCGCAACTGTGAACAAACTGCAGAAAGACTATATACTGCAGCTCAAAACGGTATCCCTGTGCTTCCTAACTCCCTATCTACCACAATAGCCGTTACGGAAGCAATACGAGTGCTGCATGAAATTGAAGCATCTCGCAACACTATTTTAGCACAAATGTTAGTCCTTGCCAAGACATTACCTGAATATCAGGTTGTAAGAAGTATGTCCTGTATCGGAGATGTTTTAGCACCTAAATTAATTGCCGAGATTGGAGATATACGCAAATTTCACAATAAACACTCACTAATTGCATATGCTGGAATAGACCCTCCACCATATCAGTCCGGCTCTTTTAACGCTACGGAACGACATATCACCAAAAGAGGAAACCGATACCTTCGCAAGACCGGATTTGAGGTCATACAGAGTCTTATTCAGCATAAGCCAGCCGACGAGCCTGTGTATGCTTTTATTGAGAAAAAACGCAGCGAAGGCAAATGCGGAAAGGAAGCTATGATTGCAGGACTTAATAAATTTTTACGAATTTATTATGGAAAAGTGACTGAACTCTACAATTCCATTGATGAACAATTAAATTAAAATTGCTAACCCAAACCTTTAATGTTTTCGTTGAGTGACAAAAAATATCTATTTGCCACTCTGTTTTGTTATGCCCATTTTTACCGCCTAAAAAATTTAATTTTCCTCTTGACAATTCTTAGCAGGTTTAGGCGTATCAAATTTTAATACACATAAATTGAGCCTTCCGGTTGATGTGTCCGGAAGGCTCTTCTATGTTTTAATATAATTTCCTAAAAAATACAAGGTTCGGTTCCATCGTCAAAAATCACACTTGAAATAAGCTTGGCAAATAGTTTGTTGCCCTCTGCATTTGGGTGGAGATAATCCGGGAAAAGTTCAGGCATGTCCTTAGTGGGAGTA
>JAZSFX010000037.1:0-2636 GCA_045532455.1 Clostridia bacterium
TTCCTGCAATATTTATATCATTATCCCACTGCTCCGATGCGGAGTCTGAGATTATGTTGGCCTTTTCAAACATATCTACAGTTTTTGAGTTGTACAGATTATTACTCATAAGGCCAACCACATATGTAGACATCAGAATCAGGGTTACTAATATTACCGCAAAATACGCGGCAGTTATTGTAAAACGCATAGAAAAGCAGAAGTTCTTAAATGCTTTTACAAAATTCTCCCACTTTTTTTTGATTAAATTACTTTTTGTAATAATAACCCACTCCCCACTTTGTTCTCAGATATTTTGGCTCGGCAGGTTTTGTTTCTAATTTTTCTCTGAGGCGTCTTATATGCACGTCAACCGTTCTTACGCCTTCACGACTTCCTTTGCCCCAAGCAATTTCCAAGAGCATTTCTCTTGTATATACCTTACCAGGATTTTTTAAGAATAATTCCAACAAGTCAAATTCTTTTCCGGTAAGCTCCACCATTGTACCGCGTACCTTTACACGTCTGAAGTCATAGTCGAGTTCAATATCTCCCGACGTGAATACTTTATCGGAAACAGGCTTTGTTTTTGGTGTTGTTCTTCGCATAATTGCTTTTATTCTTGCTGTTAATTCTCTTACATTGAATGGCTTTGTTATGTAATCGTCCGCACCATATTCGAGACCAAGAATTTTATCTATATCCTCACTTTTTGCGGTTATCATTATTATTGGCACGTCAGAAAAGCTTCTTACCGAACGACACACAGTAAAACCATCCATTTTGGGCAACATCAAGTCGAGCAAAATCAAGTCTATTGTGCTATCGTGCGCTTTTTCAAGTGCTTCTTCGCCATCATAGGCTGTAATAACCTCATAGCCTTCTTGCTCAAGATTGAATTTTATTCCTTTTACCATTATTTTTTCGTCGTCAACAACCAATATTTTCATTCTTAACCCCTTAGCCTTTCTGCCCCACAAAACATATTTTTTCGCCTATCTTGTTCATGGACAAGATAAAATGCGTACCTATATGCTATTATAATATATATCATTATATTTTGTCAAGAAAAACAAAAACTTTCTTGGATAAATTTTAACCAAGAAAAATTGCTTTGTTGCTATTGCAAATAAGCAAAAAATGTGTTATAATGTGAACTGTTGACGATTTTTGACACACTATATATTAACATAACAAATCGTATGGAGGTAGAAGAATGAAAACATTATTTTTAGACTGCGGAATGGGTGTAGCGGGAGATATGCTATGTTCAGCTCTACTTGAACTAATGCCAAATCCCAACGAATACATCAAAGAGCTTAACACCATTGGAATTCCACGAGTTACAATTCTACCCGAAAAAACAATACAAGATGGTATAAGAGGTATGCGTGTTTCCATAATGGTTAACGGCAGAGAAACGCTAAGACGTCATCATCACTCGCACAGACGTCATCAAACTTATACCAACTTATTCGATATTAAAAATCTTGTTGCAGAACTTTCTATGTCTCATAAGGTTAAATCCGACGTAATTTCGGTGTTTAATATCATAGCAGAAGCAAAAAGCCGTGTACTGAATATTCCGGTAAACGAGGTTGTTTTTGGCGAGGAGTCTAACACAAAGGCAGTTGCACGTGCAATTTATGTGTGTTATTTGATGGATAAAATTGCACCCGATAATATTGTCGTTTCACCCATACAAGTTGGCATAAGTCAGGTTGAGAAACGTGATGGAGATTCGTCTGCCCCCTCACCCTTAACCGCACAGATATTGCGCGGCGTTCCCGTTTATAGCGACAATGTCAAGGGAGAGTTATGTACAACTGTTGGTGCAGCGCTACTTAAATATTTTGCGTGTTCGTTTGGTGATATGCCTGTTATGGAAATTTCAACTATCGGATACGGTATGAGTAAAAAGGATTTTGGTGTATCGGCTTGTGTACGCGCTATGCTTGGAGAGACCGAGAAAGATAAAAACAGCATTATAGAGCTTACCTGTAATATTGATGATATGACTTCTGAGGCGATTGATTATGCCACAGATTGCCTTTTTGATGCAGGCATTTTAGAGGCATATACAATGCCGATTAATATGAGAAATAATCACCTAGGAACACTGTTGCGGATTGTATGCAGTGCAGAAATTAAAGAAAATGTTATTCATCTGTTGTTTAAACACACAACTGCTTTTAATATTCGCGAAACTGTGTGCAAGAATTATGCACTGAGCAAAACAACCCAAACCATATCTACTAATTTTGGTGAGGTAAGACAAAATATTTTGGTTGGCTTTGGCGTAACACGTGAAAAGTATGAGTATGACGATATATCACGAATAGCAAAAGAACAGAATATGTCGATTGAAGATACCATAAAGGCGATTGAATTGAATAATGAGTGATTTTATTTTGCGTGGGTTTTAATTAAAATACTTGACAAAAGCTAACATATATGGTAAAATACAAAAGATGTTTTGCATTAGGAAAGGTATTGAAGAGGTTATAACCAAGCTGACTCGAAATCCCCTCGGTTACACTGTAACTGTACCCCTACAAATGGCTTAACCGTGCGGGTTTAAGCGAGGTTCAAACCTTGTTTTTACACCCTTATCTAGCGGTTTTTCTAGCCATTTCTAACATTTTTCTAACAAAATT